>JAHBXN010000004.1:0-300000 GCA_019636475.1 Phycisphaerae bacterium
TAGCGAGTTGGGATTGGATTGTGATCGCGAGGAGGATTGCCAAATCCGGTTGACGAGCACTTTCTATATTCTCGCACTCGTTCCTACCGGGAAAGTGTGTTGCTATTGGGCATACTGACGATGGCGTAACAGGCAAGAATGAAGGGTTTTTCCGGTCAAGTATGCCCGCAGTACTGTCCCGTATGCTGCTCTGTCTTCTGCTCGCGGCGGCATTAGACTGACCCGCCGGGCGCATCGAAACCATAACCAGGCTGGAGAGCAAACACATGAATACTGCATTAGTTGCCATTCTGGTGTGCTTGGGTTGTGAGGGCGTGGAGCGGGCTGTCCCCGAGTCGTTGTCCAAGGCAGTCTCCCGTCGGATGGCATTTAAGACAGCCTATTTTGAATATTCCTATGAGGCACACAATCCAGGAATCTGGCTGACGCCGAAGCACGGTTACGCCGCTGGATTCGCGGGCAGAGAGGTCTACTGGACGGATTTTGGGGATGCCGACGGGATCGTGATTCGTGACCCGTTGTCCGGTCGCCCGACGTTCGGAGTGGCACACGCCTGCGCGCCCGCGCGATTTGTTCGCTGCAATGAGGGCAAAGACGAGTGGTCGATCAGAGACGGCGCGGCCATGGCAAATGCATACCCGACGCCGAAGCGCCTCAGGCTTGGCGGACGTGCGACGGATCGTTTCCTCGATCCACGATCCTGCGGACTTGATCTGCTCGCATGCTCGGAAACCTCGCCCGACGATTGGCTTCAGGACCTGCAAGGGCGTGACTATGACTGGTCTGAGAAAATTGCGGATGGAATGATCGAAGTGACTTCGGCTTCGAGAAAGCATGCCGGATCGAGATCTTCACTTCTTGTCTGGCGAATCGATCCTTCGAAGGATTACGCCGTTGTGGAGATTCGCCGCTATCGAGTTCAACCGAATGGGTCTCGGGAGGTAGTTGCTCGGATGGAGGCGAGGCACGAGAACGTCAATGGACGCTGGTGGCCGATGGAGTGCGTCACGACGTTCGCGAAGGGCGGCGGCGAGACATTTACCTTTACCAGGGTCGAATTCGACCGGAAAGACCATCCTGAAAAACTGAGTCCCGACATCCTTGGAATTCCGCCGGGGCTGACGGTCGTCGATCGAATCAACTGGAATTCTGACCTCGGGCCCTTGAAGACAGGGCGATATATCGGCAACGGCCGGGTCGTATCCGTCCAGGAGTGGAACGAGACTTATAGCGAAAAGATTGGTACCGCGGCCCTTGATGCATTTCTTTCAAAGGCTCAAGCCATTGGAACGCGAGCATATCCAGCGTGGTGGAATGCTCGCGGAGATACACTTGGTTTGGAGAATGTCCAATGGAAGCCCGACCTCTGGGAGGCTTATGTCCGACGCTGGATCATACGCCATTCATATGACACAGTTGGTATCGATGGCATCCAACCGGCTCGTCTCTCCGACTCGCAGGTTGAGACGGCGTGGGCGATTCTCAAGGATTGTCGCAAGCGAGCCGAGCCGATTGTCCGCCGAAGGAGTGAAGAAGACTCGGCCGGCGCTGCGGGGTCGGCTGGAATCGAGCAGGGCAGCCCCAATGCAGCGCAGTCCGGCAACACTGCAACACTGAAAGAACGCCAATCGACATCACAAGAGACTGTGAACGATGCCGGACCGTACGGCCCATCCGGCTCTGATAATGCCGGGCCTGTGGCATCACAGCCGCTGGGCCGGTACGATCGAGAGCTGGGCGGGATATTTGAACTGCTGAAGACGCGTCTTTATGGACTTCTGACGACGACGCAGCAGAAGAACGACCCGCAGAATACGAGAGGCCCCAAGGCCGGAGAATAGCCCCATTGGCGTCGCAAGAGCAGAAGATGATCGCCATCGAAGCGGCTGCCGACGGCAGGGCTGGAGTCGGCGCGACTCTCGATGCGAAATGCACTGCCGGGCCACAGTAATCGACTGTTCGATCTCAATCCAGTGAAGCGAACCTGCATCCCGCTTCAGTGGGTCAAAAGGCGACGGGCCGACACTCTGCCCACGACGCGGCACGCCCCATTGCGGCCGCGTTGATCGTTCGGCTACTTAAGCTGCTTTTCGATTCGTTCCGTCGCCAGCTTATCGCAATCTTCGATTGACTTGGGGCCGATGCGGCGAAAATCGGGGTGGTGGCTGTTCTGGAAATCGACGCTGACCCAGTCGCCGGCCTTGTCGCAAATGATAATATGCACCGCGCCGATCCTGCCCTTGTCGAATTCCGCAAGGTAGTCGGCCATAAGAATGTAATCGGCGTCGCAGGGATGGCTTCGAAGATGCTCGCGGAGCTGTCTTGCGAAATCCCAGAGCACCCGCTGCTCATTGGGTGAACCGGGTATCTTGAGGTGGACCGGCTCAGTGAGTGCGGTAGCGCTGATGCCGAGCGCCTCGCTGATACCATGTGCAAGCCGCGATGCGCTTCCCACGTCGTCCCGATCGGCAATGCGTGTCGGCAACACGACAATCCGCGAATCCTTGAGCCTTTCCTTCAGATGGACGAGCCGCTGGTTCATTGCCTGCCGCTCGGCCTCGCTTGGCGTACCGGATTTCTCCGCCCACAGCTGCGCGAATGTCCCAGCGCCTTCCTTCGGGGCCCGGCCTTTGTGCCACCCCGTACGGGCAAAAAGACGATCACAAACTGCCACGCAGCATGTCATGGGCTCCGGATGACGACCGATCAGCTTTTTTAGCGCTCGATCGCCTCGAACCAGTTGATCGGACAGGATCAATTGGCCATTGACGTCGACAATCAACCAACGAAGCTCGTCGACGCCGTCTTTTGGAGAACCCAAAATCTCGGCGTACAGTGCGTACTTGGTCGCAGGCGCATGGATTTTCAGAAATGCCGCGAACTGGCCGGGAACATCCTCCCATTTCGATTCATTGTCCGGCTCAAAGGCATCGCGGACTGGTTGAAGTCCCGTCATCCCGTGATTCTCGAGTATCAACCCCAGCGCGTCCCCGACATCGCGATTGGGACGGTCGAGCAGGCGAACCGGGTAAATGGACATCGGAACCCCGAGTCCTGCCTCGATGAACTCCGAGGAATTGCCTTCATCGGCACCAGGTGATGCGCTCTGCGGCGCGACACAGCCGAATACGTCCAGCGGACCAGTGGTGATGGCACAAAGAGTCAGCAGACGCAAAAGTGTCTTCATGGCCTTATCCTTTCCTTAATGTAATTATATGCTTACAATTGACATAGAAAACAACGGACTTCGGTCCGTTTACTTTCCTTGAAGGTTGATCAGTGCGGTCCCGACATCTCTCAATGCGCGGGATCGTTCAGGCTGGTCCATCAGATCCAGTTCTTTCGCAATATTGATGGCCGTCCCAAGACCGATTACTCCCCACGAAGTCAGATCAGCCGCCAACGTCCCGCGACGACCTCGTCGATTCCGGTGTGACGCGATCTGTGCTTCGATGAATCGATGAAACCGGCGATAGACCCGTCGAAGGCAGTCGCGAATCTCCGGATCGTCCGTCTCGGCCAGTCCTGCAAACAGAATGCGGTATTGCCCGAATTCTCCATGATGGATCGACTCAAACCGCAATAGCCGTGTCGCCCCATTGTCTCTGCCATCGCCCGCGAGCAACTTCAACCAGCGCTGTTCCGCGAAGTCATACACATACTCAATCGCGGCGAGGAACATGGCCTTCTTGTCAGGCCAAAGCCGATACAGAATATTCTGCTGCACGCCGCAGCGCCGCGCAAGCTGAGCCGTCGTCGCACGACGATAACCAAGATCGGTGAACGCACGCGCGACCACCGGAAGCAATTCTCTGCGCTTCTCGCGAATCTGACTGGTTCGAGCCACTCGGCGATCCTCGTAAATAATCTCTTCGACTTCATACAAAATGTATGTAGACACTTACAATATAGGGCGGAAAATGAACGGGGTCAAGTGGTCTCTGAGCCGCTCGTTTCCGATCGGAAATCCGCGCCGGATCGTGCATTTTTCCGAATTTCAACGGGTTGACCGGCCTGCTTTGCGATCCACGTTCATATCGTGGCTGTCAATGAGCAAGGCGTCACCCCGGACCGCTCAAATGCTTGCCGGGCATACCGACATCCGGCTCACGATGAAAAGCTACACCGATCCGCGGCTGTTGGGTGGGCGATCCGCCGTCGAGGCGTTGCCAGCCTTGAGGGGCGAGCAGGTCGCGGCTGAAGCTCAGGCGACGGGTACGGCCGGGAAGAAGTCACACCCGAATTCCGTTGTACTGGAACCCCGCGTAACGGCGCATTTCGGGAGGAGTCAGTGCGCGAGCGGCGTAAACCCGACTTTGCGTCAATCCGTTGCCGGCACGCGACTTAGCGCGTCGGTGGATAGTGACGCGCAAGCGGCACCAAATGGAGGCGGCGGGAATCGAACCCGCGTCCCGGAGCACTTCAGGATAGGCCTCTACGTGCGTAGTCGGTCGTTTATCGTCATCCCCGGGGCCGCCGATCGACAGGCTGTCCGAGGGACCAGCTCGACTAAGTTCTCATCGCGTGGTGGCCGAGCAGCACGTTGCGACCAGCCTGCTGCATACCGTCGCCCCGCCTAGCAGGCGTTGGCGGTTTGACGGGCGGCTACTTAGGCCGCCATGCGCAACTGAGGGTTGGCATGTAAAAATGTGCCAGGTGTTTTACGAGGCCTCCTAGCAACCTCGGCACGCCACCTATCCGTCAACTTGCCCGGTCGAAACCATTTCGCCCCCGGCATTTGCGACGAATCTGTTGCCGCGAATTATAGCCGATCACGCCTTCCGAGTCATTGCCGTTTGCCATCGCCCCGAGCCGCCACGTCCCTGATCGACGACTTGTTGCGCCGCGTTTTCGCGGAAGGCATGATCGCGTACCATGGCACACTGGTCCATCAAAACACGACGCTGGGTGAGGCTTGCTCCATGTTCGGTACCTGCTCTGCACTGACCGCCGCAATACTGCTGACCTTGCTAACGATGCCCGACCTGCTCTGTGCCCAGGAGCCGAACCTCGGTGCCCGGGCGAACGCCGGGGCCGCCGGATCCGCCACCGAGCGACTGAAGGATTACTGCAACGCCTATTGGGAAATGCAGATGCGCATCAGTCCGGAACGGGCGACCTATCTTGGTGATCATCGCTACGACGACCGCCTGACCGATTATGGCATCGATGCGCGGGAGGCCGAGCTGAGCTTCGTACGCGAATTGCTCGATCGCGTGAAGGCGATCGATCCGGCCGATCTGAACGACGCGGATCGCCTCTCGGCCGAGCTGCTCCGCTTGACGCTCACCGATCGCATCGAAATGGCCGAGTTCCCTGAGCATCTCATGCCGATCAAGCAACAGGACAGTCCGCACATTACGCTCGGCACGCTTCAGGCTACCCAGCCCTTCGACACCTTGAAGGCATGCGATCGATACAATGCCAGACTTGTGGCATTTGCCGGGCAGGTGAATGACATGATTGCCCTGATGAACGAGGGAATCGACCGCGGAGTTGTTCGCCCGAAGGTCACCATCGAGGAGGCGCTGCGCCAGATCGAAGCGATGATTGTGCAGGATGCCGAAGACAGCGTGCTTTACGCGCCCGGAAAAGCGCTGCCCGACATCGGTTGGAGGGACGATGCACAGGATCGGATGAAGGGCGCGACGCGTATCGCCAACAGGGCATTGGAAAAGCTCCGCGACTATCTCCGTAACGAATACCTGCCCCGGTGCCGCGAAAACGTCGGATATGGTGAATTGCCCGACGGGAAATCATGGTACCGCCGTGCGGCGAAGCTCCATACCACCACCGACATGACGCCGGAGCGGATTCATCAACTCGGATTGGATGAATTGAAACGCATCCGCGAGGAAATGCAGCAGATCGCCACGGAAGTCGGACACGAAGGCAGTCTCGATTCGTTTATTCGGAAGCTCCGCGAGGACCCGGCCCGGCACAACAGCTCCGCCGCCGACATGATGAGGCGGCATCGCGAGATACTCACCCGGAGCGATGCAAACTTGCCGAAGCTCTTCGGCGTGCTTCCCGCCACGCCGTACGATTTCAAGGAGATCGAGCCGTTCCGCGCGCCCGGCGCGCCCGCCGCATACTACTACAACGCCCCGGATGATGGGTCGCGCCCGGCCTATTTCTATGTCAACACCTACAAGCCCCAGACCCGTCCGATCTACACCATGGAAGTGCTCGCCTATCATGAAGCCATGCCGGGCCATCACCTGCAAATCTCAATCGCGCAGGAAAAAAAGGGCCTGCCGGCATTTCGACGGTTCGAGCACATCAATGCCTTCATAGAAGGATGGGCACTCTATTCCGAAATCCTCGGTTACGATCTGGGCGGCTATCGCGATCCCTTGTCCCGGTTCGGCCAACTGACCTTCGACACATGGCGATCGTCGCGGCTGGTCGTGGATACGGGAATGCACTATTTCGGCTGGTCGCGCAGCAGGGCAATCGACTTCATGAAGGAAAACACGGCGCTGTCGGAGCAGGACATCGTCTCAGAAATTGATCGCTACATCGCATGGCCGGGGCAGGCCCTCGCATACAAGATCGGGCAGTTGGAAATTCTGAAGCTCCGAAAGGAGGCCCAGCAGCGGCTCGGCTCGAAATTTGATATCAGGGCATTCCACGACCACCTGCTCGCGGAGGGATCCATACCGCTGTCTACTTTACATCGCCGGATGCAGGAGTGGATCGCGGCCCGCGAATAAACTGTGCTGAACGCTTTGCACTGGATTGCTGGTCGCAGTTGGGCCGTGGGGTATAATGCCCCCGGTTGATTCACACGCTTTCTTGGCGTTCGATTCCGTTGCGGTATTCCTTTCGGTAGGAGACTGAATCCATGGCGAGGCTGTACGCGAACATCGTCGAAGTCGTCGGTAACACGCCGCTCGTGCGGGTGAATCGAATCATCCAGTCCAGCGCGAGTGTCTATGCCAAGCTCGAGTATCTGAACCCGCTTGCCAGTGTGAAGGACCGCATCGGCCGCGCCATGATCGAGGCCGGCGAAGCAGCCGGAAAAATAAAGCCCGACACCGAAATCATCGAACCGACAAGCGGCAATACCGGTATCGGGCTTGCCTTTGTCTGCGCGGCGAAGGGCTACAAGCTGACACTGACCATGCCTGAATCGATGAGCCTCGAGAGGCGGGCGCTGCTCAAGGCACTCGGAGCAAAACTCGTACTCACTCCGGCCACCGAGGGAATGCCCGGCGCAATCAAGCGGGCGAGAGAATTGGCTGCCGAGTCCAAGAACTCGTTCATGCCGCAGCAATTCGAGAACCCCGCCAATCCCGAAATTCATCGGCGCACCACGGCCGTCGAAATCTGGAAAGACACGGATGGACAGGTGGACATCCTCGTCTCCGGCATCGGTACCGGCGGCACGATCACTGGAGTAGGCGAAGTCATCAAGGCCGAAAAGCCCTCGTTCCGAGTTGTTGCTGTTGAGCCCGAGGAATCACCCGTGCTGACTCAGATGCGGGAGGGTGTGATGCCAAAGCCCGGACCGCACAAGATTCAGGGCATTGGTGCAGGCTTCGCCCCGGCGATCCTGAACAAGGAAATTTATGACGAAATCGAACGAGTCAATTCGGCGGATGCCATGAACTGGGCACGCCGAGCCGCGAAGGAGGAGGGAATCCTCTGCGGCATTTCCTCGGGCGCAGCCTTGTGTGCGGCCGACCGCGTCGCGCGCCGCCCCGAGAATCAGGGCAAAATGATCGTCGTGATACTTGCGTCCAGTGGCGAACGATATCTCAGTACACCTTTGTTCGCGGAGGCATGAATCGCGACGTCAATAATGAGGCCAAGGGGATGCCTTCATGCCGGCAGGGCGGCGGCAGGCCGAACGATGCCGGGTCCCCATCAAACTGCCTGCACTTCTGACAATACACATTAGGTTAACTGGCTTGAAACTCGAGACGGAATGTGCTTCGTCTCACCGGGACTGACTCGACAGATGAAAAAGTCACTTTTAAAACGGATTGGCGGGGATCAAACCTACGAAGTCCGTCTCGAATCGCAATCGTCCGAACACGGCAGTCGATACGTCCTGCACGTGGACGCGAAAGCAACCGAGTTGGAGATCGTCGAGGGCGGCGGCGGGGTGGGTATCATCCGGTCCGCTGGTTGCTCAAGGCGATTTTATGCCTCGCGAAAAGACAACCGAATCGATGTATGGCTGGACGGCCGCGTATATTCCTTCGAATCGATGGAAGTCGCGGCGCGCAGGGCGGCCTCTGGCGAGGCGGCAGCCGGGACAGGTGCCAACGCCATTTCAGCACCGATGCCCGGGACAATTCTCAAAATTCTTGCCACGGCAGGTGATGCCGTGGAGGCACATCAGGCGCTCGTGGTCATGGAATCCATGAAGATGGAAATGACGCTTTCCGCCCCGTCTGCCGGACGCGTGAAGGACGTGCTTTGCTCCGTCGGCGAGTTGGTGGAAATGGGAAAGGTGCTGATGAAACTGGAGCCGCCATCCGATGGCTGATCTGCCCGCAAGCGTCCGAATAGTGGAAGTGGGGCCACGGGACGGGCTTCAGAACGAGCCGGAGCAGATTCCGACAGAGCGGAAGCTGGCCTTCATTCGGGCGCTGGCCGCTTCAGGATTGTCGGAGATCGAGGCGACGTCCTTTGTGAATCCCCGGGCCATTCCGCAGTTGTCCGACGCGGTGGACGTGGCGTCCGCGCTGCCGTCAATTTCAACATCGGTCCGTTTCTCGGCGCTCGTGCCGAACCAGAAGGGGCTCGAGCGCGCGATCCAGTGCGGCGTCAGCCGCATCGCGGTGTTCACTGCTGCGTCGGATGAATTCACTCGCAGAAACATCAACATGTCCGTCGATGAATCACTGGTCGTGTTTGAGCCGGTCGTGGTGGCGGCGCGGACCGCCGGGATGACCGTACGCGGCTACGTCTCGACAGCTTTCGTATGTCCTTACGCCGGAGAGATCGCGAAGGAACGTGTGCTTCAGGTGACGACGCGTCTGCTCGAAATGGGCTGTGATGAAGTGGCTGTCAGCGACACCATCGGCGCGGCCGTACCGCGAGATATCGATCGCACGATCGATCATCTGCTGAGTTCGGTTTCACCCCGGCGGATCGCGCTCCATTTGCATGATACCTATGGCACCGCGTTGGCGAATGTCTACGCCGGTCTGCGTCGTGGTGTCTCGACTTTCGATTCGTCGGCCGGCGGACTGGGTGGCTGCCCTTACGCCAGGGGAGCCTCGGGCAATCTGGCGACGGAAGACCTGGTGTATTTCCTCGATCGAATGGGAATCGACTGCGGAGTTAATCTGGAAGTTCTGGCAAGTGCTTCGTCGCTGATCGCCGAAGTTCTGGGCCGGAGATTGCCAAGTAAACAATGGCAGCGGCTCACAGCCGCAAACTAAGCTGGTGCCGCGCCGGGATCCGGGATTCGAACGGTCAGTGGCGAATTAGTCCAACGAAAAAGGCCGCCGCGATCCAGTCGCGGCGGCCTTTGCATGATGAGTGAGTATTGGTTGCTCGCGAATTAGCGCGTCTTGCGTCGAAGTACGAACACGCTGCCGAGAACCAGAAGAGACATCGTCGTCGGCTCCGGAACGATCACGAACACGCTGTTAACGGTCGCTTGGTCGCCCGGCGAAAGCGTGAAGCTATGATCAATGCCGATGTTATTGAGGAAGGCGACGTTTGGGCCTGCCTCAGGACCATAGTTCAGGTTATCGCTGGTCGCGAACGGCGGAGGATTGGACAGGGTGTAGGGATCATCGAACAGCGTCCGGACGCCGACGCCGTTGACCTTCGCCGTGTAAATCGACGAACCGGAAGTGGCCGACATGGTCATGCCGCCGGAAGCGTTCGCATCAACGACTGAAATTGCAGAGCCACCAGAAATGGTGGTGCTTCCGCCCGTCGCAAACGCGGTCGGCATCAGGACGTTCAGCGAGTAGGTTTGCGTCACGCCCGTGTTGTTGGTCACCGCAAATACGCCGGCAACCACCGGATCCGCGTTGAAGTAAACGTTTGACCAGGTAAGCGTCCACCCGCTGGTGGATTGGCTTCCATCCGGTACCGAATACTCAGGCGAACCATCGGTCGAACCGGGTATCGGAAGCGTCCAACTGTTCCCCGAACCCCAGCTCAAGGTGATGGTCGCGCCTTGGAATGCATTGGACTCATCGGCTCGCGCGACCGATCCGATCGATACGAGGGCAATCGCGGCGACTGCGAGTAGCTTTCTATACGACATGGTTTCGTTCCTCTCCACTACCTGGTGCCACAGTCCTGACATCATCCTGGGCATCCCTTTCCGTCTTTTCTGCCTGAAGCGACTGGCCCGAGCCGAATCGCTTCTTTCCCTTACCAGACGTAAAGATTATCGCGGTCGCCCCGTAAAATCAAGGCTTTTACCCGGAATCGCGATTCTTAATGTATTGCAAATAATGTGCTTACACGCACACAGGGGTGCGGCCCCATGCGCTCGGACCGCGCAATTTTGCACACTCCAGTTGATGCGATTTTTGGTGTTTTTGATCGCGAATTTGATGACCAGAATACCGCCCAACTCGTCGCGCAGGCGGCGAAAATTGCGATTCCGATCGACCCACCGGCGCCACAAGACCGAGACACGACCAATAATAACGACGTTTCGAACAAATCTGGCACGTCGCCAGCCAATACAAGCCTCCACCCACCTCACCTTCCAGTCAGCACGTCCCGCACCTGCTCCCTCCCAACCGGGCTGATAATTCCGCGTTCCGTGATGATTCCGGCGATTAATTTGGCGGGTGTCACGTCGAAAGCGGGCGTGTGGCATGGCACATCGGCGGGGGCGATTTGGACTCCGCCGAGTTGACGAATTTCCGAGGCATCGCGATTTTCGATCGGGATTTGCGTGCCGGCCTGGAGCGAAAGATCGAATGTTGAGCTCGGCGCCGCGACATATACGGGAATGTCGTGAGCCTGTGCCATGATGGCGACACCGTATGTTCCGATCTTGTTTGCCACATCGCCGTTCGCCGCGATGCGGTCAGCTCCGACGATCACCAGATCGACAAGCCGGTCACGCATCACAATCGCCGCGGTGTTGTCGCAGATGAGTGTCACGTCGATTCCCGCCCGATGCAATTCCCACGCGGTCAGCCGGGCGCCCTGAAGCAGCGGCCGCGTTTCATCGGCGTAGACTCGAAATTTCCGGCCCTTCTCGTGCGCGGCATACATGACGGCCAGCGCAGTGCCGTATTCGCTCGTCGCGAGCGCGCCCGCATTGCAATGCGTCAGCACGCCGCCTCCTTCGGGAATCAGGTGTTCGCCGTGCCGGCCGATGGCTCTGCACATTGCCGCATCCTCGTCGCGAACGCGATGGGCCTCCGCAAGGAGTGCCATTCGTGCGGCATTCGCGGGCCTGCCGCGCAGTTCCGACGCGCAGCGGCGCATTCGATCGATCGCCCAGAAGAGATTGACCGCGGTGGGGCGGCTGGTGGCGAGGTAGTCGGCCGCCTTGTTGAAGGCGTCGTGCCAATTCACATCGGTCGGCCTGGCCGCATCCAACGCGACGATCAGGCCGTACGCCGCCGCGACGCCGATGGCCGGCGCGCCGCGGACCTGAAGGGACTTTATCGCATGCCACACATCTTCGGCGGTGCGGCATGTGACATGGGCCAATTCGCCGGGAAGCCGAGTTTGATCGATGAGTTCGAGCGCGCCCGCCGGCTGGATGGTCTCATTCCACCAGAGCGGCCGGAGAGGTTGAGCGGGCAAATGTACAGACTGTGATTTGCAGGCAGTTGAATTCAAGGCGATCCCCTCATTCACTGACAGGAAGCGGATGTCATGGCGGTCGTCGGGCACGAACCGGGTTTGGCGGAGCGATCGACCAAGGGCTATTCGATCTCGACCATCATTTCGACCTCGACGGCCGCATCGAGCGGCAATTCATTGGCGCCGACGGCTGCCCGGACGTGTCTTCCGGATTCGCCGAACAGCTCGATCATCAAGTCGCTTGCGCCGTTTGCAACCTTCGGCTGAGCGGTGAAGCCCGGCGCGCTATTGACCCAGACTCCGAGACGGACGATTCGTTTGATTCGATCGACGCCTCCGGCAACCTCCGCAGCAATGGCGAGCCCCGCGAGCGCGCACTGTCTTGCGGCGGCCTGAGCCTGCTCGATTGTCACGTCGCGTCCGACCTTGCCGGCCAGTGTGATCACGCCGTCCTTGATCGGTATCTGCCCGCTGACCATGACTGTGTTTCCAACTCTGATGCCGGGGATATACGACGCGACCGGCGGAGTCGGCTTTGGAAGCGTGATCCCGAGTTGTGCGAGTTTCTGTGAAGGCTTCATGATCGTGCACTCGCTCGCAAGCTTTTCGGCCGGCTGCTGTCCGGCAGATCCGTGGGCGGCTGTGTCAAGCGGATGACTCGTCCGACGTGCCAGGCATTTCGGCGGCCTTGAGTATGGCGTCCACATCGATTTCGGTCCTGATCGCATCCAGCTCTGCCGCGGCCTGCGGGTCGATCTCTTCGTCGAATTCGAGCCCGGTAATGAGCGGCATTTCCGCATTAGCGGCAGGGACGGCGGAACGGCTCATGGTCGCGGATTCGACTTCCAAAGCCTCGTCCGCGCCGTCATTCCCGCCAATCGGCCCGGCCGGCGCGACGGATTCAATTTCATGACCGAGGACGGCGGTCTCGAAGGCTTCGCCCCATTCGGCACCCACCGAGATCGGCTCGGCTGAGAGGAGCTTGACGACAATCGGCGAGGCCGGATGCTCCTGAGTCACGCGAACTCGCGATTGTCGCATGAGCTCGAGCAGGGCGAGGAAAAGGCCGATCATCTCGGGCTTTCTCCGGCCCGCGAATATTCGATCAAAGGTCAATTCGCCTCCTTCGCGGTCGATCTGGTCCACGATGTCGGCAGCATGGAGGGAGATGGGGGTGTCGTCGAAGATGACGTCGTGTGTGACGTTGGCTGCTCCGATCGCGGTCATCACGCGGTTGAAAGCGGCGACGAGATCCCAGATCTGCACGTCGTCCAGATCGACTTCGGACGGATCCTTTGCTCGGAGCTTCGCGGGAACCCGGGGCCATCGCATGGCCTGCCGGTCGGCCGCTTCCTGCAATTCGAAGGAGGCGTCCTTGAACTTCTTGTATTCGAGCAACTGCTTCACGAGTTCGAGTCGCGGGTCCGTCAGGTCGTCGTCGTCGGTCATGTCGTCGGCCGGCGGCCGGGGCAGGAGGAGACGTGATTTCAATTCCATCAGAATCGTGGCCATCACGAGGAATTCGCCGGCCACGTTCGGGTCGATCACCTTAAGCATGCTGACGTAGTCGCAATACTGGCGGGTGATGTGCGCCACGGGGAGATTGTGCAGGTCGATCTCGTCACGTTTGATGAGATAGAGCAGCAGCTCCATCGGTCCTGAATAGGTTTCGGTCTGAATGCGGTACTCATCCATGATGTCGGGATTCTACTCACCTCCGGCATCGGCGGCGAGCGTGTAATCGCGTCCGAGGACACGGAATTCACGGGACGGAATTCACGGGACGGAATTCACGGGGGAGAATTTGAAGGTGGAAAGTCCGTCGCCGGAAATATTTCGGTTGCGTGTGCGTTAAGCGTCTCGGTTCGTCCGGTATCCATGCCTCAGGATCGTTCATTCAGAATCGAGTCGTGATAGACTGTTTCAACAGGAGAATCCAGTGATGTATCGCGCTGCGTGTCGCCGATTTCTGATCGTAACCGCGTTTGTGAGTGCGGCTTCGCCGGCCTCCTCCGTGATCGGGCAACCTCCTCCGCCACCGTTGCCGCCTCTCCCCCCGGTGCCGGTGCCGGCGCAGAATCCGATTACGGAGCCGAAGCGCGTTCTTGGAAAAATCCTCTTCTGGGATGAGCAACTCTCAAGCGACAACTCGATCGCATGCGGCACCTGCCACAAGCCCGGCTTCGGCGGGACCGATCCGCGTGTCGCGCGGAATCCCGGTCTCGACGGCAATCTGAACACGCCGGACGACATCTTCGCATCGCCGGGCGTCGTACTTTGCGACCAGGATCAGGACTTCAAAGCCGACGACATCTTTGGCTTCCAGCGTCAGATCACGCCAAGGGCGGCCAATCCGGCGATCATGGCCATGTTCGCGCCCGAGATTTTCTGGGACGGTCGTGCCCGTTCGACGTTTGTCAATCCCGAGACCGGTTCGGTCAGCATCCCGACGGGCGGCGCTCTGGAGAGTCAGGCTGTCGGGCCGATCCTCAGCGAGGTGGAGATGGGCCATGAAGGCCGCGACTGGGCCCAGATTGCGGCGAAACTCGCCATCGCCAGGCCGATGGTGCTGGCAGAGGCGCTTCCTTCCGACATCAGTTCGGCGTTGCTGGCCCATCCGACCTATCCTGGCCTGTTCCAATCCGCCTTCGGTGACTCGGCCATAACGGCGGAGCGGATCGCGTTCGCGATCGCGACCTACGAGCGGACGCTGATACCCAATGAGACGCCCTGGGATCGTTTCAACGCGGGTCAGGCAGGCGCGATGACACAGCAACAGATTCAAGGATTCAACGTGCTTCAGGGATCGCCCTGCGTCGCCTGCCATACGGCGCCGCAGTTCACGAACAACTCGTTCCAGAACATCGGAATTCGCCCGGTTGCCGAGGACCGCGGCCGGCAGAATGTCACGGGGCTTGCGGTGGACCGTGGCCGCTTCAAGGTTCCGACACTCCGAAATGTCGGATTGAAGCCGACTTTCATGCACAACGGCGTGTTCAGTACGCTTCAGCAGGTCATCGGCTTCTATGCCAATCCTGCGGCACAGTTTCCCGATAACAAGTCGCCGCTCCTGCCCATTGGACTGCCGCCTCAGGCGGTTGGGGCCGTCATTGATTTCCTGTCCAACGGTCTGACCGATCCGCGAGTCCGTGACGAGCAATTTCCATTTGACCGGCCGCGACTTCAAGGTGACAACACCGTGCCCAATCCGCGGTTGATCGGCGGGGCGGTCGCCGGGAGCGGGGGACGGGTTCCGCAGATGATTGCGGTGAGTCCGCCCAACGTCATGAATCTCGATTTCAAGGTGGGCGTCGCCAATGCGCTGGGCGGGGCCCAGGCGTATGTCGCGTGGTCGGAATCGCCGCCGGTCAATGGTCAACTGGTTGGCGCGACGTTACACGGACCGATCAGCCTGCCGGGCGACGGACCGGGAGCCGGCTTCGCGACATGGAAGCAGCCGATCGACGAAACCATCATCGAGATGTGCAGCGCCTACGTGCAGTGGCAGATCGTCGATCCGGCGGCAATCGGCGGGTTCGCCAAGAGTCCGATTGCGCACCTTCGAATGGTGCCGTATCTCTGCGCATCGGGCGATATGAACTGCGATGGATCGCACGACGGGCTGGATGTCGAGGCATTTCTGGATGCCGTGACCGATCCTGCGTCGTTCGGCACGACCTATGAAGGCTGCGCCATCAGCGAGGGGGATTTCAACGCGGACGGCGTGGTCAATCTCGCTGATCTACCGTCGTTCGCATGGGCGCTCGTCAAGGGATGAGATGACAAGCGTCGCGGGAATGCGATGCGCTGGTCCGCGCCCGCGCCGTCGAGGCTTGCAGCGATGGCAGCGCTGTCGCGGGACTATGAACCCGCTTTCGGAATGTGCTTGATCAGCGCCTCTTCGCCGATCATTTCCTTCAACCAGTTGTTGATCTTCTGGCTATTCTGAACGAGTTGTCCGAGCGAGCCTGCCGTCGCAGTCAGTTTCGAGTGCATCGATGCCGACGGGGCTGCTCCCGGTTGCCCGGCATGGTCGGCCGCCGGCTCGGTTCTCAATTCATCGGCCGGCTCGTCGACCACATCGAGGATTGATGAATTCCGATTGCCAATCGACCGCGATCCTACCTTGTCGGCTGCGCGCACGCTGATGCGGTCGGCCTGCGTCCTGGTGCCGCGATCGACGACGGCGCTGGTCGCTGCACCGCTTTCGGATCGTGAATTCGGGCGGGGCGGCCGGTTCCTGGGGCTGTTTACATTCGCGGCCGGAGCCTGCCGCATTCGGGCGCCGGGCGTCTCGCGATCGAAGGTTCCGTCGCTTGCATCGAGCGCGGCGCGAAGCGATTCAATTTCATGGGGTACGGTTCGGACTATGTCATCGACCTGACCGAGTCGGCCGCGAAGGCGTTCAATCCGGGCATCCATCGTGCCGTAGAGCTGACGAATGATGCCAACGAGTTGGCCGAGACGCTCGGTATGCCGCTTCAGCAGATCGACCTTGTCGTCGGCCCTGGATGCGGCTTCATCCAACGCGGACTTGTTCTGTTCGGCTCGAGCCTCGGTGGTGGCGAGTTGTTTGACAATGGTTGAAATCTTGCGTGACATGGAGGTCAGTGCCTCGGCCTGTCGGCGTGCCTCGTCCACCAGTTCCCGGGGCATGGAGAGCAATGTCTCAGACCTGGCTTGTGCGGCCTGAGCCTGCCGGATGAGTTCCTCGGCCTGTGTCTGCGCGTTCTGATGTGATGCGACCGACTTCGAGGAGAGCTGTTCGACCGATTCCCTGGCTTCAGCGAGATCAATCCGTGCGGCCGCGAGCTGCTGGCGCATCTGATCGGTCTCGGATGTGATTCGCGTGCGGAGTGATTGCACTTCGTCTCGAACTGCGGCGGTGGTTGATTCTGCCTTGTGAAGCAGGGACTCGGCCTGCGTGCGAAAGCCCTCGGCGGCGGTCTGTGCCTGAAGCAGCAACCGGGACGCGGATTCATTCAGCGTTTCGGCGCCGGAGTGCGCCCTGGCGAGCAGCTCATCGGCGTGTCCGCGGAGGGCGGCTGCGCCGCACTGCACCTGGTCGAGCAGCTTGGCGGCATTGTGTCGCATCCTCTCGCCGCTTTCCTCGACCTGCTGTCGGATCAGAGCGAGCCGCTTGAAGTTCGCGTCTGCGTCATGCTGCACCTGTTCGCGGAGGCCGCTGATCTGGCCTGTGACGTGCTCTCCGGTTCGCTGGATCAACTCGGCCTGCGATTTCGCCGATGCCGCGATGTCGTCACTGACGACGAGCATTTCGCGCCGCAAACGATCCGCTCTTTCGGTCATCTGCAGGAGGCATTCACGTACTTCCGCCAGTCCATCCCTGGTTTGCTGGCGCAGTGCCGAGGTCGCGCGTTCCGAATCTGTGACGGATCTTTCCGCCTCATCGCGTGAAACAAGCAGGCGTTCGGCGATTTCCACCGCAGCGGAATCCGCCTGTTGATGGATGTCGAGGAGCTTCTGCGACGAATCAGCAAGCAGTGTCTCAAAGTCGCGGGCGGCGGTGTCCAATCTGGATCTCGCGGCTTCCTTGAGCAGGCCGATCTCGTTGCGCATCGTGGAAGTTGTTTCGTCAGCCTGCCGGCTGAGGGACGCGACCTGTGCGCGAGTCCCTTCGACCGCGGCTCGATTACGCTCGACCAGCGACGCGACTTCCTTCTGTGCGGCGCCGACTTCCTGGGCGAAACGGGCCTGGCACTCGCGCACACGGGCATCGGCGAGAGTGACGGCGTTTTCCAGCTCGCTGGAAATGCGAGCGGCTGACTGGCTTGCGATGTTGAGTTCGGCTTGCAGGGCGCGGACGCGCGCTTCGGCGTCGGTGTGTGCATTGTCAATGCGAAGGTCAATCGCATTGACCAGTTCATCGGCCCGCTGCACGGCGGTCTTCCGGTGTTCGGCAATTGCTGAATCCAGTGCCGCCCGCGCGTCCTCGAAGCGCGTCTGGAAATCGACCTTGATGGCCGCGGCATCGCTGGAGAGTCGCGCGATCTCCGAGCGATTTCGGACCAGAGTGGAGTCGAGCGATTCCTGCACCGAGGCCAGTTCGCCTGTGGCATGTTGCAGTATGGATTGAAGCTGTTCGCGAGACTGATCGGCGGCCTGTCGGGCGTCGGCCAGCTTCGTGGTGATTTCTCCGAGCGTGGCGATGCCGTCCGCCACGCGGGATTGGAGAATTTCTTCCGCTTTTTTGGTTTGTGCATCGGCACGGGCTCGCATTTCACCAAGGAGGCTGATGCACTGCTGTCGAGTGGATGTGAGCAATTCGTCGGCCTGTTTGAGCAACTGCGTGGCACGCACGCGATTGCCCTCCGCCTCGGCGACGAGTTGATCTCGAACGACTGTCAAGCCGGTCGCGGCACTCTTGATTCGTTCTTCCGCGGCGATCGACAGATCGGCGATTCGATTTTGAACCGTATCGACGCGCGTGCGCAGTTCGTTGGAGAATTGCTCGGCTTCGGCGGCCGCCGATTCGGCACGGGCAGTGGTGCGATCGCGAGCCGCCTGAATCTGCTCGACCACCTCCCATGCCTGCTTCTTGAGCAGCGTTCGAATCTCTTCCTGTTCGGCATCCAGTTTTGAGTTTCGTTCGCGTGCGGCCGCAATTGCTTCTTCAAACGCGGACCGCAGCGTGCTGATCTCCGATTGATGCCGCTGTTCCATTTCAACGGCTCGCTCATCGGCCGCCGTGATTTTGTTTTCGAAGTTCCGGATCAGGGCTGCAAGCCGATTTTGCATGTCGGCCGTCTCGTCGCGAGTCGTGGCGACCAACGACCTCGCCTCTTCCACGAACTGAGCGGTCGTGCCGGCGGCCTTGTCGAGCGTTTCTTGAAGCTGCTGTTCAAACGCCGCCTGGGACTGGGCGATTCTTCGGGGGATCGCATCGGCTTCGGCGCGGAGCCCCTGGGCGGTCTCCATCGCGGTTTGAATCTCGCTTTGAAAGCGGGCAATTGCGGACTTGTGGTCATGGGCCGCCGTTTCCTCCGACGTGCGGATTGATTTGACGTGGCCGTCAGCGGATTCGGCTGCGCTCTCGGCGCGGGTGAGCGCCTGTCGCATTCGATCGTCGGCTTCGCGAATGGAGCGAGTGACATTCTTGAGCAGTTCGACGGCTTCGTTGCGAATTCGCGTCGCTTCCATGCGTTCCGGAGAGTTTGCTGCGCCTTCCGATGATTCAATACCAGAACCGCCGCGTCGGGAACTCGCGCGGATTTTGCCTTCGATTGCGGCGAGTTTTTCGTCGAGCGATCGTACGTGTTCGGCCTGGCGGATCAGTTGTTCCTTCATTCCGGATTGCCCGATACCCGGAATGACGGTTTTCATCGCGGCGGATGCGGCATGTTCTGTATGCTGAAGTCCTGCGGCTGATGAGCGGCTGGTCGTGAGCGACATCATCTGGTCGATCACATCCTGTACCAGTTTCGAAGTCACCACCTTCGCGGATTCTGAATAGGCGGCAAGTAAAGCGTTGTCGCAAAGCTGGTTGATCAGACGTGGCACGCCGTCTGAGTGCAGGTAGATCGCTTCGTAAGCGGCCGGCTCGAAGATGGTCTGCTTTTCGTTGAGGCCGGCGACGCGAAGCCGATGTTCGACGTATTGTCGCGTTTGATCGCGATTCAGCGCGCGAAGATGAAAGGTACGGAAGATCCGCTGATAGGTCTGACGAAGCTCAGGGCGCCGAAATG
The DNA here is from genome assembly GCA_019636475.1 of Phycisphaerae bacterium. Lineage (NCBI taxonomy): Bacteria > Pseudomonadati > Planctomycetota > Phycisphaerae > Phycisphaerae bacterium. The sequence goes on from JAHBXN010000004.1 coordinate 19,461, forward strand.
TTTCCTGCAATTCGGGCTGGCCGAGCAGAAGTACCTGGAGCAGCTTGGCGTCATCGGCTTCGAGATTGCCGAGCATGCGCAGCTCTTCCAGAGCCTCAATCGGCAGATTCTGCGCTTCGTCAATGATGACCACTGCGAGTCGGTTTCTTGCGTATTGTTCGAGGAGGAAGTCCTCGAGCGCCCGCATATATTGCGCGGAAGTGGCGGAGTGCTGCACGTCAATCTCGAACTCCCGGCAAATTGCGTCTAGGAGTTCGGGACCGTTGAGTCGCGTGTGGGTGATCAAAGCCGTCTTTACGTTCGCATCGACGCGATTGAGCACCATTCGACTCAACAGCGTTTTTCCCGCGCCGACTTCGCCGGAGACCAGGACGAAACCCTTGCGTTCCTCAACCGCATAAAGAAGCGATGCCAGCGCTTCCTCGTGATCCGGCGTGTTGTAGAAGAATCGCGGGTCGGGCGTGTTGTTGAACGGGGACGTCGTCAGCCCGAAGTACTCAAAATACATGCCGTGCTCCTCGCATGTCCGGCGGCGGCCCCGGCGGTCGAATCGACGTCGTCGGCTGCGGGCGGACGGAATGCATGCGTGACAAAGTGCAACGTGTCTCACCAGTTATCGGAAGTGGCGGATTCGATGCTTGATGGTTCGCTTTGGCGGCGGGCTGCAAGCGGATCGGCTCGGTCAACAGATGTCGGATTGGCGAGCTGATCGGCGCCGGCGGTTGCCGCACCGGCAAGATTTGCCGACCCGCCTGATGACGGCGTTCGCGTTCCGTCGCGGGCGGGGGACTCACGTCAACCCTTCCTGAGCAAGCTTAATTTCCGACGGTCGCATAACTCAAAGTTCAGTCCGCTTTGCCTCGACCCGATAAGGGCTGCGGCAAAGAGTCGAAAGATGGGCGGTTTGTCAGATCGGCGGCTCTGTTGGCAAGGTTTTTCGAAGCGTCGTTTGGAACGGAATCCATGACAAACGTGCAATTCAACAACTCGGCGCGGCGGGACACTCGATTCGGTCGATCGGTATGGTTTTCGGCCTCGTTGCTCCTGCCGCTCACCTGGTTTGTGGGCTGCGGCTCTGACGAGCACAAAATCAATGCCTTTATCCATGACTGGGAGGCATCGACGTCGGGAACCGAGTATGTGGTTCAGCCGCCGGATGAACTTGAGATTACTTCGCCGACCGCCGGAGAAATTGACGGGGAGCGACATGTCGTCGGCGCGGATGGGAAGATCTCGTTGAGGCTCGTCGGGCAGGTGAAGGTCGCCGGTCTGACACCGGTGGACATCTCTCGAAAAATTGAGAATCTGCTGGCGACCTACTATCACTCACCCACCGTGAGCGTGCGCGTCATTCGAACATCGAGCAAGCGAATTTTCGTATTTGGTCAGGTCGCGCGAGGCGGCCCCTTCCCGTACAGCGGCCGTGACACCGTGCTGGATGTGTTATCGCGTGCCCAGCCGACCTACCTGGCTGCGAAGGAGCAGATCAAACTGATCCGGCCAAGTCACGAGGGCACGAAGCGCCACACGATCACGATCGACGGCTACAAGCTGATGGAGCAGGGTGACACGTCGTTGAACATGATTCTCGAAGAGGGCGATGTCATTTATGTGCCACCGACCGTGCTGGCGTGGATTGGTCTGCGTGTGCAGGAGGTGCTGTTCCCGATTCAGCCGATTGCACAGACGATCATCACGCCGGGCCAGACCAAGGTGTCGTACGACGTTCTCTATGAGGACCGACGGAACTGATTCACGTGCATTGAACGATTGACGACGACGCCTGTTCGTCGAGGTTCATCAGGGACGAGGAACCATGCAGCCGCATCATCACCATGTTGACGAGTTTTCCGTGACCGACGTTCGGCACACGCTGCACGAACTGTGGCGCGTACTGGTCGTGCGCCGCTGGTATTTTCTTTTTCCGTTCTGCCTTGTCACATCGATCGCCTGTTTGTGCTCGCTCTATGCGCCGCGCAAATACATGGCGTCCACGATCATCAAGCGTGAACACGATCCGGTCTTCGCGAGCCTTAAGACGAAGAGTTGGATCCAGCCGTACGAAGACCTCCGAAAGCGGGTGGCCGCCGACATTGCCGATCCGCGGTTCATCGAGGAAGTGCTTCGTCGTTCGAACCTGCCGGTGATCATCGATCGGACTTCCAAGGACGGCGAGTTCGAGTCGACCGACATGGTTCGAGCGCGCCTTGCGAAGGAGATTTCGGCCGGGCTGACGGTCAAGACGCTCGAGGCATCTGAGCACCGAGACATCCTCCAGATCAGCCTGACAATGCGTGAACCCTCACGAATCGCCGACATCCTGCAGCTGCTGAGAGAGAGCTACATGGAATATTCGCGCAAGAAATCGGCAACCGTTCTGGAGAACGTACGCCGGTTTCTGCAGGACGAGGTCACGCGATGCGCCGACGAGGTGAGCGGCCTGGCCGCCAGAATTTCGGATATGGAGATGCAGTATCCGGGCATCAGCACAGAGAAAGGCGACCCACTGTCGGCGGAGCGAAGCGCGCTCATCATGGAGCGCGTCGATGCCCAGCGTCGGCTTGACGACGCCACATTTCGCAGGGAGCAACTTGAAGCCCGGCTGGCGCGAGCCAAAGGTACGCAAGTCAATCCGGAGTCCGGTGAACCGCCGATGTTTGAGAAGGCGAATCCGCGGTATTCGGAACTTCTCACCGAGATCAAGAACCTCGAAGAGAAAATCATCGTTTGTCGCACGCGCCGCGGCATGACCGAGGCCCATCCCGAGGTTCGCAGTACGCGCGCGCTTCTCGAAGAGCGCACCGCCGAGCTGGCGAACACGCCTCGCACGGTCGTGTCCGCGGAATCCGGCGGCGCACTGCGGGCGAATTCGGTCAGTGCTATCGACGAGATCGAGCGTCAGTTGGGCGACACCACGGCGACCACGAACGTGATCGTATCGAGGATGGAGGTCATCGACCGGCGCTTGAAGGAAATCGATGGAAAGCGGCAACTGGCAGTCGAGCACCGGCCCGCCTATGCGGCGCTTCGGGACCGGCACCAGCAACTGGAAGTGGACCTGGTGAACTGGCGCAAGGAAATCGCACCGATCGAGAACGTGCTGTACCTTGAAGGCCAGGGACGGAGCGTCCATTTTGCGACGATTCAGGAGCCGACGTCGGCGACGAAGCCGGTTTCCCCTGATTCGATGCTTGTGCTGCTCATTTGTTTTGGTCTGGGCGGAGCGGCCGGTGTTCTAGCGGTGATCGCGGTTGAAGTGTGCGATCGATCGTATCGAAGCGTGAAACAGCTTACCGCATCACTGGGCGTTCCCGTTATCGAAAGTGTCGATGAGATCCTTCCGGCCGGTGTGCGGCGCCGGCGATTGATCCGGAGTCTTGTGGTGATGCCGGCGTTGGCCGTGGTCATGCTTGTCACCGTGTCATTGGCCGGGACGATGGCGTATTACAGTCTTGAACGACCAGACGACTTCGCCCGTTTGCAGCCGCTGGGGCGTGCGCTGGGCCAATAACAACAGGCGGGATCGAGTCGGTCGGCCGGATCGGCCGAGACAGATAGTGGCACTTGTATTCCGAATGGACGGATTCAGATGGGTCGTATCGCGGACGCAATCAAGAAGGCGAAGGACGAGCGCGAGCGGAGGCAGCGGACAGCCGACGCGATCGTGAACATGCCTGGCGCGGCTCCTGCGATGGAGTCGCTCACATCCAACAGCGATGCAGCGAATGAGCCGCCACTTTCCGGCTCGGCGCCGAATTCGGGGAGCACTCCGATTCCGGGCGCAACCGAGGCGGAGAGGTTCGCAATCGGATCCTCCGCGGTCTGGGACGTTCATCCGACGGTGGTCGCGGTGATGGAACGATCGTCGATCATCACTGAACAATATCGCGCGGCGAGGACGTGGCTGTTGCGTCGCTATTCACCGAGCAAAATGAACTGCGTCGCGATCACCAGCAGCCTTCCGCGAGAGGGCAAGAGCGTGACGACGGCAAATCTTGCCGCCGTGATGGCTGAAGTGCGACATATGAACGTGCTGGCGATGGACTGCGATTTCAGGCAGTGCAGCATGGCGAAATTGTTCAAGATGCCCAATTCGCCGGGCTTGTCGGACGTGCTGTCCGGCCGGGCCACGCTCAACGATGCGATTCAGCGTACGCCCTTGGGCAATCTCTACATTCTGACCGGTGGCGGGAGCCGTGACGTCAATTCGACCGAGCTGCTGGCATCGCGGTCCGCGGCGAAGGTGTTTGATGAGATCCGCGAGAGGTTTCATTATACGTTGGTCGATACACCTCCTGTGCAATGCCTTTCGGACGTCGGCGTCATCGGCGCGCTATGCTCGGGCATTGTGATGGTGGTCCGGATGAACAAGACGGCATCGCACGTCGTGCGTCAATCGCTTCACCGGCTGCAGGCGAACAATCTTCCGGTTCTGGGCTGCATCGCCGCGGATTGCAGCGTGAAGGGCGCCCGCTACGAATACGATGGAAAAGATCACAATTGATACTCCATCCAGGCCGTCCGCATCCAACACCGCGCCTGCCGCACCAAGCCATATTCGCGTCATCCGGTTTGATCCATCGCTTGCGCCGGTCTGGGAATCCTTCGTTGGCGATCATGGCTCCGCATCCTTTTTTCACGGTCTAGGGTGGAAGCGTGCGGTCGAGCGCGCCTTCGGGCATCGCTTCCACGGATTCATGGCTTATGACGGCGATCGCCTGGCCGGCGTGCTTCCGATGCATGAGGTTCGCAGCATCCTGGCCGGCCGATTGCTCGTCAGCATGCCCTATGCGACCTATGGCGGGATCGTCGCCGACGAGCCGAGCGTCGCAAAGGCGCTGTTTGATTCGGCCGTCGCATTCTGCAACGAACTCGGCGCGCGTTCTCTTGAACTGCGTTCGGTTCATTCGATGATTGCGGATCTGCCGTCTCGCGATTCGCACGCGACATTCATTCGTGAATTGCCGGCTGCACGCGATGACGTGGATCAGATGCTTCCGCGAAAGGCACGCGCCGCGGCGCGTCGCGCGGCCGAACAGCACGTGCTCAGTTGCACATTCGGCGAGGATGAACTTGAGACAATGTGGTCGCTTTACTCGCGATCCATGCGGCGACTGTCGTCTCCTAATTATCCTCTGCACTTTTTTGAGGAGATCGTGTCCGCTCACCGCGGTCGGATCGCGATCCAGATCGTTCGACTCGACACCCGGCCGATTGCCGGACTTCTCATCTTCCTTCATCGCGACACGGTGATGCCGTATTTCGTGGGTATTGATGAGCGCGCGGACGTCTATGGCCTGAGCCAATATCTGTACTCCGAATCGATGAAATGGGGCGTCGCGAACGGTTACCGGCGATACGATTTCGGTCGATCGCGAATCGACAACAAGGGACCGTTCGAGTTCAAGCGACTCTGCGGATTTGAGCCGAGCGTGTTGCAGTATCAGACGTACCTCGCGCCGGGACGGAGCGCGCCGGATCTGTCACCCACATCGAGTCGGTGGTCCGCCGCGAGACGCGTTTGGAAGACGTTGCCGTTGTCGGTGACGCGACCGCTGGGCGGATGGCTGGCACGATCGATTCCGGGATAGCTTGTTTTGATTGATTGTGCAATGGCGCGACCCGCCCGTGATACACCACATGTTCATCGTTTGTCAATGAGACAGCCTCGTGCAGGAACGATTGAAAATCCTTTATCTTTCGAACCGTGTCCCTTATCCGCCGGATAAGGGTGATCGGATTCGCACGTTTCATGCAATCGAACATCTGGCCGCGGCCCACGACGTTTACTGCGCGTGCTTCGCATCGGACGAGAGCGAAATGCGTCAGGCGGAGCGGCTGCGGCAATGGTGCCGCGATGTGACGGTGTTGCGCCGCGGGGTGCCGCTGGCGTGTCTCCACGCGGCGTGGGGCGCTGTTCACGGGAGGCCGCTGACGGAATCGGCGTATCGCTCGACCGAGATGTATCGCCGCTTGCGACTTTGGTCTTTGTCGATCGGGTTTGATGTGGTCGTCGCGTTCTCATCGATGATGGCAGACTATGCGCTGACGATTCCGGATTGCCGGCGCGTCATCGATCTGTGCGATGTGGACAGCGAAAAATGGATCGATTATTCGCGGGCATCCAGAGGCCTGCTTGCGGCCGGATGCCGAATGGAGGCCGAGAGACTGCGGTGTCTTGAGACACGCTGCCTTCGGGAGTTCGATGCGTCCATCGTGATTACGGAAAATGAAAGGCGGATGATAGGGGCTGGCGAAGCGGGCGCGGTGCATGTGGTTCCGAACGGCGTGCGGCGGATCAGCGAATCAGCCATTTGTTCCGCCGATGAATGTGGCCCGGTTATCGGCTTCCTGGGCACGATGAGCTATCCGCCGAATGTGCAGGCGGTCCGCTGGTTCGCGGAGCGGGTCTGGCCGCTCGTTCAAATGAAGATGGCTGATGCTCGATTTCTCGTCGTTGGTCGACGGCCGACGCGCGCGGTGCGGCGATTGGGGCGGCTGCCGGGAATTGAAGTCACGGGTGCGGTTGTGGACGCGACTGAGTATCTCGCCCGTTGCCGTGTGATTGTCGCGCCGCTTAGGCTGGCACGGGGCATTCCGAACAAGGTGCTGGAGGCGATGGCGGCAGGGCGGCCGGTCGTGTCAACTCGTGCCGTTGGTTTGACGCTTGATGCCACGGCAGGACAGGAGATTGTCATCGCCGACGAGCCGGAGCAGATGGCGGAGCAGGTCATCGGCCTTTGCACGGACGACACGAGGTGCAGGCGAATCGGAATGGCCGGCCGTGAGTTCGTGAGAATGCGGCATCATTGGCCGGATGCGATGTTGCTTTTTGAGCGGATCGTCACAGGTTGTCCGGCTGGAGAGCGGCGAACTCTGCCACTGGACGCGCGAATCTTGCCGGTCGGCCGCTCCAGACAGCGTCAAACTGTCTGAGGCATGACGGATCGGCCGTGGACAGGCTGAAATTTTGATGGGGACCGAATGGGGCGGTGATTACCTCGAAAGTTTCAGCAGCCTGCTCGTGTTTTGCGGACGTAAATCACGTCCGTCTTTGCACTTCAGTTTACTTCCGCTCGGCTCGATACATCTTATGAGACGGAAAGCCGGTCATGATCGGCCGCGCGAATTCCGTGCCACGAGATCAGCCGATGGCGGTTTTTTTCGACAACCAGGATGAGGCGGGCATCAGCCCGTTCGGGGCGGTTGTGGCTCCGACGCGGATCATGCCGTGCGCCTCCGAGGACATCTCCGACAGACAGTGTGGAGGCGCCGTTCGCGATTCGAGCCATCGGACGGGCGCTACACGGACGCGCCGCGTTCTATTTATTTCAAGCCGTTTTCCGCCGGCGCAGTCAGCTGGCGTCACGCGCGTTCGTAAATTCGTGAAGTACCTTGGCGACTTCAGCTGGCATGTGACGGTGCTGACGGGCCCGGTGGCAGGGCGTTCGCAAGGCGAGCAGACCGGCAACGTTGATCGCGGCTGGTTTGCGACTGATTCGTGTAATGGTCCGCTTCGCGAAATTGTCGGCGGCGTGGACGGTGTGGAACTCAAGGGTGTGAAGTGTCCCATCGTGGCGCGATCGACGTTCGGGCTTCTGGAAGATGCCGGAGCGCTGGCATATCGGGTCGCAGACGTGTTGTCGTGGGCGACGCGCCCCGCGGGGTTGGACCGTGCGTGGTGGCGTGATTGCTCGAGCTGGCGTATCGAATCGCTGGTGGGGCGGCTGACCCTTCCGGACAAAGGAATCTGGCGGCTGCGGTGCGCGGCGGCCTTGGCGTTGCGGCTGCACCGCCGATTGCGTTTTGACGCGGTTTTCTCATCAGGCATGCCTTTCAGCGATCATCTCGCTGCGCTGGTCGTTCGACGGTTGATCGGCCGGCCCTGGATCGCCGATTTTCGAGACCCTTGGGTAGAGTATGCACACTTTGCGCAGTGGCGATCGAGATGGGGTCAACTTGCGACGCAGTTTCTTGAACGTCGCGTCGTCTGCGGTGCATCGCGCGTCGTAGTGGTCAATGACCACATGGGCCGGCGCTTTCGGGAGCGATATCCCGATCAGCGTGGACGGAAGTTTGTCACGATTGAGAACGGATTTGATCCGAGCGATTTTCCGGCCTCGTCGATCGATCGCTCGGCTGGCGATGAATTTCGGCTGCTCCATGCCGGATCGCTGTATGGTGCACGCCGACCCGATGAACTTCTGAAGGGGTTTCGTAAATTTCTCGAAAGCACGGCAGACAGCAGGCGATTTGCCCGGCTCGATTTTCTTGGGCGCGTCGGACCGAATCTGGCGCAGATCAATCAGTTTCCAATCGACGGATGCGTGCGATATCTGGGCGAAGTTTCCCATCCGAAAGCTGTGCAACTGATGGCTGAGGCGGATGTGAACATCGTACTTCTGCCCAATGTGATCGGGGGAGATGGCGACACGACGGCGAAAGTGTACGAGTGCATCGGCAGTCAAAGGCCGATTCTGGCCGTGGTGCCGGCAAGCGGGTCAGCGGCCGACGTGCTTCGGCGCGTGGACGGCGTCTGGTTCTGCGATCCGCAGGATGCGGACGGGATTGCATCGGCGATTCGCGTTTTGTACGACCGCTGGCTCACGGGACGCCTGCTGGTCACGCGGACCGTCGAATCACTGAAACCACTGACGCGGCGGTATCAGGCGCAACGACTTGCGAGGGAGCTTGACGCGATTGTGAGTCAACGTGTTCCACTTGGGGGTTTTCACCGATGACGCTGATTTCGTTCAATAGCACATTCGAACAATGGCCCGGGAAGTTCATGCGGAGTCTGCGCCGTCGGCAGAATGACATGTGCACGACGATTCTGACGTATCACAGCATCTCGCGCGAGGAGAGCATCTTTACGACGGGGCCGGGAATGCGGCATCTGCCAAGCGACTTCGAGCGGGAGTTGGACTATCTCGCTGAGCATTACAACGTGATCAGCCTGCGTGAGCTGACGGGGCAGTTGGAGCGTGGCGAGGAGCCGCGTCGAGCCATTGTGATAACGTTTGACGATGGGTTCGCGGACTCGGTTCGACAGGCGCTGCCGATTCTGTATCGCCGCCGCATGCCGATGACGATTTTTCCGGTGACGTCGGTTATCGGCAATCGCGATCTGATGTGGCAGCATAAGCTGGCGTGGCTGAGCGTGAACGGACACGAAGACCGCGTGTGGACGGCGTTGTCGGCGCGAGGCTGGCCGCCGACAAACTCGCGTGAGACGCTGCACGACTATGTCCGATTGTACTTTCGAAACGACTTGTGCGACGCGCTGGAATGCGTATTGAAGGATGTCGGCACGAGCGGCTCGGAGTTGGCGCGACACTTTCGACCGTATCTGACGGAACAGGAGATCGCCGAATCCGATCCGGAGTATGTCGAGTTCGGCAATCATACGGACACCCATCCGGTCCTGTCGGCACTGACGGCCCAGCAGCAGATGGCGGAGATCGGGGCCGCCCGACGAAAACTGACGGAGTTGACGGGCCGTCAGCCGTTTGCGTTCGCCTATCCGTTCGGGCTTAAGCGTCATTACAACGACACAACAAGAAGTCTGGCAATTGATCTGGGTCATAGGGCCATCGTTGACATGCGTCGGCGACTGAACGTCGGCCTCGTCAATCCCCACGATTTGAGCCGCAGGCCGGGGCCGTGTGGATCGCAGGCGGAATTCGAACGAATGATCGAGTCGCGTCCGGCCAACGCCGCTTCGCTGCCCGTTGAGGAGTCAAAGGATGTCGCGCGGTAACACGCTGATAATTCCGCCGTATCCTGGCGAATTCGGCTGGGAATTGATGAACTGGCAGGGTCGAGTTCGCCGCGTGATCCGCGAGAGCGATTCGGCCCGCGTCTATGTCGTCGCGCCACCTGATCGGCGTGCGCTCTATAGCGACCTCATTGATGGGCGTGTCGTGCGTTTCTGCCCGATGCCGCGTCATGAGTGGACGGGCGATGCGAATGACGATCATCGGATCGACGGTTCCGGCTCAGCGATTCCGCCGTCGACGCTCGAGTCGGAGTTGAGACAGGCGACGGCGGGGCATCTGGCGATTCTCGGCGTTCACACCGAAGGCGCGACGTGGTACATGCCGGGATTTCGATCGGAACTTTGTCCGGCAACTTGCGCGGAACAGGATTTCGTGTCGCTCCGTAAACAGCCGGACACGCGGACCGATGTTGTGCTGGTCCCGCGGGGGCGAGCGCTGGCGAGCGAGCGCAATCAGCCGGAGACCTGGTGGCAGGAACTGGCGGAGCGGCTTCGAAAGCGAGGTCTGAGCGTGGCGATGTATGCCGGTCGCATGGATCGAGCGATTCTTCAGCTTTCCGGTGCGCGACTTGCGGCCGGGGCGTCGACCGGCGGACTGCATCTCGCGAGCCTGTGCGGCTGTCCTCATTATGTGTGGGGCGCCGGCGCCGAAGAGCGCTGGACCGCGATCCGGATGACGAATCGTCAGCGATATGAAACGGTATGGAATCCGCTGGGCACGCCCTGCATTTATGACGAGGTGGGCTGGCGACCTTCGCTGGAACATGCGACGGCCGGCATATTGCGGGCGATTCAGAAGATCGGAGCTTCGAGGTATGGCGAAGCTCGGCGATCGATGGGCGCGAGATGGCGCGTTCGTCGCGGATTGGCGCGGGTACTGGAACCCGGCGCCGGGCGAAACGTCGTGCCGTGGCGTGTCCGGGAATTTGTACGAAATCACCTCGTTTGACGGGTAACTCCGGGAACCACTCGAGGTCAGGGAAGACCCCATGTGCCGTCGTTCACTTCTGCTGGTCGCGTACCATTTTCCGCCGCGTGGCGGAAGCGGGGTGCAGCGTGCCTTGAAGCTCGCGACTTATCTTCCACGCCACGGCTGGGACGTTCATGTACTGACCGCCGGACATTCGCATCATGCCGTCAACGACGAAAGCCTGATTGATGACTCCGCCGTTCCGTTTTGTGTTCATCGGATCCTCGGATGGGAGCCGGGTGGGGTCGCCGCTCGCATCGGCCGGTTGATTTCGACCGCCGGCGCGCGGTCCTCCCGCGTGAATTTACTTGAGGATCGAATCTACTGGCGTTTGGAATCCTGGGGTGCACGGCTGCCTTTGATTGAGATTGAATCGATGTGGAAGGCGGCGGCAATTCGCGCGGGATCGCGGCTGATCGAATCGCAGGGGATCGAATGCGTTGTCACGACATCTCCGCCGCACTCGATGCACCAGATCGGAGCGACGCTGAGCAGGAGGCACAACGTGCCGTGGATCGCGGACCTGCGGGATCCCATCGTCGATAATTTTGCGATCGAAAGCGAATCGGCCAAGGCCGCTCGATGGCGGCGGCGGATCGAGAGCGACGTATGCATGAACGCGGACCGCGTGGTCGTGACGTGCCCCGATCTGGGTGACCGTCTGGTCGATCGCCATGGTCCATCGCTGCGTGCGCGGCTGGAAACCGTCTTCAATGGATTTGACGCAGCCGATGCGCCGGACGATTCGTCGCCGTGCGACGTTCCGACTCGGCAAGACCGATTCGTCCTTTCGTATGTGGGTGCATTCTATCGCGCGCAGACGATCGAACCGCTGCTGGCGGCTGTCCGGTCGTTTCTGTTGCGGCGCTGCGATGCGAACGGTCGATTCGAGTTGCGGGTTGTCGGCACGATCGCAGCCCGCCTTCGGTCGCTGATCAGAGATTCGGATCGCACCTTTGTACGCGAGCTGGGATATGTGCCGCACAAATCGGCGATCCGGGAATTATTGCGGGCGGACGCGCTTTTCCTGATGACTCCCACGAACGCGGGCGGCCGACTCTGCGTGCCTGCGAAGCTGTTCGAGTATCTCGCGTTTGGCAGGCATGTGATTGGACTCGTGCATGCTTGCACGTCGGTGGAACGGATACTTGCGGAGTCGTCCGAGACGACGATTGTACGGCACGGCGATGCCGATGGATTATCGCGGGCAATCGAAGCGAGATTTGATGCGTGGATAACCGGCGCTGAACGATTCGTGCAAGCGGGCTGCGGGGCGACGGAAATCGCAAAGTACCGGCGCGATTTTCTGGCAGGACAGTTCGCTGGAATCCTGACGCAAGCGATTCGAGCGCGATCGCGCGATTGTGGCTCTTCAGATCCCGGGGCGGCCACTGAGCAGTATCGAACGGTGCTTCACGCAGCCGGAGGCGTACAATGAACATCCTCTGGCACATGCCGACATTTCGTCAGCACACCTGCGGAATCTCCAGGCGCGCCATGCACTTCGGACGCGAGTTGATTCAAGCAGGGCACCACGTTGAATTCACGGTCCGAACCCATCGAACCGATGTGACGGCTGAATCGCTCGCGATGTTCGACAAGGGACTGAAGCTGTCGTTAATCGATGTTCGCACGTCGCGCCCTGTGCATTGGTCGCTGCAATCGCGTGCGCGCTATGCGATAGCAAGGCGAGTCGTCCGCGAACTGCGCCAAACCCATGACTTATTCATCTCATGCCAGCCGGAGGCGGTTGTCGCGTACAAGGAGCGCTGGCCGAACCGCGCCGCGCTCCTGGTTTGTGGTGGAACGACGATCCTGCACGACGCGGCAGACGCCGCGCGACATGGTCCGTCGCAGGGCCTTAGCCGAATTTCATTCTGTATCGACCGCGTCCTGAAGCGCCGCAACGAGCGTCGTGCGTTCATGCTCGCCGATGCGGTGGTGTTCAACAGTCAGATGTCGCGCGATGCGGCCGCTGAATCCTACGGACTGGTGCCGCATTCGTTGCATGTTGCGTACGGCGGGGTTGATCTCGAACGGATGCGACGTCCTGACGAAAGCGAACGAAACTCCGCGCGACTGAAGCTTGGTCTGGATGCGGATCAATTCGTCATCGCGTGGACCGGCCGTTTGTCGCCCGAAAAGAATCTGCCGCTGCTTTTGCGTGCTATCGCGATCAGCCGAACCGCTCCGCGCCTCGTGATTGCGGGCGATGGCCTGATGAAGGAAATGCTCACCACGCTTGCGAATGAATTGAAAATCAACAGCCGGGTGTGGTGGGTCGGCGCGAACCCTGACGTTCGCCCCCTGCTTTGGGCCGCGGATCTGTTTGCGTTTCCTTCGGTGAGCGAGTCCTTCGGGAACTCGCTGGCGGAGGCGATGGCCTGTGCTCTGCCTTGCGTGGCGATTCGAGCCGATGGGCGTCTGGTCCGCAACGCCTCGCGTGAACTGCTCGACGATGGGCGGGCGGGGAGACTCGTGAACGAACCCAGTGCCGAAGCCTTTGCTCGTGCGATTGATGAACTGGCCGGGAACGAACCGCTTCGAATGCAGTTCGCAAGTGCGGCGGAGCGTCGTGCAAAATCGTTGTTCAATTGGCGGTCCGGGGGAGCGACCTTGGCAGGGTTGATTTCGAAGATCTCCGGCGCGAAAGGCGGGTCCAAATCCGCTCCAAAGCTGTTTGAGTCTCTCGGCGCCGGGCGTTCGACGGCTGTTCCGACATCGGTGGTGGGAACCACCCGTGGGAGTTCGCCGTATTGTGCCTGAGTCGTGAGTGCTTTTAAGGAATCTCGGATGCGTTTTGCGCTGTACCTTGCCATTCTGATTGCCCTGATGCCGCTGGTGTTTTCGCGGCCGTTCTTTGGCTTGTGCGTCTATTACGTTGTTTCTCTTTTGCAGCCGAAGTACCTTTGCTGGCGGCCGGATCTGCAGGATGCGCTGTTGGTGGGTGTTCCGCTGGTGGTCGGCGCGGTCGCAATCGGCGCGAGGCGGCGTGAGCTGGTTCCGGAGTGGGATCTGTACTCCGGACGGTTGCTGTCGTTAAGAACCCGCATTGTGTCCAGCGCGCTGATTCAGCCTCGGTGGGGCATTCTGTTGCTGGGCCTCCTGATTGCTTACGTCGCGGTGACCCGAACGATGGCGCCCTTTCCACTTTCACACACATCCTATCAATTCAGCGGATTGTGCAAGGTTTTGCTGGTTGCGGCGATGATAACCGGATTGGTGACAACGCCGAGACAGTTTCGCGCACTGTTTCTTGTTATAGCGATGGCGACAAGTTTTTGGGCAATCAAGGGCGGACTCAAGGTCATGATGATTGGCCCACATCAGGTGTATGGAAGGACCTACGACAACAACCTATTTGCGTTGACGAGCGTGATGACCTTGCCGATGGTTTTCTACTTTGGACTTACGGTGAAGAGCGTACGATGGCGAGCGTTTCTTCTGATCTGTGCCGCGCTTATTTGTCTGGGAATCATTGGATCGCGTTCCCGAGCGGGGTTCGTCGCCTTCGGTGTCGTGCTCATGTGCATGGCATGGAGCAGCAAATACCGGCTACGCGCCCTCATCGCCGTATTGCTTGTTGCGACGGTGACAACTTTCATGTCGGGAACTGAGATTCTCGATCGACTCGATTCAATATTCGCATACTCCGAAGATCAATCGGCGCGGTCCCGATTCTTCACCTGGTTATTCGCCTGGCAGCTTTTCCTTGATAACCCGCTTTTCGGCGTGGGATTCGGGAACTATGAGATAGCGAAGATTGCGCTGGGTGGTGGTAATAAATCGGCGCACAACATCTTCCTTCAGAATCTCGCGGAACTTGGCGCGATCGGTTCGCTGATCTGGTGCGCCGTTGTATTCGGATCAATGTATAGTCTGCAACAACTCATGCGGTGGTCCCGGCGGCTGCCGACGGACATGCGCTGGGTGTACAACTGTGCACGCGGATTGCTCCTTGGACTGCTCGCCTTCTGTATTCACGGCTTCTTCCACAACGAGTCGTACATTGAACTGATGTTTGTGCTCGTGGCGCTTACGATCTCCTTGAGGCTGGTTGCCGAGCGACAGTGGCACGAAATGAGACTGCACGCCGAATGGGCTTCGGCTCCGGGACCGGTCGTCTCTTCGACGCCTGATCGGGAACATGTCGCGGCATCACCGCCGGATGAGATCGCCGGCCAGCTACAGCCGCCGACGGCTCCGGAGGTTTCTGGCGAGGGTCCGCACCGACGACCGCGATCGCTTGGCGAACTGGCACGGTTTGGCGCGAGATTTCGTCCGTCCACCGGGTGAATTCAGCGGGGGAGGCGCCTGCCTGCGCATCTTGCCACGAATTCGGCGTAGTCCTGAGGTGTGTCTATGCCGGGGAAAGCCCGCTCGACCTGCGTTACGGCGATCGAGTGACCGCTATCCAGCACACGGAGTTGCTCAAGCTTTTCCATCATTTCCAATCGCGAAGGCGGCATGGCTGCAAGTTCGAAGAGGAAATCGCGGCGGTAGGCGTAGATTCCGATGTGCAATAGCCAGTCCGTTGGGTCGGCAGGTGTGCCGGCTGCATCGCGCGGATAAGGAATCAGCGATCGAGAAAAGTACAAGGCGCGGCCGCGCGAGTTGATGACCACTTTCACCACGTTCGGATCGCGCGGATCGGAATCACGACTGAAGGGGCATGCGAGCGTTCCGACGGATACTTCGGGATCGGCGGTCATTCGCTCGACCAACTGGTCGATGTAGCCCGGCTCCAGTTCTGGCTCGTCACCTTGCACATTAAGAATCAGATCGGCATCAATTTGATGTGCAACTTCAGCGACACGGTCGGTTCCGCTGGGGTGGTCCGCGCGCGTCATCATGGAACGGCCGCCGAATGACTGCACTGCGTCGTGAATTCGCGGGTCGTCGGTGGCGACGATCGCTTCCGAAATCCGCTTTGCTCGCGCGACCTGTTCCACGACATGCTGAATCAGGAATTTGCCCGTTTCCCGTACCAAGGGCTTTCCGGGGAATCGTGTGGAGGCATATCTGGCTGGGATGATAGCGACGGCGTTCATGTTGCAGGAGCGTATGATGCGGTTGTTTTCATGTCAAAATCGGCTGGGTCCAGGTCCGGACGCGCCGAGCGGCGGACGTTCGGAACGTCTGGGTTGCCGCCGCTATAATGCGAGGTGTTTTGAATGGAGGAGCGGAGGTTCGGAGAGCAGAATCGCCTCGCGCGGAATTCCGGTTTCCCACAGGAAGGCAGTTAAGGAGATTTCTCAGATGATGCTTCGCAATGGAGTTGTGAACCTTATGTTTGGTGTGGCGGCGTTTGGTTTGGTATTCGTCCTTGCGACGGGCCTTGCCGCGAAGGGCGAGCCGCCCGAGAAGTCGGATCAGACGAAGAATTCAAAGCGGCCGAAGGTCGTCAGCCAGGAGCAGAAGACCGACGATAAGGAAGCGGCTCCTGTCGATGACAAGCTCGCTGCGCTTCGCTTCAAGATGAAAGACATTGATGGAAAGGAGCAGGATCTTGTCCAGTATTACGGAAACGTGGTGCTGATGGTCAATGTCGCCTCGCGTTGCGGCCTGACTCCCCAGTATGAACAGCTTGAGGCGGTGTATCGCAAGTATGCCGAACGCGGCTTCGTGATTCTTGCGTTTCCCGCCAACAACTTTTTGGGGCAGGAGCCGGAATCGAACGACAAGATCAAGCAGTTCTGCACGTCGAAATATTCCGTTACGTTTCCGATGTTCGCGAAGGTTTCCGTGAAGGGGAACGATATCTGCGACTTGTACAAGTACCTCACTGCAATGAAAGCGGGCCACGAATACGGCGGTGAAATCGAGTGGAACTTCGGCAAGTTTCTCATTGGACGCAACGGCCAAATCGTCGATCGCTTTTCGCCACGCACAAAGCCGGACGCCGAGAAGGTGATCGAGGCGATTGAAAAGGCTCTCGCGGCGCCCGTTCCAGAAGATTCGCCGCTGACGAAGAAGATGAAGGAAGCTGCTGAGAAGAAGAAAGATGCGGAAGAAAAGTCTGATCGCGAGAGCCGTGAGCGTTCTTCCGATGCAAAAAAGCAATGAGCGACGCCACCGCAATTTGCTGTAAATTTGCCGAGCGGTTTATCTCAGCGGTTTTGGTGATTCATGCGTTTCATCCGCAGCCGGAGTGATTCGACCCTCCGGACTCGGTCCGTCAGTTCGGGGCTTTGTTTTTATGCGTCTTGTGAGATGGGAAGGGGAAGATGGTCGCGCCCGGTGGGGGCGCGAAGTGGATGAGGGCACCGCGCTGCCGATTCGCGAGACGGCGTTCCCCCATTTGTTCGCCACCGCGCCCGCGGAACTGCCGTTCGAGGACCGTCAGGTTCGCATTGGTCGGCGGCTCGCGCCGGTGGATCCGCCGAATATCATCGCGATCGGCCGTAACTACGCGGAGCACGCGAGAGAGATGAAAGGTGAGGCTTCTTCGGAGGAGCCGCTCATTTTCCTGAAGGCGACGACGAGCCTGATCGGACCGGCCGATGCAATCATGTTGCCGATCTCCGCGCCCGACGAGGTGGACTATGAAGCGGAGTTGGCGGTGGTGATCGGCCGGGTCGCCAAATGCGTTTCGGAGCGTGATGTGCTGAACCATGTATTTGGTTATTCATGTGCCAACGATGTGTCAGCACGAGATTGTCAGAAACGCCGCGACAAACAGTGGGCGCGCGGCAAGAGCTTCGATACCTTTTGTCCGATTGGACCGGTGCTCGTGACGGCCGATGAACTGTCACCGGATCGACTCCGTGTACAGTCGTTTCTGAATGGCACGCCAATGCAGGATGGCAACACTTCTGAGATGATTTTCTCCGTGGCGAAGTTGATTCACTTTCTTTCTCATCAGTTCACACTGCCGCCGGGGACGGTGATACTCACCGGCACTCCAGCGGGCGTCGGCTCCGCTCGAACACCTCCGACCTTTCTCAAGGCAGGCGACGTGATTGACGTGGCGGTGGAAGGCATCGGCCGGCTGAGCAATCGGGTCGCACGCGAGGTCCAGGGCCGCACCCGCTCTGAATAAAACAGGCTGAGACTCGGGCCGACCGCGGGACCGGTCCATCGGCGCAATCCGACCGGAGCGAAAGCCGTGGTTATCGGGCGAGCCGGCGTTGAGTGCGTGATTCCGCGCTGAACCGCATGGATCGGCTATCCGATAAGTCGATGCCATGGTGAATATTCAGAACGAGCAATTAGCCCGGCAACACGAGAGACATCATACGTCTTTTCGCGCACGGGTGGAGCCGCATGGCGATCACGCCGCGCAGATCCGGCTGAGCTTTCCGGATGCGTTCTGTGGTCTGGAGGTGATCGACGTCAGTTCCGGCGGCCTGGGTCTGAAGTCAAGCGTCTTTATTCCCAGGAATCTGCGGATCAATCTGCACATTTCCGATGTGTCGGCTGGCGATGACGTCGCGACGCAAGTCTTGAACATTCGAGCCGTCGTGCGCCGTTGCCTGCTGGTCGATCACAAACCGACGTACCAGGTCGGGTTGCAGTTTCTCAATCCGAAAGGCAACGATGAACAGGCTCTGGTCAAGGCGGCAAGCAGCAATCTCTCGAGGGTGAAATCGACGGAACCGGAGGCATCGCGAGAGCCCGTGGGGGCGGGGGGTGCTCGTGGTACCTAGTCGGTCACATGAACTCAGGGATCAACTTCTCGCTGCGCGAATCCTGCCGGCAGCCACGGTCGCGAAGATCGAGCAGGAGGCCGTCGACAACTCCATCGATTTCGAAACCGTCATCCGCAAGAAAAAGCTTCTGACGGAATCGCAGGTGCACTCTCTTCACGCAATGCGGCTGGGTTTGCCATTCATTGATCTGGCCGATTTCATTCCACGCATGCAGAACTCGGAGCTTTTTTCCGAAGAGATTGCGCGTCGCCACGTCATGTTTCCCCTGTTCAATCTCGACAACGTGATCACGCTGGTGATGGAGAATCCGGCGGATCTGGCGGGTATCGATCAGGTGCGGCGACTGACGAAGTGCGAAGTCGAGGCCTGCCTCGGCGCGAAGAATGACGTTCTCGGCCTGATCGAGCGAGCCTATGGGTCGAGCAAGTACCTTCAAGAGTTCTCGGTCACCGATTCGATGGCCCGGGCCGATGACCTGGTGGATTCGGATGATTCGCAGCCGGTCATTCGGCTCGTGCGCGATCTGATCAACGAGGCAGTCCGGCAAAACGCATCGGATATTCACATCGAACCCTGTGAGAGCGAACTTCGAATCCGCATTCGAGTGGACGGTGTTCTGCGCGAGATCGCGGCTCCGCCTCTGGCGCTGCACCGTGCACTGGTATCACGTGTCAAAATCATGGCACGTCTGGATATATCGCAATCCCGCGCTCCGCAGGATGGTGCGTTTGATCACAAGACCGAAAATGGGGAAGTTGTCCTGCGCGTGTCCGTTCTGCCTTCGATCTGGGGAGAGGCGGTCGTCCTCAGAATCCTTCGGAATGAGTCGGAGTCCATCACGCTTAGCGAATTGGGCATGTCCAGCAAGGTGCTCAAGCGATTTCAGAGCGTGATTCAGAATGCGCATGGCATGGTACTTGTGTCCGGACCCACCGGCTCCGGCAAGTCCACGACCCTGTACGCGGCGATGAAGTGCATTGCCAGCCCGCAGAAGAACATCATCGCGATTGAAGACCCGGTGGAGTATCGAACCAGCGTGATTCGGCAGGTTCAGGTCAACAAGGAAGCGAATCTGACTTTCGCCTCCGGCCTGCGGTCCGTGCTGCGGCAGGACCCGGACGTCATCATGGTCGGCGAAATTCGCGATGCGGAGACGGCCCAGATCGCGGTCCAGGCGGCGCTGACCGGCCACCTGATGCTCAGCACGGTGCATACGAACGATTCCGTCAGCGCAATCGCCCGATTTCGGGATCTGGGCGTGCCGGAGTATCTCATTTCATCATCATTTCTGGCTGTGCTTGCACAGCGGCTTTGTCGTCGCGTCTGTCCCGACTGCAAGTCGCCGGACTCCGCGCCGGCACACATGTATGACGCGCTGGGCCTCGACCGCTCGAAGCTGGATTTCGAACCGCTCAAGGGTACAGGCTGTCGTCGGTGCATCGGCACGGGCTATCTGGGTCGAGTCGGCGTGTACGAACTGTTCGAACTGAGCGATCGGTATTCCAACATGATCGTGCGCAACGAGCCGACGGAGGCGATCCGGTCGGCAGCGAAGGCGGACGGCATGAAGTTTCTCGTCGATGATGGCATCGAGAAAATCCGTCTTGGTGCGACGACGATTGAAGAAGTGGTACGGATCGCGGGCCGATGTTGATGCACGAGTTCAGTCGTGCCGGACTTGACTCGGTTTAGACGAGGATAGGATTGTGCCGAAGTTCGCTGTCCATTTCGCGCTGCCCAGTGGAAAACTCGGGACCGAAACGCTCGATGTGGCGTCGGAGCGCGCGGCACTTGCGCAGATTGAAGCCAGCGGCCGAACGCCGATCAGCGTTCAACTGGTTGGCGCGGCGACGGCTCAACTCGGGGTGGCTTCGACCCGTGTTCATAAGACGCGCGGCGGTAAATCGAATCGCCGGGCGGTGCTCGATTTCACGCATCAGATGGCCGCGGTGTCCGAAAGCGGAATTCCGATCATCGCCGGGCTCAAGGCGGTCGGCGAACAAACCTCGAATGAACAATTGCGTGGCGCGATTGCTCGAATGGTGAGCCGCATCGAGGGCGGTCGAACGCTGGCCGACGCGATCGGTCAGGAGCCGGACACCTTCACCGAGCTTTACGCCAAGACAGTCGCAGCGGGTGAATCCGCCGGCCAGGTTCCCGAAGTGCTCAACGCGCTGGCACGCTACATGGAGCAGGAAGAGGAGACGCGAACGCAGATTCGTTCGGCGCTGATGTACCCGGCGATGGTCGTCGTGTCGCTGGTGCTGGCCACGATCGTGCTGTTGATCTTCGTGGTGCCGCAGTTCACGGAGATGTTCGCACAGTTCGAGAGCGAGCTACCATTGCCGACGGTGATCCTCTTGGCGATCAGTGGAGCGCTGACGCAACACTACGTGGAGGTGCTCGGCGGAATCATCGGACTCGTCATGCTGACTCGATACGTTTTGAGCTTCCGAAAGGTCCGAGTCGTGCTTGATAAGTACGTCCTGAAGTCGCCGGTATTCGGTAGTCTGCTGCTGGGTATCTACATGGTGCGATTCATCGAGTTGCTCGACCTGCTCATGCGGGCCGCGCTGCCGATCACTCACTCGCTGCGCGTCACCGCCGACAGCATGACCAACGAGGTGTTGAAGCAGGACGTTCGGGATGTGCTGCGATCCGTCGAGGGCGGACGCTCATTGACGGAAGCATTCGCTGAAACGTCGTGCGTAACGCCCCTGGTGAAGCGCATGCTGGCGATTGGAGAGGAATCGGGGCGAACGGATCAGATTTTCGAGTATCTCCGCAAGTACTATTCGCAACAAACCCAGCGCGGAATCAAGCTATTATCGACGCTTATTGAACCGATCATGGTTACCGGGCTTGCCGCAGTCGTTCTTTTCTTTGCGCTCGCGATCTTTTTGCCGATGTGGAAGCTGTTGAAAATCGTCGGTACGGCCTGATGGCCGACCTGGACTTGGATTTGTGCGTTTGCCTTCCGGATTGGGGGGCCTTTCGAAGGCTGATCAGACAGGAGTGTGTGCAACATGACGGCTATCAGGAAGAATCGAAGTGTTCGGGGTTTCACGCTGATTGAATTGGTGACCGTGATTGTCATCCTGGGAATTCTGTCAGCGGTGGCGTTGCCGGTGTATCTGGACTATCGCGCGGATGCGCGGAAGGCGGCCTGCAAAGGCGCGCTTGGCGCCATGCGCGCCGCGATTGCAAACTACTATGCGCACTCCGCGACCGACACGGGCGGCGGAAACGCCAGCTATCCCACCTTGGCCGTCTTTACGACGGCCAATGCGGTGATGAATGGCGCCATTCCGGACAATCCTTATGACACGGACGCGACGAAAAACAACGTCGAAGTGGGTGTGACCAAAGGCACCCTTGTGGCTGGCGGAGCGGGCGGTTGGGCCTACAAGGCCTCGACCGGCGAAGTCTGGCCTAATACGAACACCGCCGGCGAGAAGGACTTTTAATCGCATCGGTTGAACGCCGCTTGCTGGGTCGGACTTCGTGTGTGAAGTCTGTTCGATGTGAAGTTCGCGTCGAGCGTCCTTCGACTATGCACGCCGGCAGACATCTAAATGATCACGCGCGGCACGGGCATCTTGCTCGTGCCGCAGCCGTTTTGGACCGATGTTTGATCGGACGGAGGTCTCGTGTTCGATGAAGCGTTCAGCTTTTACGTTGATTGAGCTGGTTAGCGTCATCGCGTTGCTGGGAATCGTCTCACTTGCCGTTGGCGGGCCGATCCTGTCGACCGTTCAGGACATGCGCTTGTCATCGGCCGCGTCGAGACTGGCGGCTGATATCCGATATCTTCAACGAACGGCGATGGCATCGGGCCTGCGGACGTGGCTGGTCGTCGACGCCGCGAGCCATCGATACACGCTGCACATCGAGAATCCCGCCAGTCCCGGCAAGGCGGGTCGAGTGGGCCTGCCTCATCCCTTGGACCAGACCACGTCGGCGATTCAGTTCAACGCCAGTCCCTTCAACGGCGTCACAATCACTTCCGTTTCATTCGATTCCACTGCCGAGTTGGAGTTCGGAAACTTCGGAACGCCAAAGGATGCCAACGGCAATGCGCT
Source organism: Phycisphaerae bacterium (assembly GCA_019636475.1). NCBI lineage: Bacteria > Pseudomonadati > Planctomycetota > Phycisphaerae > Phycisphaerae bacterium. Next base: position 41,943 of record JAHBXN010000004.1, read on the forward strand.
CGCGTCGATTGGAGCCGTCATCCTGTCAAACCAGCTTGCCGTACGCGTTCACCCCGTTGGCGGATTTGTGGAGCACCGATCATGGCCGTGATTCGTTCACGACGACGCTCCGTCACGATTGTCGAGATCGTGATGTCCATTGTGATTCTCTCGGTGGCGATTCCGCCGCTGATGAACGCCTTCGCGGAGTCGGCCGTTCAGTCGATTCACCCGTCATTGGCCGCGGTCGCGGGTTTTCTGGCGACAGACCGCATGGAAGAGATCATCGCCCGGCGCTATCGAGCAACCGACGGCTACTCAGCCGTCACAACCGGTAATTTTCCGGATGAGACGCCGGTATCCGGTTTTTCAAAGTTCAATCGCTCCGTAACCATCTCAAATGTGACGGCGGCGCTCCAGCCCGCGGGGTCGGATCAAGGTTACAAGCGGGTACGGGTGACAGTGAGCTGGAACGGTGGGGCCGATGCCGTAATGGTGGAGCGTGTTTTCGCGGATTTCTGATGATCAGACGAGACTCAACATCGCGCCGGGCACTGGCTGGTCGGATTGTCCAGGGATCAGTCCCGGGCGTGCGCCGTCGGTTTACCCACCGTCAGCTCCGTTGCTTCACACTCATCGAACTTGTGACGGCGATTGTGGTCGGCGCCATCGTAAGCGGAACCGCAGCGATGCTCATCATGTCAGCCGCGCGACAGCGGGCGGAAGTTTCGGCCAGAAGCGAACTGATTGATCAGGGCTCTGCCGCGCTGGAGTGCATCATTCGATATGTTCGTGAGGTCTCCCAGGATGAATGCCCCCTTGCAGCGACGCCCTGCCTGAACGGCAACGCGCAGATATCCACCGCCGCGCAGAGCGATCTGCGTTTTGATGCGATCGGGTTTCGACTGTCTGCCGGCCGGATTGAGATGACCAACAATGCGGGTTCGGCCTGGTGGACGCTTTGCGCGGGTGTCACGGGACTGACGTTTACATACTACGATCGCAACGGCGTCGTACTCTCATCGCTTCCGCTCACGGCGGGGGATCGCGCGAAGATTCGTCGGGTTTCGGTACAGATTGATCTCGTGGACAAAACCGAAACGGCCCGTATTCGCACGTCGATCTTTCTGCGCAATTTCATGAATGAGGTGACACTTGCACCCTGACTCTGGCTTGTCGGAAACCCCAGGTTCGCCAGCGGCGTGCACCTTGGATGCACGTCGGTCTAGCGGGTCTGCGGCTCAGGGCGGCCGAATCCCGGACCGACGCGGAATGGCGGTGGTGGGATTCGTCGCGGCCTTGCTTGTTATCGGATCATTCGCGCTGTGGGTTTCGCAACTGACGGCCTCCACATCACGGAGCCTTTTGAGTCACTTGTACTCAACGGGGGCCTTTTATGGGGCCGAAAGTGGAATTGAGATGGCGATGCGTGAATTGAATGCAAGTCCCGCCACTGATTTCGACAGCGATGGCACTATCGGGACGATATCAGACAACGGAAACGATGCGGACGATCCGACCATCTCGACTGCGGTCTTCAGGACGGAAAAGATCGGTGCGTCGCCGCCTTTGTTTCGATCGACGGGACGACCGAGTGCGACGGGTTCGCCCTGGTCGAGTTACCGTCGAGTGATCGAGGCTCGGATCGAGTAACACAAAGTCGGCGCGCATGGCGGCGCGACCGATGACAAGGCGCCACGGTGGTTTTGACAAGGATGTCAGACAAACGCGACATTTTGATTCTCGAAGCTTCATCCGCCGAACTTCGACTAAGCTCCGCACGCATCAACGGCGAGCGGGTCGAGCTCTCGGACTCCTGCTCATTCGTGACTCAGGATCGGCGGGATGATCGGAACGCTGCGCAGGACCAGAATCTGGTTGATGCCCTGTCGGTCGCGGTTTCCGAGCGAAACTGGGTCGGCCGCGATGTGATCTGCCTCCTCAGCGGCGGGACCGTGGCGTGCCAGTATTTCGACATGCCGAGTCTCAAGGGCGCGCCGCTTCTACAGGCCGTCACACTCAAGCTGAGTCAGCAGTTGCATTTCCCGGTGGCTGAGGCGGTCGTTGACTTCCGCAGCGTTCCGTCTCATGCCGCGGCTCAGCATAATCAGCAGCGCGTAGCGGTGACCGCGGCCCATCAAGACGCGGCGCAATCCGTCATCAATGCAGCGATTCGCTGCGGACTTAACGTCGCCGCCGTCACGTCGGCCGCTGCGGCGCTCACGGCTCACGCCGTCAGCCGAATCGCTGCGAGCACTCAGGCGCAGGCGGTTCTGCACATTGGCGATCGATCGAGCACGCTGACCGTGCTGCGCGAATCCGCCGTCACGGTGACGAGCGAGCTACCGTTCGGCCTGGAGGATTTCACGACGGCGCTCATGCGTCCGATCATCTCCGGGGAGGAAGTGATTCAGCTCGATGTCGTTCGCGCGATGGACTTGCGTGACGCCGTCGGTATTCCGGCCGCCGATGAGAGGATCGAGTCGCTCGGGATTCCTGGCGCGAAACTGTTTCCGGTGCTCGAACCCACACTTCAGAAGATGGTTCAGCAACTGACTCAGTGGCTTACGTTCGCATCGACGCTCGAGGAAGGCGCGGCCGTCTCCAGGTTGTATGTGACGGGTCCGGGCCTTGCAATGAAGGGCCTCACGTCAGCGCTCGCCTTGAGGCTGAAACTCCAAATCGAAGGCTGGGATTGGCTCGACGGCACGACATCAACTCGCGACCGGGCTGGAGGCATGTCGCGTGATGCGTTTGCGGCGGCGACAGCCGCGGTCTGCCATCGCAAGACGCTGCCGGACCTGGTGCCGAAAGAAGTACGAAGCGAATGGCGAGCTAGGCGTATCCGGCGTTCGACTGCGATCATCAGTCCCATCGTCGCGGTGGTGATCCTGGGCTTCGCGTTCCTGTTCAACCAGATGCGCAGCTACACGCAGACGACGCTCGGCTCGCAAAAGGCGCTGAACGAAATGCAGATGCTCGCCGACGAAAATGCCCGATGGCAGGTCGAGGCGCATCGGGTGGCGGAATATCGCTCGTCATTTGAGGCGTTTGCGAATTCTGCGCCGGCGTGGGAAGGACTGTTCAAGGAACTTTCGCGGCTGCTGCCGAGCGAACTGCGTGTCATACGGCTCAGCGTCTCGGGGGAACTCGACGCGCTGCGACTTCGCGCCGACGCCAACATCTACACGACCCCGACCGGAAGGGACTTCGATGAGGTGGTGGAGCAGACGCTCCTGGCACTTGATCGCAGCCCGTTTCTCTCGGCGGTTCAGTTGATCAATTCAACGCGATACCCGGCGGACGGCTCGCGGCTGGAAACGGGGGCGATGTCCGTTGATCTCGAGTTGGCCTATCCCAGGCCCCTTGCGCGGAAAGGGGGCAAAGAGTGATGCGAGCCAGATTCAAGGACTGGATTCCGGCAACTGCGGCGGTCTGCACATTGATCGTTGCGGTCGCGTTTGCGATCAATCGAACCTTCGAGGTCTCGGACGAGATTCGCAACATGACCGAACTGAGCGATGTGCTCGCCGCGAAGGCCGGCGACGTGCAGCGCGAAACCCGCACCCCGGAAGAACTGGAGCAGATCGCCCGGGATCGGTCGGACTTTGAATCTCGGATTGAGGACTCAAACAAGCCCAGCGTCGTCGTGTCACAACTCAGCGAGGCGGCTCGCCACGCGCGGCTTCAGGTTCTGGAAATTCAGCCGCTCACGGCTCAGAAGTCGGGCGTTGGCAACGTCGGTGGCGTCCAACGACCGAGCTATCGGGTACTCGTGCGCGGCGGTTACCAGGACATTTCGACCTATCTGCAGTCCTGTCGGACCCAGCGGGTGCCGGTGCGCGTCATCGGCTTCGAAATTTCCCGATTCTCCGACGATCGATCGGATGGCTCAGGAGATGATCTTCGCGCCGATGTCGTCGTGGAACCTTACGTTCAGATCGCGAATTCAAACGACAGAGGCCCGGGAGCGTCATGAACAGTCGTCAGAAAAAAGTACTGACGGTGCTTGTCGCCGGCGTTCTGATCCTCGGATGGCGGATCGTCGTACTCGTTCAGAAATACGCTCCGAGCGAGGCGGCGGCCGTCGATGTGGTGCCAGCGCAGGTGGATTTCGAGGCGCGGATTCAGCGATCCGTGCAGACTCCGAAGGATGCCCGACTTGCGGAGCTGGTGGCGATGCAGGCGGAGGTCGCTCAGCATCCGTGGGGGCGCAATCCGTTTGCCGACGTACCCTGGATCGTGAAGAACCAGAAATCGGAAACATCGCAGGAGAATACCCAGCGCGGAGCCCCGCAGGCGCCGCAGATTCGTTTCGTCGGAACCTCGAAAAGCGGTGACCAGTGGTTGGCAGCGGTGGAGAACGGAATTCATCGAGTGGGCGATGTCGTGCAGGATCAATTCAGGATCGTTCGAATCACTCGGCATACGTTGACGCTGGAATCGGGGGGATGGACATTCACCTATCGGGCGGGCGAAACGGCAGCGGTCGTGAGTCCGAGGACGGAGGAGCCATGATTCGGCAGTTTAGTACTCTATTGTCCGCAGGGCTGTTGTTCGCGGCGCCGGTCGCCTCGGCGGGCGACATGCGAGAGGCGCAGGCTGGTGCATCGTCGGCGGTCGCGGCGGCCGGTTCCGCCGCATCGACGTTGCCGTCGGTGGCTGGAGCGGATCGGCGGATCACGCTGAATGTCCCGAAGGGTGACATTCGCGAAGCACTACGGCTTGTTGCCGAGCAGGGCGGATTGAACATCTCCATCGGCCCGGGCGTGACAGGCGAAGTCTCGGTCTTTTTATCGGATGCAACGCTGGACGGCGCGCTCAAGTCGATCGCCGTCGACAACGGCTATTCCTACAAGGTGGACAACGGGATCATCTCGGTCTCGAAATCGCCGGAATCCCAGGGCGGAGAAATTGTGCCGCAGCTGGCCGTCCAGGTGTTCACCCTTCGCTGTCAGGATGCGGAACGCGTTCGAGACGCTCTGGAATTTGCATTGTCGAAGTACGGGCGAATGAAGGTGTTGAACGAGAACAGCCTCAACGACTACAACACGATGCGACTTGGGCAACTCGGCGGTGATCTCGAGGGGACGAACTCAGCGACGAACCAGTTCGGGAATCAGGCGAATGCAAACAATCAGAACGTGTTCCAGAACGGGAGCGGACAGGGAGGCGTCACGGGTCCGCCGCGAAACGCGCGTCGATTGGTTGTCACGGATGTCCCCGAGAACCTTCGGCGAATCGCTGATCTCATTGCCGACCTGGATCAGATGCCGCCGCAGGTGCTGATCGAGGCGCGGATCGTCGAGATGAGCACCGATCTTCAAAAGCAGGTCGGAATCGACTGGAACATCAACGCGCTGGCCAATGGCCCCATCTTGAATCACAGTCTGCCGTTGGAATGGGAGGCGGGTTTCGCAACCGGTTCGGCCGTGCCCCGCACGTCGTCGGGTGCAGCCCGCACGACGGCCGGCATGTCGCTCGGTACGGTGGACCTGTCGCAGGTGACATCGCTCCTGCAGATCCATCAGACCGACAACGCGATTCGCCTGCTCGCGAACCCCCGACTGCTCGTATACAACAATCACAGTGCAAGCATCCTGGTCGGTGAACGGTATCCGATTCTAACCGCCAATATCACGGACTTCGGCACGGTGACCGAATCGTTCGATACTTACATTCCCATTGGCGTTCAGTTGGAAGTGACTCCGACGATCATGGTCGATGGCCGCGTTTCGTTGCTGGTTCACCCGCAGACAAGCGCGCTGGGCGACAACGTCGTCGGAACAACCGGTTTGACGGTGGCGCGGATTCGCACGCGCGAACTGAGCACCCGCGTTGTCATGAATGATGGACAGACGATTGCGCTGGGTGGTTTGATCTCGGACAGGAACACGCGAGCCGTCAGCAAAGTGCCGGGATTAGGTGACTTGTGGGGGTTGAGCGCAATCTTCCGTCAGGAACGACCGCGGTCAGAACGCGTTGACTTGATTTGCTTTCTCACAGCTCGAGTGGAAGGCGCCGAGGTCTTGTCTGATCGCGATCGGGCCGTCTTTGCCCAATACGAACCCCATTTCAAGATGATTCAGAAGTCGCAGGACGTTCAATTGCATTTCGAGGTTCCGTCGGAGTACGAAACACCTAGATCGATGTTTGGCGATCCGCCTGACGACGACACAACTTATGATGAACTCAATAGTCCGCCGCAGGAGACTCCCGCCGACGCGCGGTCGACTTCGGGGTCGAGGACGCCGGTCTCATCCATCCATGACGGCGTTCCTCTGGAGGTAGACGAATCGCCGGCGTCGCTGGCTCGAAGCCGGGAGGTACGCGAGCGTCGGGCGCGGCAGACCGGAATCGTGAAGGCCGGCGCGCTGCCGCGGGAGCGCGTGCTTGCTTCGCAGGAAGCGGCCGGCGTAAAGGCGCGTCCCGAGAATCAGCGGCGCGATGAAAATTCCTTCTCGCGAACCGCTTCGGATCGATCCTCGCCGCGACGAAAACCGCACAAATCGGGGCGGGAGAATCCATCTCACGATTCGGCAGACCGTCCGGTCGCGGCCAGGCATGTCGACGATTCCGACGAATGAGGATGGCGAGTACAGACGGCGGACGCTGCGTGCCTCGGGGTGTAATCATGAATCCGTATTCAATGGCATTGAAGAACAAAAGTGGGATATGGGGCATGCAATTGGGCTTGCTGCTCCTGGCGGCGGGTTGTTCGCAATCGACGCCCGACGCATCGCGTTCCATCGTCACGCGGGATCGTGTCGTCGATGAATCTCCGCGGATGTCTGCGTCCGAGCGAAGTGAGAGATTTGAATACGCGTTCGGCAAGGGAATGGAGTGGGTTGAACGAGGGGAGTACGGCATTGCGATCGGCGCGTTCGAGGAAGCGGTCAGAATGAACCCGGACTCGATCGAGGCTCAGTTCAACCTTGGCGCATGCCATGAGCAGGTTGGCGATCCCGTAAAGGCCATCCAGATTTACCGGCAGATTTTGCGGAGACTACCGAACGATCCGGCGTGCTACGCCAATCTCGGCACGAGCTACATCAAAATGTACCACCTCGAACGCAGTCCGATCTGGCGGAAAATGGCGATTGATGCTTGGGAGCGGTCGCTGGCCCTCGATCCTGAGCAGCCTCGTGTGCGAAAGTTTCTCGCGATGGCTGATACAGCGGACTGATATGAAATAAGTGAGACTTTCACACGAAATGCCCACAGCGCTGACGACGGTCCCTTGGAACAATGCAGATGTCCGCGACGCCGTCTATTATTGAGAGAATTTGCAGTTCTCCCCGGATTCCCGCGCCGTCCCACGTTGTTTTCAAGATTCTTGAATACACGAAGGACCCCGAATGTCCGGCCAGAAAGGTTGGCGATCTCATTGCGAGCGATGGCGGGCTCACGGCCGAACTGCTTCGGCAGGCCAACAGCGCGCTATATGGCTTTTCAACTCCGACATCCTCGGCTCAGGAAGCGTGTATGCGGCTGGGGATGACACGGGTTCGCTCCGCCGTCATCAACCAGCACATCGTCAACGGACTGGGAAAGGCGAAGCCGCAGGGTTTCGATGCGAACAGATATTGGCAGGCCACGCTCGCGACGAGCGTCGCGGCCCAGGACTTGTGCCGCAGAGTTCTCCCGAACATGGCGGAGGATGCGACGACCGCCGGTTTGCTTTGCGACATCGGCATCGGCATGATGGCGTTCGGCATTCCGGCTGAATACGCGCCTGTGCTCGCCGCGTACTCGCCGCCAACTGTGCCGTTGCATCGCATCGAGCGGCGGATGCTTCAGATCAACCATGCCGAAGTCGCGTCTGCGGTATTGGCGGACTGGCGCCTCGATGCGCACATTCTCGATGCCGTGAAGCATCACCACTACGATATGTGGGAGCTGGCGCCTGCAAAACCCGAGAAGTTCGCACGCGTGGTCGCCGCCGCGGTGACTCTGTCGGAGATCGCGCTCAACGGATCGGAAATGGACCAGGTGGCTGCGCTTTTTGCGCAGATCGACGCGCTCTCATCCGATGCTGACGCCCTCGTCGGAAAGCTTCTGGACGGACTCGTTGCGCGCATTCAGGCGACAGCCGACGCCTTTGCAGTCGAGTTGGGATCCGTCGCCGACATGCAGTCAAACTTCGAGAATGTGGCCAGAAGCGCTCTGGAAATCGGCGTCAGCATCTCCTCAACGCCGATGGATCGTTCGCGGTTCGAGCGTTGACCCGGCCGGTTTCGCACGGATTCAATGCAAGAAGATCGGCGCCCGCCGAAACACGACGGCGCAGGTTCGACTTTCTGTGCGACTGTCCAGCCGTACGAGAGAATTCAGCTTGCGGCGACTTGTGCGCCCTGCGGGATCGGCCGCGCGCCGCCGGGAATGCCGGCTTTCGAGGGATCGGGTGTCGGAATTGATCGTACAGCCGGTTGTCCGACCGTCGCCGATCGGGCGGCCCCGCTCGAATTTCCAACGATGACATTGCCCGCGAAAATGGCGCCGTCGGCAATTTCGAGGCGGTTTGTCTTCATGTCGCCTTCCATGCGGGCAGTCGACATCAGGTGCAGTTTCTCGGAGATATTCAGGTTACCTTTGCACTCGCCTTCGATGGTCAGATTGGCCGCTTCGATGTTCGCGGTGACCATGGCGCCCTCGGCGATGTGCAGTGAACCCTTCGACTTGATTTGTCCATCGAAGCTGCCTTCAATGCGGACGCTCTTGTCGAACGACATTTCACCCTTGAACTTTGCATCCGCCCCAATCACCGTCGGATATTCGCCGTGCTCGGCCATCGCTGAACAACCTCCCGCCGGTCGATTCGACCGTGCGTATGACTTATCTCGTGGATCCGTCCGTTGAGCCCCTCCGTGGAGAGGGGAAAGTATAGCGAAATCAGTCTTGATTACAATCGACGACAGGTGAGATTGAATTTCAGAATCTCGTTTTTCAATTCAGCGCAACATGGGCGGCTGCTTTGGATTTCCATTCAAAAGCCCGGGTCAAACCAACGCAAACTGTGAATTCATTTGCTAGCTGCTGCCGTGTATTCTCTTACGACTCGCAGCGGGTTCGGGTTCAACCGGAATTCACAGCGCAAATTTGAACATCAATCACCTTGGCCGTATCGGAGTCGCGAGAAGCTCCGGGAAGCACAGGGGGGCGCACCACTTTCGCGCTTCTGAAGAACCGTTGCTGCTGAAAGAATAATGGAGTTTGAGGGAATTGCCGGCCGCTGAGCGAGAATTAGGCCGCTTCCGCCGCCTTGTCGGTTAGCACAACAACTTCGTTATTCAGCACCTGGGCGAAGCCGCCCTCGATGTTGACGAATCGCTGCATGCCGTCCACCGCGTCGATTCGAAGCGTGCCTTTGCCTAGTTCGCAGAGCAGCGGAGCGCGGTTATGTAGAATTCCGATGAGACCGTCGTGCGCCGGAATCACAACGCCCAAAGCCCGGACGTCAATCACCTGGGCCTCTGGCGTGATCACGGAAACATGAATATCGGGGTTGGTTGCCATTCGCAATTTTCTACACGTTTCAGGCAAAGCGGTCAAGAATCGCCGCCATCGCCCCTTCGGCTTGAAACAGGTCGGGAAACGGTGTACGAATCGTAAGTTGCGGGGTGGCCGTGGTCTGAGTCAATCCGGCCGCCGGCATCGACGGGAAATGGCTGGGACGCGGAAAACGGACCGGGAACAGCCTGGGAAATCGACATGCTGAAACTGATCTGCGTTTGCGGGGCTCGCCCCAACTTCATGAAGATCGCTCCGCTGATGGAGGCATTCGCCCGAACCGGCAGGATTCAGGCAATCCTCGTACACACTGGGCAGCACTACGACGAGCGAATGAGCAAGCTGTTCTTCCATGACCTCGGGATTCCGACGCCGGATGTCAATCTGGAGGTCGGCTCCGGGAGCCATGCCGTTCAGACTGCAGAAATCATGAAGGCGTTCGAGCCCGTCGTGATTGAGCATCGTCCCGACTGGGTTGTCGTCGTGGGCGATGTGAACAGCACTATCGCCTGTGCGCTGGTCGCGGTGAAGCTGGGTGTGAAGGTGGCGCACGTTGAGGCGGGCCTGCGCAGCTACGACCGCGCGATGCCGGAGGAGATCAATCGAATTCTGACTGATGCCATTTCCGACCTGCTCCTCGTGAGCGATCCAAGCGGACTGGACGCGCTGAAGCGCGAAGGCATCGACGACGCTCACGTTCACTATGTCGGCAACGTGATGATCGACACCCTGATCAAGCACCGCGAACGGGCGGCGCAATCGCGAATTCTCGACGAGTTGGCTCTGACAGCGGGGAAGTACGCCGTCATCACGCTCCACCGGCCGAGCAATGTGGACCAGCGCGAGACGCTCTCGCAGATTCTCGATGCCTTTGAAGTCATTGCCCGTGACATGCAGCTCGTCTTTCCGATGCACCCGCGCACGCGCAAGAATATCTCAAATCTCGGGCTCGGCGAACGCGTGTCGAAGCTGACGGCCCTCAGGACACCCGAACCGCTCGGGTATCTCGATTTCCTGCGGCTGACCTCCGAGGCGGCGCTCGTTTTGACCGACAGTGGTGGCGTTCAGGAGGAGACCACCATCCTCAAGGTTCCCTGCCTGACGCTGCGAGAAAACACGGAACGGCCCGCCACAATCACGGACGGCACCAACCGGCTCGTGAAGCCGACGAAAGACTCGATCCTCGCCGCCTACGCCGATATCAGGAATCGGCCAATGGACATGAATCGCTCACCCAGGTTCTGGGATGGGAAGGCCGCGGAGAGGATTGCGGAAGTGTTTGTTGGGCTGGCTTGAATGGTTCACCGACCTTCCTGCGAGGCGACCTTGGGCACCGATTCCACTTCTGCCAAGGCCGCGGAAATCACAGTTTCGATTTCAATCGCGGAAAGTTGCCATTTTGATCTTTATCGATCGATCCCAAACAACTTCCAAACGCGTGTTGACCCCGGCTTGGTTTCCCGATATCGTGCGAGTCGGTTCGCATGAATGGAGGCACGGATGTCGGGAGCGGCACAAGCGACGCTCTTCCCACTGCTTGAATTTGAGGAGCCGGTTAGCGATAAGGCATCCTCAACATTTGTGGATAACATGCGCCTGCCGGTTCATCGCTGGGTGCGATTCAGCGCCGGCTTCTCAGGCTCCTGGGCCCAGCATCTGATTCGTAGCGTCAAGGGGACTGGCGAAATACGTGTTCTTGATCCGTTTGCAGGTTCGGGCACGACGCTCATCGCGGCGGAAAACGCCGGCGTCACGGCCTACGGTGTGGAGGCACACCCCTTCGTTTACCGGATGGCGCGGGCGAAACTCGCAAGGCACTCGGACAGAAGCGCATTCCGTAAGGCCGGCGAGTCAATCCGCGACGATGCAACGCGGCGAACTCCCGCGATCGACAAGTATCCCAAACTGATTCGGTCCTGTTACACCGACGAAGCGCTGGGCGAACTCGACTGCATTCGTGCTGCTGTCGAATCGGCCGACGACGGCACCGACGCTGCTCGACTCGCCTGGCTTGCGCTCGTCGGCATCCTTCGCCGCTGTTCCCATGCCGGAACGGCTCAATGGCAATACGTGCTCCCCAAGAAATCTAAGAAAGCACCGGCACGTCCGATGTTTGCTTTTGATGAACTGAGCCGGACGATCTTGTCGGACATGGCTGTAACCAACGGCATCGATGCACCATCGGCGACATTGCTTCAGGCCGACGCACGCGATTGTGCGGGCGTGCCCGACCGGTTCGCCACACTCGTGTTGACTTCGCCTCCCTACCCGAATAACTACGACTATGCAGATGCAACGCGTCTCGAGATGTCCTTCTTCCAGGAAATCAACGGCTGGGGCGATCTCCACTCGGCCGTTCGTCAGCACTTGGTCCGCTCATGCACCCAACATGTTCCTGAACGCGCCGTCAATCTCCATAGTGTTCTAGCCGATCCGATTTTGGATCCGATACGAGACGAGATGACGCCTATCTGCGAACAACTCGCCGAGGTCCGAATGACCAAGGGGGGCAAGAAGACCTATCACCTCATGGTGGCCTGCTATTTCCACGATCTGGCTCGCGTCTGGATCGCCCTGCGGCGCGTGTGCGATTCTCCGAGTCAGGCTTGCTTCGTGATTGGTGATTCCGCACCGTATGGCGTGTATGTCCCGGTGATCGATTGGCTCGGGCGGCTCGCCATCGCCGCCGGGTTCAAGTCCTATCGGTTCGAGCGCACGCGCGACCGGAATGTGAAGTGGAAAAACCGCAAGCACCGCGTACCATTGTGCGAAGGCCGACTCTGGGTGGAAGGCTGACAGTTCGATATGGCTCAATCACCGGCGCATCGCTTCGGGCAGATCATCGGCGACACGCTCGAACGTGCCATCCGGCCTATCCTCGAAACGGTCGCCAATGAACTCCACTTTTACCTCGACGGCAAGGGCGAGCGCAAGGCGCGCGGCACCAAGCGCAAAGTCGCCTGGGTGGACGGCAAGGGCAACGCACACGACCTCGATTATGTCTTTGAGGCGGACGGCAGCGATGATGTCATCGGCGCGCCTCGTGCATTCATTGAAATCGCATGGCGTCGTTACACGAAGCACTCCCGCAACAAGGCACAGGAAATCCAGGGGGCGATTCTGCCCCTGGCCGAGCGGTACAGCCAACACCATCCATTCCTCGGCGTGGTTCTCGGCGGCGTGTTCACCGAGGGCTCCCTCAACCAATTGCGTTCGCACGGCTTCGCGGTGCTCTATTTTCCATATCAGAGTGTCATTGCGGCGTTCGCATCGGTCGGCATTGACGCCGCCTTCGACGAAGACACGTCCGATTCGGCGCTTCTCCGCAAAGTAAGGACCTATGGAAGGCTGAAGCCGGCGCAGCGAGAGCGAATCGCAACCCTGTTGCGCGAACGGCACAAGGCCGAGGTGAATACGTTTACTTCATCGCTTCGCGTCGTTCTGACGCGGAAGGTCGACACGGTTTATGTCCTCCCGCTTCACGGTGCGGCGCGGGTGCTTGGGGGTGTCGCCGAAGCGATTGCATTCATTGAGTCGTTTGACGAATCCAAGCCGTGCGAATCCTTCACGCGATACGAGGTCGGCGTGCGATATGGCAACGGCGACGAAATTCGGGGGCAGTTCAATGACAAGCAGGCCGCGATTGCGTTTCTTCGGACGATGAAGTGATTGCTCGGGGAATCGGCTCCGTTTCCGGCAAGGCCCGGACATCGTGTGATGGTCGATAGGTTGGGTTGAATTGCCAGTGGTGTCGCTGCTACCGAATCGGTCGTGCGCATCATGGCCGACAAGAAAAAGCTCCGCAGCCTCAAACTCTCCGACCGCGAACGCAACCAACTCGAATCCGAAGTCGAACACCACGAAAAACGCATCGACGAAGCGGTATTCGCACTCTACGGTGTCAAAGGCTTGCCGGAGTAACTGGACCTAATAAAAGAGGATTGGTCATGGCCCATCAAGTGAGCTTCGAGATTCCCAAGTGTCCGGTCGGCGTTGCCGACATCGTCTTTTCCGTTCAGCGAAACGGCAAGCAGTTCGGCAGGTTGCGGGTCAGCAAAGGCGCGGTTGTGTGGGTCCCGACTGGAAAGTCGAAAGGCCACCGCGTTAGTTGGACACAGATTGACGAATTTGCGAAAGAGAAAGGCGATCCCGTTCACGTTGGTTTCTGAGTCGTGTATCGCGGTCGGCATTTGAAACAAGGGGATTCGAGTACTCATGCCCACTGAAATCAAAACCAAACAGACCTTTGGCAGCGCCGATGTCGCTCATGTCAGCCCGCAGTTCCGCGAGGACGTACCGAGGGCGATGAACATTGTCATCACCTTTGAGGAAGCGCTGAAGCTCCACCTGGCCATCGGTCAGACGCTGGCGAAGCTGAATTCGTACAACCGCGCGACGAAAGATGGGAAGCGTTCGGCGGTGAATCTCTGCGTTTATCCGCACGTCATTCGAATCAGTGTGAACGAAGCGAAACTGCCGCGCGGTTAGCCCTCTCCTTTCTGCATTTTTCATTTTGCATTTTTCATTCCCCCGGTTCACCCCATGACCGTCGCGCTCAGCGTCGCGCTCCACGGTCCCTGCTGGCCCTTCGCATTGAGCCACCGGGCGACGTAGTGGGCCGTCAGGCCGCCTTGGGCGGCGGCGAACTCGACCAGCGCCGGCGTGCGGGTGGCGAGCTGCAAAAAGTCGAAGTCGGCCGGGTCGGCGGGGGGCGTGGCGCCGGGTGGCAGCAGTATCAGCCGAAGCTCCGCGCCGACCGTCCCGCGCGGGCGGGCCTTCCTCAGCGGCATCTCGCTGTCGGCGAAACGGACGCGGTGGATCAGCCGGTCGGCCCCGGCCAGCGAAAGAACCGGAAAGGTGCAGGGCGCCGTCGCAGCGGAGGGCGGGCCGGAGACCAGCGACAGGCCCAGTGCCGCGCGCTCGGCATCGTCGATCGTGGGCGTCGCCCGGATGCGGGCCGAGAGCGAGCGGATGAACTGCTCGAAGGCGGCGCGGGCATCCCGCTTGGCGGCGGTCGAGGCCTCGGCCAGCGCCAGGGCCTCGGTGTTCTGGTCGAGCTTCTTGCGCCAGCCGGTCTGCAAGTCTTCGAGGGCGTCCACGTCGGCGTGGGAAAGGCCCAGCGCCGGGGAATTCGCGATGGCGTAGGCGACGTAATTCTTCTGCCAGGCATCGAAGTCGCCATCGCGGCGGGGGATGAAGTCGTGCGGTGCGCTCATGGGCTGGTCATCGGCCAGCCGCGCGGGGGACTTTCGGTCCCGCCCGACGGCGCACACGGCGGCGCCGCCGTAGCACTGGCGGAGAGGCCATTATGGGAAGCGGGCGGCGCAGCGCGCGTCCGAGGTGATTCCGGCGCGCCCGCGAGCGAAAACAGGGTGTCCCCGGTTTCGCTGGGGTGATCCGCAAGCGGCGCGGGGCTTTCCGCGGCTGGCACGGGGCGGGCCGCGAAATTCATGCGGGTGGTCGCGAACGATGCGGGTCCCTCCGCGCAAGGTGTGCGGTCATCCTCGAAGGGTGCGGGGCCTTTCCCGCGTCGCGTGGGGAATCGCGGGTCCTGCGCGGGCGGGGTCGGAAGTTGGGCCGTCCGGCGGCGCGGAAATGGAGAGCCGCCCGGGCTTGACGCCGGGACCATCTGGGACGGGCCGGTCATCGGCCCCTGAGCCGCTCATAATCTTCGGGCGTGTTGACATCGATCGGCATCGGGCCGGAGTGGATCGGTGACTGGCGGACCAACTCCGGGTGAAGCTTCGCCAATTCATTCAGTCCGTGCCCACTTTCCCACGATTCGATCTCCTCGATCACGTTCATCCGAAAGATAGCCGGATGCGCCCGTCGACCTCGATAGGTCGCGATCAGGATGCCGGGTGCGTTTCGGGGACGACGAAAATCCTCCGCACAGGTGGTCAGAACGCCGGACCGAATTTCAGGTTGATCACCGGGCAGGATCATGACGCCGTCAGTCGCCCGCGGATTGAACGCCTCGCGCAGTCGGCGAAGGCCGATTCGTACGGAGTCGATCATCTCGCTTCTTGGATCGGAATTGACTGCGATGAGGAGGTCTTCGTCGGGGTTTTCCACGAATCGGCCGACGATCAACTCGTTGGTGACGAGCACAAGGCCTTCCACAGGTGTCTCCATGACGGCATCAATGACGGCGTCCATCATGGTCCCATCGCGATAGGGCATCAGCTGCTTGAGCCGTCCCATTCGACGGCCTCGACCCGCTGCGGCAATGATGGCGAAAATATGTCGTGGCATATGCTTCGTTATTCTCCCGAGGGCGTCTCAAGTGGTCCTTCTACGCGCGTCGGCTTTTCGGTGCGGCGCACCTGTATGAGCTGGGCAAGGATGCTTACGGCGATCTCGGGCACGGTGACCGAGCCGATCGGAAGTCCGATCGGGGCATGCACCCTGTCAAGTGCCTCTGTGTTGACACCCATTGACGTAAGGTCGTCGAAGATCAGCTTCACCTTTCGACGGCTGCCGATCATTCCGACATACCTCGCGGGCCTGTCAATCACGGCGTGCAGTGCTTTCTCGTCGTTGCTGTGTCCGCGCGTGACAATCACCACATAGGTGTTGCCGTCGATCGGATGAGCCTTCAATGTTTGCTCAATGTTGCCGACAATGGCTCGAATCGGCGGTGGGAGGCGGTGCGGTCCCATCATGTCGGCGCGATCGTCGATCACGCTGATCTCAAAATCAAGACCGATCGCAATGCGCGCCAGTTCCGTGCCGACGTGCCCGGCGCCGGCAATGACCAGCTTCGCGGGAGGTTCGATATGAAGGCGGTACGCTTCCAACCGCCCCTCATGATTTACGACAATCGGAATGCTCGCACTACAGGCGGCATCCAATCGATCGGCTGCTTCGACATAGGGCCGCACCTCGTCGTCGGTGCACAGTGTGACCACCGCCACCTTCATTGTGCCACCGCAAATCAGACCGTCGTCCCAGCCGTAATCGTGATCGAGTTGGAATTTCAGCAGGCTCGAATCCCCGCGTTGCAGAATGTCGAAGGCGCGTTTGCGAACTTCGGCCTCGACGCAGCCTCCGCCCAGCGTGCCTTCGGTCGTCATGTTTTCGTGCAGCAGCATCGATGCGCCGGCCGCCTGCGGCGTTGAACCGTATGATCCGACCACCGTGCACAACGCGACCCGTCGGCCTTGATTCACCTGTCGTGCGACTGAACGGAATAGCAGCGAGAATGGATTCATTTTCGAGCCTGTCTGGATCGTGCGGTCGCAGTCGTCTGGGATCCCGCGTGGACGAGTTTCGGCGATTCGATCGCCTGTCGGCATGATTATCTGGCGGCTGCATTCATATTTCGGCGAGTCGATCGCGATCTGCTGTTGGAGTCGCGAACAGGAATGCAGCCCGAATCTTTGCGCCCGCGGTCGTGTTGAGGCGCTCCATCCCCGGTACGCCCGTGGGCGAAACGACAGCAGGTCATTCCCGCACACCTACGCGTGTGTCAATGGATCCAGAAGCCGCCGGATTGGTACGGACCGGATTGGCTCGCATGGCGAAGTTCGGTGAGCGTTGCGAAGCCGGATTGCCTCGCCGCGCCGACAGTAGTGTGATGCGAAACTTTCGAGTGGCGTCCGTAAGGCTCTCGCCTTCAACCAGAAGCACGCCGGCGCAGGAGTCAAGCGGCGAAATCGGCTTCGCGCCGGTCACCCGGGTTTGGATGATGGGCTTGCCGTTGGCCTGCAATACAAATGTCATGCCGCAGGCATCGTTCGAATAGTCCGCCGGTAATCCATCCAGCGGTGTCGACGATAGACGAACGTTTTCGATCAACATGTTCAGCTTCAGGCCACCGAATACAGCGGCGAGCTTGACGGACAACGGGATGAACTCATGCACTAGCGGCCACAGGACGGGCGTCGCCAGAATGACGTAAGTAAGAGACTGCATCGCGGCATAGGTATCCAGTACGACAGGGAAAACCTTGCTGGAGGCGAGCGCTTCCGTTGATTCGAAGCCCACCGAGTCCATCCCGCATAAGTCCGGCTTGTAGAATCCCTCCCGCATGCACTTCTCGGGAAGCAGCAGGAAGCGGGCTTTCAACAGCTTGCCGTGTACGTCGTGGAGCGCGACGTAGGTCAGAATCGGCTTCGAGCGGAATATGTAGGGTTCGGCGGGCGGATTTTCGGAATCGTCATTCTCCGTGCCAGTGGCCGTCGCATCTTGATTGGAAGTGGAGTCGACTTCCGCAGACGGACGGGGGCGCTCAGTGGACCCATCAGCACGGGTTGGCCGCCCTCGCTTGCGCAGGTCCATCGCCAAAGTCCATTCGCGGACTTTGAGGACATACGAGGGCTGATCAGTGTCCATGATCGCAAGTTCCCCGGCCTTCACCGCGGCAGCGGACGACGGATTCACGCGAATCGTCTCGATGCCGTCGAGATTGTCTTCAACGAGGCGGATGGTCAGAAAGCTCGTCTCCGCAGTGCCATCCCGAAGAATCTCGAACTTAAAGAGGCATTCCGTGTCGCGCGAAAAAGGTGCGTCGGGCGTGAGCGGGTCGAAACCGGCGAGAATTCTCTCGGCGTTCGATAGGACGACTGCCGGCGGGGGAGTGCGAATCGGGCTGCTGCACCCTGTGGAGACGGCGCAGAACAGCGCGAGCGTGAGCAGCTTCCAGCTTCGGACCATCATCATGTGCGTGCCAATTTCGGAAAACTGCTTATACAGCAGCAACTTGGTGATCCGAGTCTATCATAGGCATTTGCCGGTCTTCAATTCCAGCCTGTCCGGAGTGCCGAAACCCAACCGTTTGAGTTCCCGCGGCGAACCCAGTCAGCGTCCGTTCATCGCTCTCGCTGCGGGGCTGTCCTTCATCGGAAGGCTGAATCGGCGGATTCGGTCATACGAATACAAAGCTGCGGCGACCGCCGGCGCCGTGGGAACCAGCCCGATTTCGCCGACGCCCCGAGCGCCGTAAGGGGTGTCCGGGTCAGCGGCTTCGATGAAAATGCATCGGACGTCCGGCATCTGATGGGCCCGCAGCACCCCGTTGCTCTTGACGTCGTCTGTCACGATGCGGCCATCTTTGACGACGAACGCTTCGGTTAGGGCATAGCCCAATCCCATGTGGATGCTGCCCTCGATCTGGCCTTCCAGGAGCGTTGGATTCATTGCGCGGCCGACATCGTGAGCGGCGACGACCTGACTGACTCGGCCTTCGTCATCGAGAATCACGACCTGCGTGGCGAATCCGTAGGTCAGATGGGTGATGGGATTTTCCACCGGCGCTCCAAACTTGTCGGTCTTAAAGCAGACCCATTCGCCGTGGTAAATTTTTCCGCTCAAATCCGAAAGCGAACGCCCCGCGTCAAGATCGGCGCGAAGCTTGCGAGCGGCATCGATCACGCCGTGTGCCCCCAGAACTGTACCGCGGCTGCCGGTGGTCTGTCCGCAGTCAATCGCGTCGCGCGTGTCGGTGGTTGCGATGAACGTGGCGGCCGGCAGGCCGGTCTCTTGTGCGGCAGTTTGTATGAGCACCGTGAACAGCCCCTGTCCCATTTCTGTGAAACCGGTGCGAATTGTGATGCGGCCTGTCGGTTCGATCGTTAGCGTCGCGCGGCCGGCCTCGGGGAGTCCGTTACCGATACCGACGTTTTTTATCCCACACGCGATGCCTGCGAACCTTGCCTCGCGGTAGATTTCCTTTACGGACTCGAGCGTCTTTCGAAGACCGAACGGTTTGGTTAGCAGTTGTCCGGTGCAGAATCGGTCGCCCGGTTCGAGGATGTTGCGGCTTCGTATTTCCCAGCCATCGATACCGACTTTTTCCGCGATCTGATCGAGCGCGCCTTCGACCGCGAACGCTGCCTGGTTCGCTCCGAATCCGCGCATCGCGCCGCAGGGGGGGTTGTTGGTGTATACGGCGAGCGCTTCAATGTCGACGGATGGAATTCGATAAGGGCCTGCGGCATGGCCTGCGGCCCGTTCGAGCACCTTCATGCCGACGCTGGCATATGCTCCTTTGTCACCGACGATCCGGGCGCGTAGGGCGGTGATTCGGCCTTCGGCATCCGCCCCGACCTGCAATTTGATCCGCACCGGATGCCGTTTCGGATGTAACCGGATGCTCTCCTTGCGCGTCAGTGTTGTCTTGACCGGCACGCGGGCGAGAGACGCCAGCAGGGCAGTCTGTGCCTGAATGGACATGTCTTCCTTGCCGCCGAATGCGCCGCCGTTTGATACGAGTTCGACGCGAATCCGCTCGTGCGGCCAACCCAGCACACTGCAACACTGCCGACGGTCATCGAAGATGCCCTGACCTTGCGATAGCAGGTGAAGTCCAAGGTCGGCTTCAGGCGTGTCGCGCCGGGCGGGGGCGCGCCGGCCGTCCGAATATTCGCGCCAGCTTTCGGCATGGCCGTCGCTGAGCCTGACCGGAATTGCGATGCAGGCCTCGGGTTCGAGAAACATGTGTTCAATGGCCTGGGTCTGCCACGTGCCTTCCACGACATGCTTGCTGGTTTTCATCGCGGCGTCGACATCGCCTCGAACCAGGGATGAGCGAGAGAGCAGGTTGCCTTTCGGATGAATTTTCGGCGCGTCCGGCTTCAGCCCGTCATCCGGCGTGGTGACCGGTTCGAGCACGTCGTATTTGATCTCGATCAGGTCCGCCGCGCGGCGCGCCGTTCGCTCGTCCGACGCAAGTACTGCCGCGAGGATGTCACCGACGCAGCGGGTTTCCTCGCCCTCGGCGATGAAAATCGGCCAGTCCGGAATGATCAGACCGACGAACCGGTTCGATGGAACGTCCCGAGCCGTGGCGATCCGAATCACGCCTTCCACCGCCGCCGCGGCGGAAACGTCGATTTGCTTCACAACCGCCCGTGGATGGTCGCTGAATCGCATCGCGGCGAATGCCATTCCGGGGATCGTGATGTCGTCAATAAAGCGCCGGTCTCCCAGCACCGCTTCAGCGCCGGTGAAACGATCGAGTCGGTCCCCGACTGCGTCGGTAGCGGTTTTGTTGTGGGTGGGTTGTCCATTTCGAACGTTGCGGGAAATGCCCGCTCGCCCACTTCGCTTCGCCGCGAGGTCTTCGATCGCATCGAGGATTTTCGTGTATCCGGTGCATCGGCACAGATGGGCCCGAAGGTCAGCGGCGATGACTTCGCGCGTGGGATGGGGGTCTCGTTCGCAAAGCGCGTGCGCGCGAATTGCAATGCCGGGAATACAGAACCCGCATTGCACGCCGCCGCACGATACGAAACTCTCCGCGATCTCGCGACGAGACTCATCCGGCAGGCCCTCCAGTGTGGTGACCTGCTTGCCGGCGACGCTTGCGGCCTTGATGGTGCAGGAAAGACGCGGTTTGCCGTCGATCAGGACGGTGCAGCATCCGCATTGGCCCAGCGGTTGGCAGCCGTCCTTCGGCGAAATGATGTCGAGGTGGTCCCGCAATGCATCGAGCAGCGACAGCCCTGAGACAGCTTCGATCCGGGCGGGCTGGCCGTTGACCATCAGTGTTAGCGATTCGCGGGCAGGCTCGACGGCCATCGGCACCATCCTGTCTTGTCGGGTTCGTCGGCGGGTCGCCACCAACTTGCGGTCGATTTCATTATTATTGTGAATCGCACGCTCGATTGCACGCGTCGCGGACCGACGGCCGAGAATCGATCAGTCTTCGGACGATCGGGACGTGCGGGCGGCGGAATCCACCTTGACCGTGATCCGATCATGCGATTGCTCGATGATTTCGTACGACGCGCCATCGACCTTGAGTTGTTCTATTCGGGTCGCAAGACTTTCAAGATCGTATTCCCAATCCACCTCCACTTGGCAGATCCGATTGACGAGTTCACGCATTCGGACGGCCTGCACGCCGCGCTCGTTCATCATCGCCGATTCAAAGGCTTTGAAGTCCTTGCGAGAGCAGTTTTCGATCGTCACCTGGATGGTTCGGCGCACGTTCTGCCGCTTTCGCCAGGCGTCGCCGATTTCCTGCAAAATTCGCCCGGCGTTTTTTTCCGCGCATGCGCGGATCGCTTCATCACCGCCCTGGTTCTCATTGATGGTCGGTTTCATCTCCGAATAGGTGCCTGACATGAGCAATTGCGCGCTGTCGGTGTGATAAGCTCGAATCGAAAGGGTCGCATTCCACTTGTGAAGTGTTCTGCCGCTCAGCTCCGTGGTGCCGACCATGCGGGCCTCAATGACACCTCGAATCAGCACATCCGCCTTGAAGGATGCCGCCATGGCCGCCATTTTCTTGACGTCATCGTTCATTGCGGCGAGGTTCATGTCACGATCCCGCGAGTCCGCAGACGCCGATTGATCCATCAATTGCACGCCTTTGTCGATGAAAAACCGTTCGATGATGCTCTGGGCGACAGCGTCGGTTTTCGGCGGAATCTCGTCATCCGCGTTGTTGTCCTCAACGATGACGACGACGCAGCGCGGATTGCCCTCCGCATCAATCGTGTGCAAAAGTTGCGCCCACTTGGCTTCAAAACTGGCTGTCGAGACCTTGGCGCGCACCTTGCAGTAGCTGATTTCTCCCTCCGTGCGCCGTTCGAGTACCTTAGATTCGGTGATGAAACCCGCCGCCAGCGACATGATTTTGTCATGAACAACCGCGTAGTTTTTTACCTTTGTCTGGCCGGTGACGAATGATCCACAAGCCTGTTCGACGGCCTTTCGGAGCGCATCCTGCCTGGCTTGCTCCATGGCGTTGAGGTCCGTACCGGCGGCCTCCCCCGTGACCACCACGGTCTTCTCCGTGCCGGGCTTCACTTGGGCGGCGGCAGCGGTCATATCCAACAGGCTGAGCGCGGTGATGAAGATCAACGCCAGGATTCCAACGCGTCTGGATGAATCGGTCATGTTTTCGACTCCGGCCAAGCTGAGTTCTGGACTCGGTTAATACGAATGTCGTGGATCGTTTTGGCTGCCCGCGAGTGGCCCCACGAGGGATTGCCCCCTTGCGCGCAGTCGGGCGGCCTGGGTTTCATATTAGTTTGTGATCGCCAGATGGGAAAGCCGACATGCCCGGCCAGGTAACTCCGAGATGGTGTGTTTTCTAACATATGAATTGATAAATTGTTATGAATCGGCGATTCATTTCGGGCCGTGAGAGTCAATCGACGGAATCGGAACCGGAGATTCCCCGACGGCGAGCCGGCGACTGAACTGCCGATGGGGTCGATCTTTACGTCAGCCGTGCTTGATCGATTCGGGATGACGCCGGTATAGTGTGCGGCCCTGAGGATTGGGCGGCGCACGACTGAACCGAAATGGCGCGGTCAATGGTTGGGTGATCGTCCATTTGTCGGTTGTTCCTGTCGGGCTTCCGACGGTCAGGCCGGGTGAATCCCGGGAATCACGAAACGAGTGTTGAATTGTCGGCGGTCGAGTTTCGCACGACGGTCGGCTCATGCAGGCGCATCCGGGGATGATTGCCCGGCGAAAGCGGCTGCCCTCATTCGTTCGAGGTTCGTGAAATTTGTCACAAACAGGTAAGCCGTCGGCCGTGCGGCCGGCGGTGAAATTCGGCGTGGATCGCTTCGGCATTGAATCGTGAACGCCGACAGAATCGACAAAATGTGTTGTGAAATTGCGTGCGGGACGGACTACGCAGGAGACCGGGTTGTGAATCGATTGAAACGTTCTGTGGGTTGGATGGGTGTTGCGCGAATGTTGTTGCTTGCCTTCGGCGTGATGTCGTTGGCGGCTGCAAAGGCGTTCGCCGACGACGGCGCGGCGGCGGAACATACTTTGGGAAATATTCCGGCGCTCTGGTGGCTGGGATTGGTGGGCTCGGGGGTCGGCCTGTTCTTCGCCTTCAAGTTTTATAAAGAGATCATGAGCAAGAACGAGGGCGATGACAGCATGAAGCTGATCGCCGGCTTCGTTCGCGACGGCGCGTATGCCTACCTATGGCGGCAATACAAGGTTGTCGCAATGGTGTTCGTCGGTTTGTGCGCATTGCTGAGTTGGATGGCGTTCGGTCTTGGCGTGCAGCACGGACTTGTTCCGTTCGCGTTCCTGACCGGTGGGTTCTTCTCAGGTCTGTGCGGGTTCATCGGCATGAAGACCGCGACCAACGCGGCACACCGAACGACCGCCGGCGCACGCGAGAGCCTCAACCAGGGCCTGGTCGTTGCCTTCAGAGCCGGATCGGTCATGGGACTTGTCGTCGTTGGTTTCGCGATGCTGGACATAACAGTCTGGTTTCTCGCGCTTTACCTTCTTGGCGGAGGCATGTCGCTTACGAGCATTACGGTCATCATGCTGACCTTCGGCATGGGCGCTTCGACGCAGGCGCTCTTCGCTCGTGTCGGCGGCGGTATTTACACGAAGGCCGCGGACGTCGGAGCGGACCTTGTCGGCAAGGTCGAAGCTGGAATTCCTGAAGACGACTCCCGCAATCCGGCCACCATCGCGGATAACGTGGGAGACAACGTCGGCGATGTCGCCGGCATGGGTGCGGACCTCTATGAATCGTACGCCGGATCAATTCTCGCGACGGCCGCACTTGGCGTGGCCGCAGCGGTTTCGATGTTCGGCGACGATACATCGATTTCCGGCTTCACCGCGGCGATGCGGCTTTTGTCGCTTCCGATGGTGCTCGCCGGCGTGGGAATCCTGTTGTCCATCGCGGGTATTTATCTCGTCAAGACGCACGAGGGCGCGAATCTGGGGCAACTCATGGCGGCGCTCAATCGCGGCATCTGGGGCAGCAGTGCCTTCATCGTGATTGCGGCTTTGATCCTGTGCTATCTGCTGATCGGTCAGGGCTTTCCGACTCCAGATAGCGGAACCGCTCCAAGCTGGCTTGGAATCTGGGGCAGCATCGTGGCGGGCCTCGTCGCAGGCGTAATCATCGGCAAGGCCACCGAAATTTACACCAGCTACGATTTTGCTCCGACGCGCGAGCTGAGCCAGCAGGCCGTCACGGGCCCCGCGACGATCATCATCGGCGGCATCGCTGAGGGCATGAAGAGCACGTGGGCCAGCTTGTTCGTTGTAATCGTTGCGATTCTCGTTGCATTCGTGTCCGCGGGCGGCGCGAGCGAGTACATGCTCGGCCTGTATGGCGTCGGTATCGCAGCGGTCGGCATGCTCGCCACGCTCGGCATCACGCTTGCGACGGACGCCTACGGTCCCATCGCGGACAACGCCGGCGGAAATGCGGAAATGACGCACCAGAAGCCCGAAGTTCGGCAGCGGACCGATGCGCTTGACTCGCTTGGCAACACGACCGCCGCAACCGGGAAGGGCTTCGCGATCGGTTCGGCGGCGCTGACTGCGCTGGCGCTGCTTGCGGCATACATCGACGAAGTGCGTCTGGGCATGCTGCATGAGTCCGAGACGGTTGTGCGCCAGGTGGTGACCGGCGCTGAACTGGATGGGGCGGTTGGTCCGATCTACATCGGTTACGGTAAATTTGCAATGAAGGATGCCGGCGATTCGAAGAAGGTTCAGAATTACAAGGCGCTGATTTGCCTGGGCGCCAAGGAATTGAGCAAGCTCGAGTCCGATGGCAAGATCAAGAAGGGCCAGCGATTTGCCGAATCGGATTTTAAGCCGGGTTCCCGACAGGAAGAGTATGTCGGTTCCCTGAAGATCGCGGGCGAGCAGGTTGCGGTTGTTCCCGCGCGGCGCGCATCGATGGAACAGTTCATGCAGTTTTACAACGTGTCGCTGATGAACCCGCGGGTATTGTGCGGGCTGTTTGCAGGCGCGCTACTGACGTTCCTTTTCTGCGCTTTGACAATGAAGGCGGTGGGTCGCGCGGCCAACCAGATGATGCTCGAGTGCCGACGGCAGTTCGCCCAGATGCGTGCCTATTTGAAGTCACAAGGTCACAACGACGCTTATATTCGTAATCCGGATAATTGGCCAAGAACGCCGGTCGCCTATGAAGGCGGCATGATTCCCGACTACGCCAACTGCGTCGCGATTTCGACGGCAGGCGCTCAGAAGGAAATGATCTTCCCGTCGCTCCTTGCGATCGCAGCGCCGATTATTGTCGGCCTGGTCTTCGGCGTGGCGGGTGTGATGGGACTGCTCGCCGGCGGCCTGGTGACGGGTTTCGCGGTGGCGGTCTTCATGGCCAACTCGGGCGGCGCCTGGGACAATGCCAAGAAGTACATTGAGACTTTCGGCAAGATCACGGCGAAGGCGTTCAAGTCAGATGCGGCGGTCCGCCAGCAGGTTCCTGAGTCCATTCGGAACGCGATTGCGTCTCGTGCCGAGCAGGCCGAGTCCGACGACGAGATCGTTTACGGAAAAGGCTCACTTGATCACAAGGCGGGCGTGGTTGGCGACACGGTCGGCGATCCGTTCAAGGACACGTCGGGACCGTCGCTGAACATTCTTATCAAGCTGATGAGCATGGTGAGCGTCGTGTTCGCCGGCCTTGTCGTGGCCTACGGTCCGAAGATCGGCTCGCTGCTCGGTCTGGGCAACTGACGCTCTTCGAAATTTGTCCGCTGCGCCCGGAGGCGTCTGTCGGACTGCGTCGTTTCGATTAGAATTCGACCGGCCTGTGGCGCGTACCCGCTGCGGGCCGGTCGTGTTTTCAGATGTGCCGTCGGAACAAGCGGAGGATTTCATCGTTGGCTTCGGCCGGCGACGAATGACGATTATGGCAGGGAAAGAAGAGATCTTGCGAAGCATCACACGAACGCGAACGACGGCGCAGGCGTCCGACACCTCGGAGCGACAGCGCGCCAAGCCCGCGCGCGGCGCAGAGGCCGCGTGCCGATTCGCGATCGACGTGGCTCGATTGATGCGTGATGACAAGTGTGAGGAGATCGTCGTTCTTGATCTTCGCGGCGTCAGCCCGATCTGCGATTATTTCGTGATCGGCAATGGAACGAGCGATCGTCAGATGCAGTCGGTGGCGGACCACATCAAGGCGCTTGGCAAGGAACGGGGCGAGAAGCCCTACGGCACGAGCGGCTATGACGAAAGCACCTGGATTGTGGTGGACTTCGTGGATGTCGTGGTGCATCTCTTCGACGGTGAACATCGAGCGTATTACGATCTCGATTCGCTCTGGGGCGACAGCGAGCGCGTGGATTGGGAATGATCGGTCCTTTCGGTCCGGTGAGCATCCGGCATTCCATTTCGCGACCCCACGTTCCGGGAGAGCGAACCACTGGCGCCTTGTTGTTTGATCGCGCTTGCCCGGGGTTGATGTCCTGGCTGTCGCCTTCGCGCCCTGGTGACGGCATTGTTCGAGCTTGGCCAGTATGAATTCCTTGTTGAAAAAGATTCGAGAGTGCGTCTGCTCCGCGATGGTCGCCGCGTTCGGCGAATCGGTGCGCGGGGAGGATCCGCTCGTGAAGTTGTCGGCGGACGCCCGATTCGGGGATTATCAATCGAATGCCGCGATGGGGCTTGGCAAGAAGCTGGGGCTGAGCCCGCGCGAGGTCGCTAGTCGGATAGTCGAATCGCTTCGCCCGATTGCCGGTGATTTTCTGGACCTGGCGGATGATTGCGTGGCGGGTCCGGGTTTCATCAATCTCCGAATCGCGGATTCGTTCCTCGTGTATACGCTGAACGCGATTCCTCCGCAGCCTGCCAGTGACACGACGGTGACAACGGCCGGCGCGGTTCTTGCGGATCGGCTGGGCATTGAGCAGGTTCCGGCGTCGTCGCGGCAGACCGTGGTGATTGACTACTCTTCGCCAAACGTGGCAAAGGAGATGCATGTCGGTCATCTGCGCGGGACGATCATCGGCGATACGATCGCCCGCTCGCTTGCGTTTCAGGGGCATGAGGTCATTCGTCAGAATCATCTTGGCGACTGGGGAACGCAATTTGGCAAGGTCATTTTGGCGCTATGGCATTTGTGCATGGCGCAGTCGGCCGGCGAGACAGCGGAGGATTTTGACCGGATTGCGACCGAACTGACAGTCGCGGAGAAGGAGAATCCCGCACTGAAGGCGGAGATTCTGCGGCAGCGCGCGGCCATTCATCAGCGCCATCTCGATCATGATCCGGATGGCTCGCTGTTTATGGAGTTCATTCGGACGCTCGATCCCAGCTTTGAGCTCCTTCTGCCCGCTTATCGCTATGTCAACGCGATTGAGGCGGCCGCCGCCGGATCGGGGATTGTGATCCGCTCGTCGGATGGCGCCACGACTCCGCTGGCGGAGCTTTCGCGTTATGTCGCGGCGATGCTGCAGGGGAAGGCCGGCGGGGACAACGCGCAGGAGCTTGAAGCATGGCGTCGCGCGAAGGAAGCGACGCTTCGCGAGTGCAACGCAATCTATCGGAGGCTCGGCGTTCTGCTGCAGGACTCTGATGTCTGCGGTGAGAGCTTTTACGAGCCGCTTTTGCCGTATGTCGTGGAAGAGGTTCGCGCCTCGCTTCGGTCCGCTGAAGGTCAGTCCGGCGAATACCGCGTAGTCTGCCGGGATGACAAGGGGGCGGTCTGCGTGTTCATCGATAAGACTGACGGGTCGCCTGCGTTCAAGGGTCCGGGCGGCGATCCGCTGCCGATGATCATTCGCAAGTCTGACGGCGCGTCGCTCTATGCGACGACGGATCTGGCCGCGGCGCTTTATCGATGCGCTCACCGGCAGCGTCATCCTGTTTCATTGAAGACGGCGGCACTTGCGACCGAACTCGCGAAGCTTGGCGGCGGACTTGGCGCTGATCGCGTGATCTACCACGTTGGCGCGCCGCAGAAGCTCCATTTCGAAATGCTGTTTCCGACGGTGCACGCCCTCGGCTGGTCGCGCAAAGCGGATGGGACGCGAACACTCCTGGAGCACGTCAGTTTCGGGTCCGTCCTCGGGTCGGATCGCAAGATGCTGCGCACGCGTTCCGGGGAGTCTGTGAAACTAAGAGACCTGCTTGAGGAGGCAGTGGAACGCGCCGAAGCGCTGTTGCGAGAATCGGAGGCTGACTCCGACAAACGTCGCGGCTTTGATGATTCGGAGATTCGGAACATCGCCGAAGTGGTCGGCATTTCCGCCGTGAAGTATGCGGATCTCTGCCAGAATCGAAACACGGATTATGTCTTCTCATGGGAAAAGATGATGGCCATGCAGGGTAATACGGCGCCTTACCTGCTGTACGCCTATGCGCGCATTCGATCGATCTATCGGAAAGGCGCGGAGGAGGCCGGGGTGGCGGAGGTTTCGTGCGCTTCGCCGATTGAATTGACGTTGCCGGCGGAGCGTGGCCTGGCGCTGGCCATTGCCCGCTTTCCGGATGTGGTCGATAGCGTGGCTGAGATTTTGATGCCCAACTACCTATGCGAGTATTTATTTGATTTGTCGGGCCGATTCATGACGTTTTATGAGAATTGTCCGGTTCTTAAGGCGGAGGATGCCGCGACGAGGGCATCGCGTTTGCGATTGTGCGATCTGACGGCCCGGGCGTTAAGACTGGGCCTGAGCCTGTTGGGGATTCGCACGCTCGAGCGAATGTAGCCCCGGCGTCTCTCGGCTCACCTGGCCATGGCGGGTTCTTTTGTCAGGATCGGATCGGGAATTCCGGCGTCGACGAAGCCTCGCGCGCGGGTAGCGCAGCCGATGCATGCTCCGCAGGGGGCATCGTTGGAGGCGAGGCAAGACCAGGTCAGGTTGAATGGGGCGCCAAGTCGGTGGCCCAGGCTGATGATCTCCGCACGGCGCAGGTCAATAAGCGGCATCTCGACGGCGATTGTCTTCTGCATGGACGCGGCGGTGATCGCATGTCGGCACATTTCGAGATGCTCACGGGAGTAGTCGGGGTAAATGCTCGCGGTTCGGGGCGCGGGCGGGCCGAGATCTTCGCTGACGCCAATCATGATTTTGCCTGCGCCGATGACGTTCGCCCATGTGAAAGCCGCGCTTAACAGTCCGCTGATGAGGCCCGGCACGTGGCAGGTGGAACGGCCTTCGCCAATTGCGCGGGCATCCTCCATATTGTACTTCCGGCTGACACGGGCATTTCCGCCGATGGTCACGTAGTGGGGCATTTCAATGGTGAGATGCTGCTGGGGTTCGAGGAACTCAACCTGCTTTTCGAAGAGCGCGGCCTCTTTTTCGTCGCTTCGATGTTTGAACCGGGCGTGCAAGAGCGCGATGATGTGTTCCTGTCGCGCCATCATGGATAAAACGGCACTGTTCAATCCGCCCGAACAGAGTACGACCGCCTTCGGCTTGGCCATGAGTCTGAACCTCCGACACTCTTATCGGCGCATGAGCGGAGGTTGATTCGCTGCGCGTGCGGTGGTCTGATAATCCGGAGCTGAGGCGATCGCAGAAACGTCAGCTTGATCGAAAACCGGCGACGAGGGCGAATCGACCGGATTTCTCGCCCTCGCAGCGGAATGAATAGAATCGGTCATCGGTCATCGTGCAGATTGAGGCGAGGGCGATATTCGATGAATCAACTCCCGATCGGGCCAACTGATCGACATTTGCAGCCCGCATATCGAAACGCCATCTTTCACCGACTTTCGGGAAGTATTGCTCGGCGTCCGGCAATCTGGCAAGCGCGATACGGCGGACATCGTCTCCGACTTCGTACTCCAGCGGCCCGGCGCAGGGACAGATTCCGCCGATCAATTGTTCCGGATTCACGCCGAATTCGCGCCGAAGCTGCCTCACCAATTCAACGCATATTTCCGCGACCGTTCCGCGCCAGCTCGCGTGGCACATTCCGATGATTCGTCGGTGCGGCTCCACGAGAAGGATGAGCGGACAATCGGCTGAGAACTGCATGAGCGGAACATCAGGGAGATCGCATACGAGACCATCGACGAATCTCAGCGCGGTGTGTCGACCGTCGCGCCCGGCACCGCAATCCGATGGATTGACACGAATGACGTGTGGACTGTGAATCTGGTCGGCGGCGGTGAGATGATTGAAGGGCAGGCCGATGAAGTCGCACACCTTTCGACGGCGCTCGACAGCGCGGTCGGCGTCCGGGCCGCAGTGTGTCGCCATGTTCCAAGGGCGCGATGTGACAGCATGGGAGAATCCGTCGAGGCGGGCCAGAGCCGGGAATAGGAAGATCGTCGTGTCTTCCAACGCGGTTTCTATCAAATTGACGGTGGGGGCGGCCTGCATCATGCCGACACCTTGAGCAATACTTTGATCTGATCCGGTTCGCTCGCGAGGCGCAGGGCGTCGACGCCCCCCGTCAGCGGCATCCGGCGAGTGATCAGTTCGGTCACATCGATGCTTCGCCGTGCCAATGTGTTGAGCGCGTCTGCGAACGGGCCGCAACGGCTGCCGACGACGGAGATTTCGTTAACGACCAGAGGCGTCAAATCGATGCCGTGGTCTGCGCGACAGGTCGTTTTCATGACGATCGTGCCTCGCGGCCGGACGAGATTCATCGCAATGGACAGACCTTCCGGATTGCCAGTGCAGTCCACGACGACATCGTAATCCTGCATGCGCTGAACCTCGGAGAGCTTCAATGCGCGGATTCCGCGACGGTCGAGCAGTCCCAGAGTCTGTTCGTTGCGACCGATGGCGACGAGTCTGCATCCGGTGGATGCGAGGATGTGAGCGACCAGGATGCCAAGTCGGCCTGTCCCGACAACGGCTGCATTTGTTCGCTTCTCAATCCTGGTATGACGGAGCACCTGAATCGCAGCGGCCAATGGTTCTGCAAATACGGCCTCGTCGTCTGTCACGGTATCGGGTACGTGGAGGCAGTTCTTCTCCGGGAGCGAGATAAACTCAGCGAAGCAGCCCGGGCGGCCTTGAATGCCCAGTACGGTTCGTCTGCGGCAATGAGACGACAGTCCGCTTGCGCACATGTCGCAGCGGCCGCAGACGCAGTTGATCTCGCCGACGACGCGTTTGCCAGCAAGTTTCGATGAGTCGGACACGACTCTGCCGACAAATTCATGCCCAATGACTCCTTCGAAGCCGGCATAGCCCTGGATGATCTCGAGATCGGTCGAGCAGATGCCGGCCAGCAGAATCTGGATGAGAACTTCGCCGTCGGGCGGGACTGGCGCGGCGAGCTCCTGGAGCGAGGCTCTCTGATTCCGAACAGTAATTGCTTGCATGAATCGGCTCTCAGGCGCGCGCCAAAGTCAGCGGTCGACCGCAGGTCGGCGACGGGTTGAGTATTCAAGACACGCAGTTTGCATTGTCTTGCCGGCATGCCTTCCGTCAAGAATGGACGGCGTGCGACCGCCGGGCGAGACTCCAGGAATCCAGTTAAAAAAAACGAGACCGCACGAAGTGCGTGCGGCCTCGAGCTGGAGGAGATTGATTGCAGAAATTCTGGCCGCCAGCCGATCGGTCATCCAATAGCAGGGCCGGGATCGAAATCGGTCCTGTCCAGAATCGTGGGTCCGCCGTGACCCGCGAGGCTGCTCAACATCGGAGAGCGATCGGCTTGCAGATCCGTCTGCCTACACGGCCGAATGTCAGATTTATCGGCGATTTATCATTATGGGATGAGTGGTTTCCGGAATAATCCGGCTCGATTTGCGAGGGAGCGCGACCCAAAGCCGGGTCGGCGCCGGTCCGACTTGATTTCGGGACCATTGACGCGGAGGGTTCAGGCCTTCCGGGGCGCCGCCGGACTGTGCGAGAATCCACGGGAACCTGACGCCTGCGATCCGAATTCTCTATCCATGGTCCATGAGAATTTTGGAGGCATTGTGGCTAGACTCTCGCCCATGTCGACGAGGGTTCCATGAGCGTCTGGACGACGGTATTTGATGTGCTGGTCCTGCTGTCCGCGGCGATGGTGCTCGGCGCCATCTGTGAGCGGTTTCGGCAGAGCGCGCTCCTCGGATACCTGCTGGCCGGAACGCTGCTCGGCCCGAATGCGTTCGGCGTTCTGAAGGTGCAGGCGGTGGTGTCATCCATCGCCGAAATCGGCGTCGCACTATTGCTGTTCACGATCGGTCTGGACTTTTCATTTCGTCGCGTTCGGTCACTCGGAATCGTCGTGTTGGGCGGCGGTTCGATTCAGACCGTGGCGACATTCCTGACAACCACCCTGGTATGCCTGCTCTTTCAGCGCACGCCCGGTGCCGCAGTCGCGATCGGGGCAATGCTAACGATGAGCAGTACGGCGCTGATCGTTCGGCTGCTGGTGCGCCGTGCGGAGATCGACGCGAATTTCGGCCGGACTGCACTGGGCGTGACGCTGTTGCATGACATGGCGGTGATCCCGCTCGTGCTTCTTGTCGAGTTCTTCGGCGGCCGTGGGACCGAATCGGAGATGGTATGGCAACTGGGCAAGACAATCCTGTACGGCTCACTGCTTGCGGCCGGGCTTTACTTTGTTTTGAATCGACTGGCTCCGATCGTGATGGTGCGGGCCGGAACGATGCCCAATCGAGACGTGCCGATTCTGCTGGCCGTCGTGATGGCGCTCGGTGCCGCGTGGTCCGCGAGCAGCGTGGGGCTTTCATCGGCATTGGGGGCGTTCGTTGCGGGAATGATCCTTGCCGAAACCCCGTTTTCCGATCAGATTCGAGGCGATATTGCTTCATTGCGCACGTTGTTCGTGACGCTGTTTTTCAGTTCCATAGGAACCCAGGCTGATCCAGTCTGGATTTATGACAACTGGCTCAATGTCTTCGGCGTCATCGCCTTGATTGTGGGCGGAAAATCCCTGATCTCGGGCGTGACCAATTTTCTCTTCGGCATGCCGCTGGGACATGCCCTCGCGGCGGCATTTTATCTGGCCCAGGTTGGAGAATTCGCGTTTGTGCTCTCGACGATTGCAGTGCACAACGGCACGCTGGATGAGAACATTTTTCGGCTCATCGTGTCCGCCACCATTGGCACCCTGTTTCTATCGCCGTTTCTTGTCGCACTCGGACCGCATGTCATTCGTCTGGCAGGGCGCCTTTCTCGCAAGACGCTTGGGCCCGCGCCAGAATTAGAGATTTCGCAGAAGCAACCGAAGTTCGAGGGCGAGCGGATTCTGATCATCGGCTTTGGTCCCGCCGGCCAACGTGTCGCGGAGGGGTTGATCAGTACCCACAAGGAACGCATTCTCGTGGTGGAATTGAACAGCCGGACCGCTGAACTCGCTCGCGGCTATGGACTGCGCACGACAATTGGCGATGCATGCAAGCCCGAATTTCTGGACTCGATCCGCGCGCACGAATTTAATTTCATCGTGGTGACCGTGCCTGATCCGCGAACGACGCGCGGGATTATTGCGCAGCTTCGTGCGACATGTCCGGACGCCACGCTGGTCGTTCGCGCCAGGTATCACATCTTTCGATGGGAATTGGCTCTGGCCGGCGCGCAGGTCGTGGTGGATGAAGAAGACCAGGTCGGCCGGCGGCTGGCGATCGAGGTGCGCGAGCGGCTAATCCCCGCGACGGACGTGTCGTAGGTTCGTCTTCGCCATACGCTATCTGATCTTTGGGCAGGAACCGCATCGCTGATCGAGCGCGGTTTGGAAGTCCAAGACCATTAATCACTGGTCGAGACTGATTCCATCGCAAGGCGCCGCAGTGTTTGGGAGCGATGCTGGTCTGAGGGTCCGTTGTGGCATTTACGGTGCGGACGTAGAATGGCGCCGCCCTCATTGGCGGGGCTTTGAGGAGCCTGTCATGTCCGAGCCCAGGGACGACGGTCCGGAGAATTTGCTCACTGATGTGAAGGATTCCGGGTCGCCCGCACGAACCGACGGCAAACGAAAGCGTCGTATTCGCCTGCGGTATGTCGCGCTCGGGATGTTCCTGCTGCTGATCGGCGGCGAAATCGGTGCGCGGGTGCTTGCCGACCGCAACAGCCGCTTCAACATGGGTATCGGTGGATCGTTCGAGTGGGACCCCCATCGGCGGGTTCGTTGGCAGAAGAACTATCGAAGCCCCACGTTTCATACCAACGCGCGCGGTTTTCCCGGCGACGATTTCGATGCAAAGAAGCCGCCGAATACCTATCGCATCTTTTGTCTGGGTGATTCCTGCACTGTTGCGCCGTCGTCGTACAACTACCCGGTGGCTTTACAGAAAGCGCTGAATGCGGCGATGCCCGATCGTCACATCGAAGTCATCAACGCGGGCTGTCCGGGGTATGACTCTTTCCAGGTCAGAACATGGTACGTCGAGGAGATCGACGGATACGAACACGACATGGTCGTGATCTATGTCGGTTGGAACGACATGGGGCAGTACAATCCGGACGGCCTTGTATACAAGCGTGACGCGAGTGGATACCTCAAGAATCCCACGCTCATCGAACGGGCGCTGCTCAGCAGCTATCTTTTGCGTTCTGTATATTTCGTGACCGGTCTGCTCGAGAGCCGCGGCGACGTGTTGATGGATCCGCCGACCGGCGAGGATGCAAAGAAGTACGACGAGTTCCACCCGACGCACTTCGAGAAAAACCTTACCGAGGTCATCACGCTCGCCAAATCGCGCGGTCGCAGGGTGTACGTTTGCAGTTATGCCGGGATCGTCGTGCCCGATCCGACGCCGGATGAAAAGGCCCGGATTCACTTTCCACGCGGCATGGGCAAGAGCCTGCCGAAGTATCTGAAGCTCCTGGAATCATACAAGGCGGCGCTGCGCAATGTGGCGGCGGCGACCGATACGCCGATCATTGATCTGGCTGATGGCTTCAAGGATGCGGAGTCACGGAAGTGCTTCACGGATTCATGCCATTTCAATCCTGAGGGTTCCGACCGTATCGCAGCGCAGATCGCTCCTGTGATATCGAAGGATATTGCAGTGTTCTTTCGTTGAATCGCATTGTGCGGTCCGCGCGCCGGTTCACACTTCCCTGGTGTGCCGCGCCCTGCTGATTCGGCCAGTCCGTCTAATTCGAGGAGGCGATCATGTCGGCCGATCGTGCGACCATCTTGACGGCATTGCCTGATGGCGGTGACGCGGTTCTGATCAAGGCGATCGGCCCGTGTCGGATGGGCGTGTGCCCGGCACTGCACACATTCATCCAATGCCACAAGAAGCCCGACCGATCGCATCTTTATTTT
This sequence comes from Phycisphaerae bacterium, assembly GCA_019636475.1. Classification (NCBI taxonomy): domain Bacteria; kingdom Pseudomonadati; phylum Planctomycetota; class Phycisphaerae; species Phycisphaerae bacterium. The sequence goes on from JAHBXN010000004.1 coordinate 77,340, forward strand.
GATCTGTCCGAGGCCGAATCGATCGACAGCACGTTCGCAGGTTTACTGCTCTCATTGGCGATGCGGAAGTCCGACCCATCGCTCCCCGAGTTGTTCATCGTCTCGCCAAATGAGCGCGTGCTCGCTTCGATCAACGGCATGCATCTGACCCGATTCTTCAAAATCTGCGATGCGATGCCGGTCGCCCGACCGAACTGGAACCCGCTCAAGTCGCCGACCGGGAATGAGCCCACTTTGGCCGACACGGTCCTGGAGGCTCATGAAAAGCTGATCGAAGGCGATTCTCGAAACCAGGCGGCATTCGGGCGCGTGGTGGAAGGGCTCCGGGAAGAGCGCAAGTCGCGCGGACCTTCCACCTCGGCGTGAACTTGCCGGAAAATGCAGCCGTTCGCTTTCGTCCCTATAATGCTGAATGAAGTGCACTGCGTTCGCCGTTAATGGGAGTATGGCAGCCATGATTTCCCAACGGACTTTCCAGGTACTCATCGCGGGGGCAGCGTTCTTTGTTTCCGGCGCAGCCAGGCTGCACGCCCAGATCGATTATCGAATTCAGCGAAGCAATGAGCAGACGGCCGGTCGAGCGCTTGACGCCAATCAACAAGTGGGTTCTGGGGGTTTTAATCAGCCGGTTTCCGGTCAATATCGATTTGACTACGGGCTTCGCGCGAACGAGATCATCACCGGCAACGTGTCCGGGCTTGGCGCGTTTCAGGGTTTTTCGCCGATTGGCGCGAACAACGCATTTCGCATCGGATTGCCGTCAGCCGAACTGGCCCGATTTCGTTCGACGACGGTCGGACTGCCCGAAATTCAAAGCGGCCGACTCGATTTCGGCCCGGGCTCATACTATGACCCACAGCAAATCATCTCGGACGCAGGCGTGATCAGCCGCGGGATGAACTCAGTAGGTGGCTCCAATCTCAGTTCTCCTTATCGTCGACCGCCGCTGCCGTTCGAGCAGAACATGTCTCAGCAGTTCGTGTTGCCTGATTCGACCGATCGGAGGCTTCAGAACAACACCACATTCACGCCGTCCATCCGTCAGCGACCGATCGCGCCGGAAACGAATACCGATACGACGATTCCGCCGATTTCACTGCCGCGTTATGACCTGGCGGCCCAATCGTCTTTATTCGGCATACCACCGATTGGCGGCGATCGAAATCGTCCATCGCCGACGCTGCCTTTCAATCCACTGTCGGGACAGCCGAATTCACTGCTGTCGGCTCGGATGCGGGGCGGTCCGAATGATCAGCGGATTGCATCAGATGAACCGCTTGGAGGGACGGGGATTCCCCGCCCTCCGCTGGGGCCCGGCGAAATTCCAAAGCCGCAGGATCTTCAATTCGGCTCCACGCCGGCGAGTGGAGATCTTCCACGAGGTCCGGTCGGTCCGAATGGAGAACCGCTCGCGCCCGGTAGTTCGAACTCGGGACCGGTGGGGGGCGATCAATATTCGCAGATGCTGGCGGCCGTGACGGCTGCGCAACAGTCGGGCATTCGTCACATCGGGCTCTTTGCGCGGACGACTGAATCAAATGTCACGAACGCCTCAGATCGCAGTGCCACGGGTATGGCGCAGTCGCCGAATGAAACGGATGGTGCGGCGACGCAACCGCCGTCGCCGCCGACGCCATCGGATTCGCGAAGGGCCATTGCTGAACTGGCATCGGCCGCCAGATGGTCGCGTGCAGAACTGGATCAGCCGATCAGGACATTCACGAGCGCGTTTCGCGGGCAGTTTAACGAGTATATGGCGGCGGCGGAGTCCGCGCTGAAGCTGGGGAAGTATTACGACGCAGCGCGCTACTACGAACTGGCAAATGCGATTGACGGTGACAATCCCCTCCCATTGCTGGGGCGCGGTCACGCGCTCGCCGCGGCGGGCGACTATATTTCGGCCGTCGGCTCAATCGAGCGGGGCATCGAGCGGTTCCCGCAAATCGCAGCATTTCGCATCGATTTGCCCTCTATCACCGGGCGTCCCGATGCATATGACATTCGCCGGGCCGATCTGGAGAAACGCCTGGAAGGCGCGGATGACTATCGATTCCGGTTCCTCCTCGGCTATCTCGAACTGTACTCTGGACTTGATGAGCGCGGACTGCGCGATATCGAGCGGGCTGCCCGGATGGCGCCAAATGGTTCCGCTATTCCGACTTTTTACAATCTACTGACCGGCAAGGAGTCCACGCCGGAAATTCCCGCATCGAGGTGACATGTCGTGACGGGTGCGGGCTCGCGCGGCGTGCTGCATATTGCGCAGCTCGCGGCCCCCGGGTTCTGGTGCGCAATAAAAAAGAAAGCACCGAGCGCCACAAGGGCTATCCCGGTGCTTTCCGGAGGGGAAAGAAGCCGAATCTAAGTATGTGTGACAGCGAAGTTAACCCCGCGCTCCTCCGTAATGATTGCATCCGTTCTTTCGCCGATATTGTAGGCGCTGAAATTCACTCAATCCACTTAGATCGTCCAAATTATCTAGTCCGCATAACCGGGACAATCTACCCATTCCGCCATTCGCTGCAGCCGATGAGCCGGGTCGAATCGGCCCAATAATAGTAGGCGGCGCTCATAGATTACTTCGTCGAAAATTCGCGGAGCATTGCAGTCGCACGGTTTGTTATTGGACCCAGCGGTTCTCGGAGCATCCGACTCCACGGAAGATCCCCCGTAATGGGAGACGGATCGGCGTTGACAGTGGCCACCAAAGCCTTACACTGCAAACAGTTATTGGTCGCAGGGTCTTGCTTGTGCCTCCCGGCAGCGTGGTGAAGGTGTGATAAGGCCCTGTGCCCCCGGCGGATGAGGCGACGGGGGCGGAATTTGCCGGCCGGACCTCGACTCCGCGAGCGCTCGGCTTGACCGCCGCAGCCAAAGTTCATGACCCCGTAGCTCAGCTGGACAGAGCGCGGCCCTGCGAAGGCCGAGGTCGGACGTTCGAATCGTCTCGGGGTCGTTTCTCCATTGCACCGGTATTTCTGAGCCGGCAGCACCCAGGGGTGGGGGCGTCGATCCAGCTGGTTTCAATTCTTCTGAACGCGATGTGCCGTCCGCCCAGTCGTTCGGATCGGCTATGATCTCGCGACGATGCTGACCACTATTTCAAACACGAGATTAACGGCGATTGCCCGCAAAGTGGAGTCGGGCGAGCGGCTATCGTTGGACGACGGCTTGGCACTCTATCGTTCCCGCGAGATTCACGAGATTGGGAGATTGGCCGACCTGGTGCGCAATCGCCTCCACGGGGACTTCGCCTACTTCAACATCAACCGGCACATCAACTACACCAACTACTGCGTTCTGCGATGCAAGTTCTGTTCGTTCTATCGGCCTTATGGTAGCAACGGCTCCGCGGAAGCGTCGCCGAAATCGGACCTTGTCGATGCCGATGTCGCGGCGCGAGGGCCGCTCCGGCTTTCGCTCTTGAATGGCGCGGGCGAGCGGCCGGACGCATACGAACTGGGCGTCGATGACATTGTGGCTGCGGCCGTGGAAGCGGATCGACGCGGTGCGACGGAAGTGCACATCGTCGGCGGCCTGCACCCGAGACTGCCGTTCTCCTATTACATCGAACTTTGTCGGTCCATTCGTGCGTCATGCCCGAGGATTCACATCAAGGCGTTCACGGCGATTGAGATCATTCATTTTACGCGTATATCCAAGCCGCGATTGTCGATCCGGGAAGTGCTGGAACAGCTTCGGGATGCGGGGCTGGGCAGCCTGCCGGGTGGGGGAGCGGAGATCTTTGACGATCGTGTGCACGGCGAAGCCTACCGAAACAAAGTGGGGGAAGCCGGATGGTTTGACGTGCATCGAACGGCCCACGAGATCGGCATGTTCAGCAATGCCACAATGCTCTACGGTCACGTCGAGACGGTTGAAGAGCGCATTCGCCACATGATCAAGTTGCGGGATCATCAGGACCGGTCGCTGCGGACCGGGCGCGCTGCATTCAACTGCTTCATTCCGCTATCATTTATCCCGGATGACAGCGAGATGGCACACCTTCCGGGACCGACCGGCCTGGACGATCTGAAGACGCTTGCAATCAGCCGATTGATGCTGGACAACTTTCCGCATATCAAGGCATTCTGGATCATGCAGAGTGCAAAGCTTGCTCAGGTTTCGTTGAACTGGGGTGTGGATGACATCGACGGAACGGTGGTTCAGTACGACATCACCAAGCGCGAAGCCGGCTACGGCAACCGGCACCAGGAATTGACGCTTGATCAACTGCAGCGGCTGATTCGCGAGGCCGGGCGAATTCCAGTCGAGCGAGACACCCTCTATCGGCGGGTGATTCGCGATGGTGATCGATGGGAGATCGCCGGTCCGTTGTCCGCTGCGGGTATGATTCCGGGTAGTTTCAGCATCACCGATTGAATATGATGATTAAGAGAACGCTGCCGGCGAGGCGGCGCTTGCCCGTGCGCCTTGAAGGCCGATGCCCGGAGGCGACATGCTCTTAGGCCGCCATTCTGAGCCTCACTCCGATCGCTTCCCGATACCCCGGCAATGGGCGCGGCGCGCCATTCTGGCCGCTTTGCTTTGGCTCGGGGGGGCGGCCTCGGCCTCAACTGCGCCGGGCGGCGCATTTCCAGCCGATGAGACACATTCGCCGGCTGCACTGCGACTTGTGACGAGCGCCCCGCCGATGGCGGGTGACGAGGCCGGCAAGGACTCAGAGGGCAGGGTGAAGCGCTCCACGAGGTCCACGACTCAACCTGCAAAACCCGGAAAGGCCGGGGCGACGTCACGACCGGCGGCGAAGTCACGAGCGTTGAGACGTTCGGACGACAACAGCGCCGGGCTTCCCTGGCGGCCTGGTCAGAAACCCGTCCAGTTATGGCCTCTGCCTGAGAAGCGCGCAGTGGGCGCGGATTCGGCAAGAGGCGGCCTCGTGATCGGTCAATGGAGCTATCGGTCAGAGCGATCGGCGAACCCCCGAGATGGGGTGCCCTGGCGCTTGATCGTGACACCGGCCGGCGCCGAGGCCATGAAATGGCAGGTGGGCGGCGCACATCAGCCGATTGTCGCGCTGCAGGCCGCTCGGGTCGGCGCAGGAGAGATTCGCAATGAGAAGGATATCCCCGTCATTGAGATGCCACAAACCGTGTGGCGGCAAAGAATGGGCGCGGACCTCCAGGACGTCGTCGGGGTGCATTTCCATGAGTATGTTTCAAACGACGTCGCGCGGATACTCTTTACGATTCATAAAGTGCCTCCCGACAGCCCCGACGGAAGCTCTGCTGATACAGACCATGACGGCAAATCCGGAACGCGCATAGAGGCCACGTTATTGGCACCCGTGATCTGGCATCTGGATCAGTCGATTGTTGTGCGAGTGGATAACGAAACGACGCCCCAAAAGGACGAGCGAGAGCGGCAGACCGCCTTTCGCGTCGGGCATGAGCTGGGGCACGCTGGTGTTTCGCAGGAGGTGCTGCCAACTGTCATTGCGGGGCCGCAGACGTGGAATCCGGCATACTGCGAGGGTCGGCGATCCGAAGTGGTCTATTACTGGAAACGGGAGCTGATCGGTCGGTCCTGGGACGGCTATCGTTCGGGCAATGGTGGACAGATCGCGACCCTTCGAACCTCCATTGCGGTGGTTCCGCCGACGCGGTGGTCACTGCTGCTTCCGATTCCACCGCAGCGGGTTACGCGCAAGCATCTCGAGCAGTTCAACGACCAGATCGTGCGGCTGGGGCCGCTATTGAATGCGGCGGACAAAGTGTCCCAGGACAAGTTCCACGCGCATTACGGTGAATACGACGCACCGAGTGGACCCTAGGACTGACTTGCTCAGCCCTCTCCCAGTCGGAGCGGAAAAGTGGAACATTTTTCAGTTATTTATTGACTCTGTGGCCCGCGCGGTGCATATTGCAGTCGTCAATGCCGAGTGATTGTGGGCTTCGCGGCATACGCACATCTAGAAACAACGGTTGTTTCCTCGGGTCTCACGCGCGCGGCGACATGAGGTTCCCTTCCATGCAAACGGGCAAGGTCAAGTGGTTCGATGATAAGAAGGGATTCGGATTCATCTCGTCGGCGGAAGGCCGCGATGTATTCGTCCATTACAGCGAAATCGTCGCGGAGGGCCACAAGACGCTCACGGAAGGGCAGGATGTCGAATTCGAGATTGTTCAGGATGCGAAAGGGCCGAAGGCCACCCAAGTCAAACCCGTATCGTAACTCGACGGACACGACGATCGCCGTTGATGATGGATGCGCCCGCGAGCGTCAGTTCAGCGATGGCGCGTGTGATCCGTGCGCGGAAATCGCATGATCGGATTGTCGAATCATGTGCTGCCGTCCTGCTGAAAAAGGACCGTGCGTGCTTTTCGAGCCGTCGGGCCAGCTTATCTCGACGCGGTCCACTCTTTCGGCTTCGCCCAGACCGACATGCACGCGGAGATCGTTCGCCGCTGCGAAACTGTAGCCTGACTGCACCTGCCTTCGCCGCACCACCCCGGCGGCCTCAACCGCGAGTGTCGCACCGACGGCATCCCTTCCGTACTTTTCGAGAATCCGGAACATAACCCAGTTGCCCCGTTCGCCGGCGACGTTCAACAGCAGGCGCGGCGATCGATCTGACTCCAAGATCAGGATGTCGATGTCGCCGTCGTTGTCGACATCACCAAACGCGACAGCGCGACTGGAACCCAGCAGCGGGGAACTGGTTCCGCCGGGCGGAGATGCCAGCTCGAACCGGCCGCCTCCGATACCGCGGTAGAGTGATTTCGGCTCGGCATACATATCCTGCTCGTCGTCGCATTGCTCGGGGCGCGTGACGGCGCCGTTTCCGATGAAGAGATCCAGCTGACCATCGTGATCGAAGTCGTGAAACCCGACTCCCCATCCGGTGTATTTCAGACTTGATGCGCCAAGCCCGCTCGCGGAAGTCCAATCCTCGAAAATGCCGCCGACATTGAGATAGAGCCGGTTTGTCTCGCCGCGAAGGTGAGTCAGGAAGATGTCGAGATCCCCGTTATCGTCAATGTCGACGGCTTGAACGCCCATGCCGGCCTCGGCGGATCCGCGCGAGTCGAGCGCGCAACCGGCCAGCAGCGCCTGGTCTTCAAAGCGACCGTCGCCGAGATTGATCCATAGCTGATTCGGCATTCCATCGTTCGCGACATAGAAATCGGGTCTGCCGTCCCGATTGAAATCTCCGTGACAGACGCCGAGCCCGTTTCCGAATGCAAGCATGATTCCCGAGTGTTGCGTGACGTCCTCAAAGCGTCCGCCGCCCAGATTATGGTAAAGCGCGTCCACGGCCGGGGCGTTGTAGTTGGACGGATTGCAGTATTCCCGACGCCCCGCAGAGTCCCGACAATGCAGTTCATTGCGGGGTGACCACGAAACATAGTTGACGACATAGAGGTCGAGCAGTCCGTCGCCATCGTAATCGGCGAAGACGGCGCTGGTGCTCCAGCGACCGCATCGCACGCCCGCGCGCTCGGTAATATCCTCAAATGTGCCGTCTCCCCGGTTTTGGTAGAGAGTATTGCCGCCGATCGCGGTGACGTAGAGATCAAGATCGCCATCGTTGTCGATGTCCCCGATGGCGCATCCCATCCCATAATTCAAGTGTCGAATACCGGCCGCTTCGGTCACGTTCATGAATTTTCCATCGCCTAGATTTCGGTAGAGTGTTGATCGACTCGAGTCGGGTAGATTGGGGTCAAGCTCTCCGCCTTGCACGAAGAACGCATCGAGCCGGCCGTCGTTGTCGTAGTCGAACAGTCCGCATCCCCCGGCGATGATTTCCGGAAACCAGAATCGCTGATTTTCGCCGCGAACATGTCTGAACCGGATTCCCGCATCGGCCGTGCCGTCGATGAACCACGGAGCGCCGACGGACACGCGGCCGCTGGGATTCGCATCGCCTGACCTGCGGGCGAGCATGTGCGGCCTGGTCATGTAGACCCAGGTGAATCCGGCGCTCAGTGCCACAGTTATGACTGCGAGCGAGGATATGAATGGCGTACTTCGGGTGCGTGACTGGCGGGGACTGGGTTGCGCAGCATCTCCGGAGCTTGACATCGCTCGATTCTCACGGTGATTCGTTCGTTTGCGCGACCTGCTCACGCAGGCGCTTTACTTTTTCATTTTCGGGGTCAATACGCTCCGCCGCTGCAAGAAAGCTTCGTGCCTCCATCATGTCACCTGCCTTCAGTGCGCAGACGCCGCCGTTCAGATGCGCGACGAGATTCTGCGGAGCAATTTGAGCGGCGAGCGCATACATCCGCCTTGCTTCATTCCATCGTTGGGTTTTCAGGTAGATATCGCCCTGCTTCATAAGCACATCCGGATTGCGGGCGTCGAGTTTCGCCGCCTGACTCAGTGAATCGAGGGCCTCGTCGAAGCGATGAAGCAGCGTAAGTACATCGGCCTTGATCATGTGAGCCGCGCCGATTGATGGACCATGAGCCGTGGCGAGTTTGGCGTTGCGAAGCGCGGAATCGAGATTGTTTGATCGGATATCGAGTGTTGCGAGATTGATATAGATGCTGAAATTCGCCGGATCGTTGCGCTTCGCCAGATCGAGCAGGCGACCGGCTTCCGCCATCCGGCTCGTATCGATGTAGATGGCCGCGAGATTGTTGATGATCGAGATGTCGTCGGAGTGCGATTGATACGCCCGTTCCAGTGTCTGCGCAGCCAAATCGAGTCGACCCGCGCGGCGAAATTCCATGGCTCGCGCGACGACGGCCGTTACGCCAACGCGGAACTCGGCCTCGATCCGGTTCATCCGATCAGGGAGGAATCGGGGCTTGGCGGAGGATCCCGTTGCAAGTTCGGGCTTGGCGCGGTCGCGATCTCCGAGTCCGCGGTAGGACAAGCCCAGCAAGTAGTTTGCGACGGTGTTTCGCGGCTCGATTGCTATCGCTTTCGCGGCAAGATCACGAGCTTCGGCGTAACGCCTCTGGCGAACGCGCACATCCGCCAAGCCGATGTATCCCAGTTCACTCATCGGCAGCAGCTCAATGGTTCGACGGAAAGCCGTCTCGGCGGACTCGAGGTCGTCGAGCAGGATTGCGGCATGCCCCAAGCGGTGCTGGCCCGGCGCAAAACTCCGGTGGCGTTGAGCGATCAGTTTCAGTAACTCAAATGACCGGACATTGTCACCCAACTCCATTTGACAAACCGCCTGGCGATACAGCCAGACCGACTCGGAGGGGTTCAGCGCCGCTGCATTTGCAAAACATTGTTCAGCCTCGCGGATCATGGCATTGGACTGAAATGCGACGCCCAGCCGACCATGGGCTTCCGCCGAATTGCGGTCGGCTTTGGCCCGCTCTATTTCGCGTTCGATCAGCCGCAACACGACGGGGTCGATGTCCTTGCGATTGGCGATGGTAACGACGTCCGGGACTGAGGGTGATGAGCGGTAGAAGTGAAGAATGACAATGCCACCGGCAGCGACCAGCACCAGCGAGACAGCGATCAGCCCAATCGGCCGTTGGTTATGTGGTTTGCCGGGCGCGCGCGCACTGCGCGCGGGCCTGCCTGCCTGTCTGGCCCGCTGATTTGACATGGCTCGCCTGCCTCTGGTGATCGCCGGGTCGGGGCGGAATCACCTGAAGTCACCGGTTCAGTTTCGTCCGGCGCGCAAGCGAGCGAGCGGATCGTACTGAACCATGACGCACATCAATCGGCCGAGTTGACACTCAGCGCTTCTCCGTACAAGGCTAACGCTGGGTTTTCGTGCGGATCGGTCGCTGCAAGATCACTCTCAAGAATCTTGATAGCCCGAGAAATCCCATCGCCGGACGAACGTGACGGTGTGAACGGGATTTCTCACGAACGGATTCAGCTTAGCCATTTCCGAATTGCAGTTCAAGGATTTTCGAGCGCGGCGCCGGCGGGGGCGTTCGGATCGGGCCGTTCACAGTCCAACATCCGAATTCGGTTTCGAAAAACGGATTGATCACGCCATCGTCGCGCTTGCGGAGTCGTCGCCCCGTTCGATCCATGCGTGTCTCCGGCTGCGCCTTTGATTGATCGCGGCGGAAACTCGGTCATGGACCGAAACGGCAGCGGCTCGACGGTCTTGCCGGTTGCCGAGTTCAGATCGCCGTCTTTGAGCCAGCCATCGGTGTGAATGACGAAGCTCCGCGTCCAGCCGGTCGGCAGTGGCGGGGTGGATCCGGCATCGAACTGGATTGTGATTTCGTCGCCTGCGCCGACGACGACGTATTGATCGTCGATGGCCTTCAATAGGCCGGTGACATCTCCGAATGGCGTGTACTCACCGATCAGGTCCCGCCAGATTCGGTCATGGTCAAGGGCGTCGTAATCCGGAATCATCGGTCCGCCCGGCACGCGGGGGTATTCGATCGAAAATCCCCGATCGTGAAGATGACCCGACGAGATCGGCAATTCGGTGACACGGAGTTCCACATCCTGCGGACCGCGCGTCAGGAAGGCATGATCCCAGTAGATAGCGAAATTTGTTGAAATGCGGAGTTGGTGATCGTTCGTGGGAAACTTCCCCGTCAGATCGTAGACAAGGGTCTTGTTTTTTCCGGAAGGGAATCCGACCGTGATGTCAAGCGTCTGCCAGTTTCCTTGCGAGTCTTGAACGCTGAAGACCGGCGGCCGCACCGGAATCGTCGGATTCTGCGACACGGCAACATTGGTGCTGGCGTCAGTCGGCCGGATCCACCCGCGCAGGAAGAGTCGAACCTGCTCGTCCGAAGCGAACTCGCCACAATCCAGAATGAGGTCGTGCTCCTCCATGATGCCTTGATATCGCGTCGGCCCAAACTCATCCACAAATCTGCCGTCGGGTTCGCTGAGCAGATCGGTCACATCGGTGCCGTGGCCGGTGATTGCGCGAAGGATCGGCTGGCTCTGGCGAACTTTGAATAGCTCAAAGGGTGGATAGGGCGGCGTCAGGCACTTCTCGTCAACAAAAAAATTCGTACCGATTGGATGATCGACAACAAACAGCCGGCAGTAGTCGAAGTAGGCGGTTTCCCAGAGTTCCTCGGTGAATTGCAGAACAAATCGGCCGTTCAGTTCGACAAGTTGATTCCCGTCGATCTTGAAATAGTCGTCGGCCGAACCGATGTGACCATACACGCCGGACATGATGGACATGCCCAGCGCGCTGCGCCAGAGGACATCGGTGACGAACTCGAATCGGCTGCCGTTCCACGCATACAAATAAGGACACGATCCCTTCAAGGTCTGCTCCTCGATTACGACCTGATTCGCGCTGAGTCGTAACCGATCGGACGGGCGATGTTCGAGATTCTGATAGCTTCCATTGGGCCAGACGACGCGCATGACGTCCGCGTGGTTGTAGGGACCCAGCCCAAAGTGCGTGATCGGCCCCGTTACGGTCTGCTTCTGATAGTGCAATCCGGCGCGAATCTCGATCGTCGAGTAGAGGCCGAATGAGTTAAATCGCGAGTCGCCGGCGATGAGTGCGTGTAATCCGACGGCGAGCCAATTTCCGCTGCCGCTTGTGCGGTTGAAAAACACGCGGCCGCCATTTGACAACAGGTCGGGCAGACCGTCGCGATTCAGATCGACGGCGGTGAGTCGATCTCCCGTGGCCGTGGTCACGTCATTGCGATCGGTGCCGCCGTCGGCCTGCATCCTCAGGAGCTCGATTGATCCGTTGCAATCGAAGTCGGCGGCGACCGCTGCAACCGAGCGACGCCCGGGCAACTCCGCGATGTCACGAAGCCGCCGCGTCGTCACGGCGAAATTGTCGCCAATCTCGTATGCATTACAGGCTGCGGGATCAACGATCTCCATGCGACCGTTGTTGTCGATGTCGGTGATAAGCGGTTCGGCGTCGAGATGTTTGGGGATGCCTGTCAGTTCGGGAGTCACATCCTTGAAAGTGGCAAGCCGTTCATTGGAAATGACCCGCCAGCCAAACGGTCCATCTCCAAGTGTGATAAACAGGTCTACGTCACCGTCGTCGTCGAGGTCGATCGGCTGAACAGAGCGAACGCCAGCCAGGTCCGCCGGCCAGCCCGGCGGCGTCGCGATCGCCGAGAGTGTCCCTTCGCCATCGTTGCGGAGGATCCGAAGCTGGGAGGCATTCCACTGGATGAGGTCAAGATCGCCGTCGTTGTCGAAGTCGTATACGGCCACGCCAGCCGAACCGCCATCCGCATCGGAAAGGCCGCTCTCGACTGCTGCGTCCACAAATCGGCCGTCGTCACCAAGACGGAAAATGCGGTCCGCGCTTTTGGTGCAGAGAATCAGGTCCATCCGACGGTCGTTGTTCAAGTCTGCAAAAAGAGCGAATCGGCAGGGAGGCGCGTCGGCTAAGCCGAAGGTGGCCGTGACATTGACGGGTTTCTCACCCTGGAAAACCACGAGCGAGCCGGGACCGTCTTCGGAGTAGAAATACACTGCCGGGGAGCGATCGTCGGTCACGGTGCCGAGTGCAAGGCACGTTCGCCGACCCGAAGCAGGATCTCCAATGAGCGTTTGGAGCGACGAATCCGCCGTGAATTGGATGTCGGCACGGACGGCGGCTGGAGGCTTGCCGGTCAGGACGCCGACCGGATGCCGAATGTACGCCGGGGCGGCCGTGGCGGATGGACCGAGCGCCAGGATATCAGCTCGATAGCGGTCGCTCTGTCGCATCAGATTGCGAACAATCGAAATGGCACGTTTCACGCCGGCCTGATCGCGCTTCGATACAGCTTGTCGCAATGTATCGCGCTGCTCGGTCAGCGTGGGAGTGAGTGCCGAGCAGATCGCGAATACACGATCCATATAGTTACGCGCCAAGTCGAGGCGCTCGCTGTCGGCCGCAGCCTGGGCAGCGGAGAGCAGCGCGGCAAGGTTTCGTGGCACGGCCTTGACGAGGTTCTCATGGAGTCTGTGTCGGGTCTTCGCGTCGGAGTCCGATTGGTTGCCGACAAGCGCGATCATCATCCAGAGTGCGGGTACGTGGTCGGGTTGTGCTTCCAGCACGCCTTCAAGGATTTGACGTGCTTCGGAGTCGCGCCCAGTCGCGGCGAGGATGCCTGAGCGGATCAATCGAATGCCAGTGTTCTCGGGAGCGCCGGCTTCGGCCTGACGGGACCACTCCTCGGCTTCGGGCAGATTCTGTTGATGGAGGCGGGCCAACGCCAGATTGGCGAGAACGGCTGGGTCGCGGATTCCGTGTGCGATCAGCTCGACGTAGATCGCTGCCGCCTGTTCGTTGCGATCCATTTCGAGGTCGGCGTTCGCTTGATAGAACGACCCGAGACGCTCGATCGGGAACTCAATCGGAGGTCCCGATTGGGGCGGTTGCCGTTCGCTGGACGGTTGGCCTGCTGCGGTTGTGGGCTGCGAGGCGGGCGGAGCAGGCTTTCGATCGCAGGAAACGATCAGAAGAAGTCCGAACAGAACGGACGCTGACCGCAGTCGGACGTGACGGCAAGGTCGCGCGGTATCGGATGGACGCGATGTCCGGCTGTACTGTCGCATGCGATGTTCCATGGCCAGTGGATTCCCAGCGGACATCATAACCGGCGAATCACCCGACGATCGACCGTTCGTTGGAGCGAGGCGAAAGTCCGCGCGGTCCGGGTCGGATTCTCCGCGGAGCGGAATCTATCCGGCCGCGGTCGCGGATGATAGGATGTGGGGATTGAGAAACGAGCATTCGGCGAGCGGCCCCAGAGCGCGGAGCGGCAAACCATGAAAAAACAAACCCGAAAGAGAATCGTGAAGACCTGCATCGCGGCCGCGCCGGTCCTCGGAATGCAGGCGGGATGCGACCGCACGGCGACGACGCCGACAAGTGCTCCGAAAGACAATGCGCCGGCACGCGCGACCGACGCCGAATCACCCCCAATCGACGCATCGTCGCCCGGTTCCATTTCAGCCGGCTCCTCCGAGGATTCGCGCCCACCGGCATCGTCTCGCTCGATCCCCCCGGGAGACTCCCGGCCGACAGCCGCCGATTCATCCGCCGGCCGAGTGAGCGAGCCGGCGCAGTCGATGTCGTCCACCGAGGGCTTCGTGCCTCCGGAGGTGGACCTGTCAAGATTCTCCGCGGATGAGCGTCAACTGGTGCTCCGCTCGCGGGAGCGCGCGATCGATGCGCCGACCAGCGCCGATCGAATCGCCGATTTCGGTCTGCACCTTTGCGTGCGGGGCTTCTATGAGCAGGCGGCGGTCTGCTTCGAGCGTGCGTCTTCGCTGCTGCCGAAGGTCATGCGATACCGGTACCTCGCCGCGATCGCCTATGAGTCCGCGGGACAGACATCGAAGGCGATCGACTCGTTTCGACGGTCCATCGAGCTCGAGGGCAAATATCCGGCCGCGTTCAGCAATCTCGGGAATCTCATCATCGACAGCGACCCGATCGAAGCCCATTCCGCCTTTGAAAAGGCCGTGGAACTGGATCCGACGGATGTGATCGCCGTGTATGGCCTGGCCCGCTGCGAGCGCCGGTCGGGCAACGTGGAACGGGCAATCACCTGGTTGAAGCGGGCGATCGAGTTGCAGCCGACCTACCGGGACGCGCTGCTGGAGCTGGCTGAGCTTGAGCGATCCCAGGGAAACAACGACGCTGCGGCGCTCCACACGTCCCAGGCGGAGCGGGACGGTCGCAAGGGGCTGGTCAGAAACGATCCGATTCGCTTTGAGCTCGCGGCCTACTCGCGCACCGAGGCCGACATCGCGAAGGAGGCCCTGGACACCGCGAAGAGCGGCCGAGTCGACGAGGCCATCAAGTTTCTTCGAGCCACGACGCGGCGGGGCATTCGCAGCGTCGAGATTCTTCAGGCGTTTGGCGAGGTGCTCGCAATGGCGGGCCGCCACGATGAAGCCATCCTGAAATATCAGGACGCGCTGAAGATTCAGCCCGATTCCAGCGCCTTGCGCCTGCTGATCGCCGATTCGCTCATCCAGCTGCGGGAATACGATCAGGCCGAGACCTACCTGCATGAGGCGGCGGCGCACGAGAAGACGGAGGATGCCATCACCATCAATCGGCTCGGCGTCATCGACATGATCCGGGGCCGGTCGAAGGAGGCTGAGGAAAAGTTCCGCAAGGCCGCCGCGCTGAGCCCCGGCGACGCCATTCATTATTTCTCGCTCGCGCAGTGCCTGGCCGCGCAGGGCCGGCTGGACGAGTCGATGTCGGAGATCGAGAAGGCGGCCCGGCTGGATGCCGCCAATGCGGACATCCTGCTGTTCCGCGGGCGATTGCTGGCGCAGCTTGGCAGGCCGGAGGAGGCCCTCGCCGACTATCGAAAGGTTATTGAGCTTCGCCCGGCATCGGCGGACGCCTACGTTCTTGCGGCCGAGACGGCGCGGGGCCAGGGGAATGAGGCGGCATCCGTCGGCTTTCTGGAGGCGGGCTTCAAGGCGGCGCCGGAGTCGGCGGTGATTGCGAATGACCTGTCCTATTCGCTGGCGACCTGCGCGGACAAGTCGCTTCGGAATCCGGAGCGTGCGATCGAGCTGGGCCGTCGCGCGTGTGCGTCGACGTTGAACGGCAACGCCAACTATCTCGATACCCTCGCGTCGGCCTACGCGGCCGCGGGTGATTTCGTGAATGCGGCATCGACGCTCGGGAAGGCGATTGATCGGGCGCGGGAATCCGGGGCGACCGAGGCGGAGCTGGACGGGATGCGGGCGCGGTTGAAGACCTACGAGGCCGGATCGGGCCGTTAGGCCGGCGGCGGATCGCCGCCCCGAATCGCGGTCCGGCGGCCGCGAAACCCCGTCCCGCAGCGCCCAGACGCCGTTCCAAAGGCCCGAAACGCCCCCGCGCGTCCATCCCAATCCCTCCCGCATCCCTCAAATGCCGCTTCACGGCCATAAAATGGCCCCGCGCATCCATCAAATTCCGGATTTCATGGATCAAACCCCCGGTCTGCTCCACAAGAATCCGGAACTTATGGATGTAAACCCATGTTGCGACCGTGGTTTACGACGATTCCATGCCGGATCGCCACCCGCCGGGGCCGCAACCGGCAGGTCGCATCCGCAGCGGATCGGCCAGGGGCCAAAAGAAAAGGGGCGGCCAGCCCATCGGCTGACCGCCCCTTGCTCAATTCATTGCAGTCGGCACCGCCCGCCGCGCTGTCGCACGACGGCACATAGCCGAAGGCTGCTTAGCGTCGTCGGCGGATGAAGCCGATGGCGCCGAGGGCCAGCAACGTGAGGGTCGCCGGCTCGGGAACGTAGTTCAGGCTCAGGCTGTAGTTGCCCTGAGTGGTGCCACCCGTGATGTCGTTGAGCGTCGCACCGAAAACGGTGTTCCAGCCACCAACAACCACCGTGTAGGTGCCGGCCGGAAGGGCCAGACCGTGGAAACCAGGAGCGACCTGGTTCACGCCGCCGGCCCAGGGGTCCGCCGCGCCGAAGGACAGCATGCTGTGTCCGGGAGGGAAGCCGCCGTTGCCGTCGTCATCATCGGCGATGTAGTTGCCGCCGCCGTCATAGAGACCGAGCTCGGTGTCCATGCCGGTCGTGCGGATGTTGAGGTAGTCAGCGAGGTTCGACACGCCGTACGGCAGGGTGAAGGTGTAGCGATCGGTGATGCCGTTGGAAAGAAGGTCGCCGTTGACCTTCAGCGTGCTGCCGTCATTGTTCAGGGCGCCGAGATTGATGTTCTCGCCGACGTCCGGCGGAGTCGCGTCGTTGATGGTGATGGTCAGGTCGTTCCAGAGGGAGTCCGGATTTCCGGGATCGTTGTAGCTCTCGAAGAACTCGAAGGTCCAGACGCCGACCGAGGTGCCGGTCAACAGGCCGTTGCTGTTGATGTTGGCATTGATGTTGAGCGACGTGAAAGTGGTGCCGGCTGTTCCCGGGAGGGCGCCGGTGAAGACGCACACGCTGGGATTGCAGATTTCAACGCGGGCCTCGTTCGACCAGGTGCCGGGGTCGACCGACACGAGCGTGCCGGTGATGTTGACGATGCCCGGGACAAAATCCGGACCGGCATGGTTGTAAGTGAAGCTGCCGTTACCCGTGCCGACGACACCCGCGCCCACGCCGCGCGCCGAATTCGACGGAACGCCGTTCTGGACGGGCGTCGTGAAGCCGGCGATGGCGCTGCCGGCGCTGATGGCGACCAGCGCGGCGGTCATCGTCATTCCTCTTACCAATCTCATGTTCGTTTCCTCCTCTTTCTTCTTCCCCGAGGATGTTTGAAGAGGCCCCCGGGACACCCTGAAACTGCTGTCTGGGCGGGCGGGCACACGCCGCTTCACCCACTCGATTGCAGGATTCAAATTATCCAGCGATTAGAGATAAGCTCAGGATCCGAAGAGAAGCCGAACGCGAACGCGCCGACGCTTCCCTCACCTCCGAATCTTTACCTCTCCAAAGTGCGAGTTTAACCGAGCGTGAACAGCCGAATCAAGTGTTTTTGAAATCCGCCGAAGTTTTTTTGTTGCTGCGCGGAGCACTCGTTTCGATGGGCTTGATTGGCCGGCGACCGGGATTTGTGCCGTAACCTGATTCAGGGAAAGATGTTATGGATTTCAGCCTGCCCGGGTCGGGTCTGTGGGGGATGCCATCGTCCCGGCTCCCTGCGGAGGGCCTGCCCCTTCGGATGTGAGGCTGGACGCAGGTGCGTTATTGCCCCGCAAGCTTCTTCGCGCGTTCCAGTTTCGCGCGCTCTTTCGATCCGATCCG
Source organism: Phycisphaerae bacterium (assembly GCA_019636475.1). Lineage (NCBI taxonomy): Bacteria > Pseudomonadati > Planctomycetota > Phycisphaerae > Phycisphaerae bacterium. The sequence continues at coordinate 94,968 of JAHBXN010000004.1, forward strand.
ATGCGGATCGATCTCAATCGCCCGCTCATACTCTCGAACAGCGTCAGAATACCTGCCGACCTGCATGTAGGTGTCGCCGCGAAGCAACGGTATCGAACCGCGCTTCGGTTCCATGACCTCCGCCGCCCTGAGCGCGCGCTCGAACTCGTCCCAGCGGTTCAAAACCGCAAGATTCTTCGCAAGATGCAGAAACAGATTGGTGCTCGGATGGCGTTTTACATACTCGTCGAGCAGTGCAACCGCCTCGGCATGTCGTCCGAGGCCCTCGTAGATGTGGGCGACGGTGTGCACCGGTGTTTCGAATCCGTCGGTCTGCCGCATCAGTTCCTCAGCCATGGCCAGTCCTTCGTCGACGCGGCCACTCTTGACCAGTTCGATCGCTTTCTCATTTTTTTCGAACAGCGCGATGCGGTGCTTGGCATCGGGCAGGACCGCCTCGTCGGATACAGTGACGCCGCCGGCATAGCCGAGCGACTCGAGCTGCGCGATTTCGGCGCTGGTCATGGATCGCACACCACCGCGACCGCTCCTGATCTGCGGAAACGCCGCGTACAACTCGCGGAGTTCGCGTTCGCAGGGAACCATTTCGACGGGTGCGTTGACGTAGAGGTTTGTGAGCTCGTTTCGGTCTGCAACGAGATCGTAGAATTCGGGTTCCGGTGCGTCGATGAATTTTGCCTTGAGCGAACGCACGCCGAAATAAGGCGCGCAGCCGCGGCCCTCCTTCGGGTACATCGATTCGATGAACACCATGCGATCCGCGGGGATTCGCTGATGGTTCAGTGCGATTCCGTCCATATCGGGCAGCGCCGGCAATCCGAGCAGGCTCAGCAGCGTCGGGGCAATATCGGTGGTGGCCGCAAGATGATTCTCGATCCGCAACTCGGATTCGAAGAGACTCGGTGACGAAAAAACCAGTGCGGCGCGCATCGTTGCTTCGTAGATGAAGATGCCGTGGCCTGATTCTCCGTGTTCGTTCAGGGATTCACCATGATCGGTGGTGAAGACGATCAACGTGCTGTCTCGCAGCCCCTGACGATCCAACTGTGAAAGAAGCCGACCCAGTTCCGCATCCGCATATGCAATTTCGGCATCGTACGGGCGATCAGCGAACTCAGGCTGATTCGCAAGTGGAGAAACGTATGGATTGTGCGGATCGTAATAATGAACCCATAGAAAGAAGGGCGGCGCACCATCGACTTTGCGGTCCTTGCTCAGCCAGTTGAGTGCGGCATCCGTGACGGCCGCGGCATCACGTTGATTCAGAATCGATTCCGGGCCGGCACGGCCCTTTGATGTGACGGCGAAATCGTAGGTGTCAAATCCCTGGCTCAGGCCGAATCGCTCATCCAGCACAAAACAGCTGACGAAAGCGGCGGTCGAATAGCCCGCCTGCTTGAAACGTTCGGCGAGCGTCTCCGCCGACTGTGGCAGCTCATATCCGGTGTTGGTGCGGACACCGTGCCGATAGGGATATTGTCCGGTCAAGATGGTTGTATGGGATGGGAGCGTAAGAGGGACGGTTGTCGTGGCATTCAGGAAGGTGATGCCGCGTTTGCCGAGGCCGTCGATGGAAGGGGTCCGGGCATGCGAATAGCCGTACAGACCCAGGTGGTCCGGCCGAGTCGTATCAAAGGTGACCAGAAGCACGTTTTGTCCGCGCGCCGCGCCGGGCGGCGGCATCCCAAGTTCATTCGGGCCGGCGCTTGCGTACAACCACGCCGCAATCCCGGCGCCGGCGGCCGCGATCAATATGATTGAAGAGATCCACGCCGTTCGAGTCAGTGCCGCGGCGCGGCAATGGGTCGAGCGGGGCCTTCCTGCCGAAGCGGGTACAACGCGGGTCTGAATCGGTCGAGTCACTTTCGTCTCATCCTGATTGTTTTTCGAGAGTTTCCAGCATGGCCTGGGCCCGCTGATGGCCGGGACTTAGTCGAAGGGCTTCGCCAAGCTGATCGATTGCCTCCTGCCGACGGCCCAACTTCTGCATTACCAGCGCTGCCTTGTATCGAATCTCCGCGGAGTCGGGCAACTTTGCGATCGCGAGTTCCGCATGTATCCGAGCCTGCTCGTTCTTGTCGGTCCGGAGCAGATAATCGATCAACGCCGCATTGACATTGACGTCGGTCGGGAAGTCTCGCGACGCCTGCGTCAGCGCGGCGATCGCGTCGTCGGTTCGCAGCAGGTACGCCAGCGCACTGGCAAGATTCAGCCGATAGGTCGGGTTCCGCGGCTCGCGCGCAGCCGCCGCCGTGAATTCGCGGATGGCTGCATCGGAATCGCCCTGGCTGAGGAGAATCTGTCCGAGATTCGTACGAACATCGGAGCGGGCCGGGCGAAACTTCAGCGCGGAAAGGTAGAGTGCACGAGCCTCGTCAAGCCGCCCGGACTGATGGGCGAGAATTCCGAGATTAAAAAGCGTGTTGGCCTGGCACGCATCGTCACAGTAATCGAGGCCGGCCGCGGCCCTCAGCAGGGATTCGGCATCCGCGTTGCGTCCTTGCCGGGCAACAGCTCGACCGAGATTCGCGGCGATCGCTGCGTCGAATGGGAAAGCCTTCAATGCTTCGCGAAGGTTCTGTTCCGCTTCCGCGAAGCGGTCGCCGGCCATCAGCAGCTCGGCATAATTGGCGCGAACGAGCGGATCATTCGGATCGATTGCGAGGGCCCGATCAAAGGTGTCGCAATAAGTCTTGAAACTCTCAGGTGTCTGGAGCGATGCCAATTCGTTAAGCCGGCGCTCGACACGTTCGCGGTGCTCCTCGACATCCATGGCGGCTGAGAAGGGCGGCTTATTCAGCAATCCTGAAATGGCTTTCAGGCTCGTCTCTTCCGCGTAGGGCGTAAACGCGAGTCGTTCCATCACGCGATCGATGGAGCAGGGTTTGGCTTCGCCCGTGGACAGTTTCCGGATGGATTCAGGAAGTCCCGGCAGCAACGCATCGAAGAGAAGCCGGGCTATCTCGTAGTTGCCGAGGAATGTCATGTGGCAATGTTCGTGGAACAGCTCTTTTCCCGGAGCACCGAGACCGGCCGGATCGTTCAGAGCCATGTATCGTTCGACATCGACGAGCCGAACGCCACCGTCCTGCGACGACACAACCCGGCGTATCGTCTCATTTTCGTTTTGATCCGTGCGGAATCGGAGAACATCCAGGTTACGAGCAATGGCATAGTGCTGGTTGGCAGGTTGCCGCAGGTTCAACGCCGATTGGCAGCGGGCAATGCGGTAGTGCAACTCCGCGTGCTGGTCATCGATTTTTGCCGCGGCCTGATAGCGGTCGATCGCGGCGGCGAAATCGCCACGTTCGGCGAGCCGGACTCCATCGGCGTATGTTGCATTCCATTCGGCAAGATCATCCGGCGTGAGGTCTTCGCGATGTTGCGAAGCGAATGGAGCGCAGTCACGCAGATTCACGCCGACAGTGCACAGAAGCACCCGCGCGCCGGCGTCGCGCCCGGTGCGGCAGATATCCTTCAGATTGCGCTCGAAATGGTGGTACACGGCATCGAGCCGTGAATCGGTGGCGGCAACGGGACGATCGAGGAAGAATTCCATTCCCTTCCATTCCATTCCTGTTTCGTCCGAAGCCCGGAGAAGGCTCATTCCGTGTCCCGCGACCTGAACAAGCCGCAGCCGCGCCAATGCGAGATTCGTGCGAATCGCCCAAAGGCGATCCGAAAAGTCGCGAAAGACTGTGCCGGGACCGAAGGGGCCGACGACCTCATTATTGCCCTCATAAATAATGAACGTGTCCGGCTCAAACTCGGCGCAGTCTCGCGCTATTTGGAGCACAACATGTGAATTCACTGCGACCATCGCCGTATTGATCACTTCGAACCGGGCGGTTGGAAAGGCATCACAAAGCATCGCGTCCAAAATTCTCGCGAAGCTGAATGTCGAATCCGGAAAACCCTGGGCGGCCGACGACCCGAGTACAAAAATGCGATACGCGCCGCGCTGTTTTCTCGCATCCATGACGAAAGGCGTCGGCAGCCGAGCGACAGACCTCGGGAAGTAACGCCAGCCGACACGCGGGTTTCCATAGACCGATTTACCGCCACCCAGCGGAACAAAGAACGACGGATCATAGCCTGCGCCGCCTAATCGAAGTCCGACTTCAATTGATCCGAACAGCATGGCCGGAATGAGCAGCATCGCCGCAAGGCGGAAGGCCCAGATTCGCCAGCGCGATGCCGTGCGTCGCGGTCGCCCGAGATCAGTCATTGCCTCGGATCCGTTCGTCGACGCTGTGGGTTGAGAGGCACCGGAGACTTTCGCAGGTCTGGACATTCGGAGTTCGGTATCGGGTCTGGTTCGGTGCGACATGCGACCGATTGATCGCGATTGCGCCACGCAACGCCGGATCGCGTATCATGAGAGAGTATATTCTGTGAATCTCAGTCGAGCGAATGTTGAACTGAACAGAATCTCCCCGGTGAATTGCGATGACGGATTTTGAAGTGATTTCTGAAATGAAGCCGGCGGGTGATCAGCCGGCGGCGATTGATCGCCTGGTGAGGGGATTCGAGAGCGGCCGTCGTCTTCAGACGCTGATGGGCGTGACGGGCTCGGGCAAGACATTTTCAATGGCGAACGTGATCGCTGGGCTGAAGCGACCGACGCTGGTGATCTCGCACAACAAGACGCTGGCTGCTCAGCTGTATGAGGAGTTCAAGGAGCTCTTCCCGCGGAACGCGGTCGAGTTTTTTGTAAGCTATTACGATTATTACCAGCCTGAGGCGTACATCCCCGCACGTGATATCTATATCGAGAAAGACTCGTCGCGCAACGATGATCTCGACCGGCTGCGACTCTCGGCCACCAGTGCGGTCGTATCGCGGCGTGACGTGATCGTGGTTGCCAGCGTTTCGTGCATCTTCGGGCTCGGTTCGCCGGACGAATACAAGGCAAGCGTGATCGATCTGCGCGTCGGGATGGGAATTGAGCGGGATGAGCTTCTGCGGAAATTCGTAAACCTTCAATACAACCGAAACGACTTCAATCTCGATCGGGCGACGTTTCGGGTGCGCGGTGACGTGATCGAACTTTTCCCGGCATACGACGAGATCGCATATCGCATCGAGATGTTCGGCGATGAGATTGAGAAATTGCAGACGATTAATCCCCTGACCGGGGCGTCGCTCGAGCGGCACGATCAACTTTATGTTTATCCGGCTGTTCATTATGTCATGCCGCAGGAGCGCATCGAAGCGGCCGCACAGTCGATTCGCGATGAACTCGAACAGCGGCTTAACTATTTCCGGCAGCAGGGAAAATTGCTTGAGGCACAAAGGCTGGCCGCGCGGACGAAGTACGACCTGGAGATGATGCTGGAAGTCGGCTACTGCTCCGGGATTGAGAATTATTCACGTCATCTGGCGGGCAGTCCGCCCGGGGCCAAGCCCTACACGCTGGCTGATTATTTCCCGAAGGATTTTCTGCTGGTTGTGGACGAGTCCCATGTGACCATTCCGCAAATCGGCGCAATGTACAACGGCGACCGGGCGCGAAAGGAAGTATTGGTTGAGCATGGCTTCCGCCTGCCTAGCGCGCTCGACAATCGGCCGATGCGGTTTGAAGAGTTCGAGGCGATGTGGGATCACGTGCTTTTCGTCAGCGCGACGCCGGGTCCGTACGAATTGAAGAAGTCCGCGGGCGAGGTGGTTGAGCAGGTGATTCGGCCGACCGGATTGCTTGATCCGGTCATCACGGTCAAGTCCGCGCGTGGTCAGGTTCCGGACCTGCTGCACGAAATTCAGGTTCGCGTGGCGAAGGGCGAGCGCACGCTGGTCACGACCTTGACCAAGCGGCTCGCGGAGGATTTGTCCGATTACATACAGCAGTCGGGCATCAAGGGTGCGTATCTTCACAGCGAGATCGACACTGTTGAACGTGTGACGATACTTCGGGATTTGCGCGATGGTAAGTACGATGTGCTGATCGGCGTGAATCTGCTCCGCGAGGGGCTGGACCTGCCGGAGGTGTCGCTCGTCGCGATTCTCGACGCCGACAAACAGGGATTTCTCCGCAGTGCGACCAGCCTGATTCAGACAATCGGGAGATGCGCCCGGCACATCAATGCCGAAGTGTATATGTATGCCGACAAGATGACCGAGGCCATGCAGCACGCGATCGACGAAACCACCCGTCGCCGAAAGCTTCAGGAGGAATACAACTCCCGGCACGGCATTACGCCCGTGACCATCAAAAAGGCCATCCGCAAGGGTCTGGAAGATCAGATCGCGGCGCGCAAGACCGCTCGCGAAGCCATCAAGGCCAGCGAGGAGACGTTCGACCTGACCGAATCCATCGCGGATTTGGAAAAGGAAATGTTCGCCGCGGCCGAAGCGCTGGATTTCGAAAAGGCGGCGCAGATACGCGATCGCATCAAGAAGCTGAAGGAATCGCCAACGCTGTTCTCATGAGAGAGACCTTCGTTCGACGGAGACTCGATCCGGACGAAAATCTGACCGCGCTTTGCTCTGTTTGGTCTAGCCGTTCCAACTTGAGTTCTCGATCGGCTCTAACTCAAACTAGACGCACCGAAAGTTGGTAAGGGATGTCTGCAATCACAGGCACCCCGATCGGAGTTCGAACCCGTATCTCGTGATTACCTGATGGAACAACTCGTGGAGTTTTTGCCGAATTAATATTCCAAGTGTTGTCGTCTGGACTGATCTGCCATTCGATCAGGAAGGTCGAATGGAGTTTGATTTGAGCCTGGGTTCCGTTCGGAATTCGAATCGGATGCCGGGAAATTCCGCTGGCAGCGCTGACCGTGCCATGGAGTTCGATTCCTTCATGAGTAATTTCGATTGGCGGTGTCATGCGATCGTCCTTTCATTGATTGATCCCGACAGCGACTTGTCACGTTGATGGCGCATTGAATGTGAGTTTATTGTCCGGACTTGACTCTTACTTCGAAATTGCCACAAGGGTCTTGAGTAGGATGATGCCCGCTATTTTGAATGAACGTATTTGTGATAGAGGGATCAACGGACTTCGGAATTGTTACAATATCGCTGACGGCGGGTTGGGTGGTTGTGGAAAAGGTCCGGCGCAGTGTTATGACATCTTCACTTGCGGCTGTTTGCGACCTGGGCTCCTGGTTTGGAAATGGCTTCAATTGGAGCAAGGGCGTCAGGATGAAAGCATCTTGCTTTTGGGCATCCTTGTAGTTGAATTGGAACTGAACCGAGTGTGTGTTTTGATTACCAGTATTCCCGGAGAGTGCTACAAGTATGGCATGTTCGGTTTTTAGTTTGATATTCACTGTCAGGCTTGTTCCGCCAATAGGTTTTTTCGCTACCGATTCGATTTGATCGAGGTGTCGGCCGGTGATCGCGATGTGCGTCTCTGACAATGTGCCTTTTCCGTTTTCAACTTTGAAAAATACCTCTGAGGGTGTAATAGCTTCCACAACCGGTGAGGGGCTTGGTTTACTGGCCTCTTTCGGAAGAAAGGCATCAATCGGAACCGCCTGAAAATGGAATGCTTCCACGACGTGAGAGCGGAGTATGGCGATTCGATTGCGAACGTAGTCTTCAAACGCGAGGTCGGCCGAAGTCATGGAGTTCTGGGAACCTTGCAAGTTGTTCGACCTGCTTGGGTATGGTCCATTCCAACTGTCATTCTCACTGGGATTTTCCCGCTCGATTATATTGGCTGCCAGGCGAAGATGGTTGGCCGCATGCAGGCGATCCTTTTCAGTTAGGCGCGGTCGGGCGTCAAACAAGGCGGGGTCATCGGTCTTCTTGATTGGAATCCATCGTGTGGTTTGGCGAAATTGGAGCCGCGGTTCCACAATCTGCCATTTGGGGTTTGAATTCGGGTCGTAACTCAACCGGATTCTCAGGTCGTTCCGATCGATGCCGACAAAAACAAGAACCGGAAAACTCTGGCGCTGTAGCACTTTCTCGGCACCCGCCGATCTCCTATTATTAAATACGCCCGTGTTTCGAACCCCAAAAAGACTGGGGCCGATTTGATAACCGAATACCCCCCCGGAGTTACTGTAGCCGGCAACAGTATTGAGCGTGGAACGCGTCGCGACATCCTGCTGAAATTGCTGAATATCCTGAATCAATCCAGCGGCCTGAGCCTCAGCCCCAAACCCCGATACCACCAGTGCGATCTTCAGTGCCAACGCCTGCTGATCTCGAATGCTGCTTGACAGATCGAGTGTTTGCATGTCGGTCATCGGAGTGACTGCGGCAACGAGTGGAGCCGAAGAGACCTGAACTGACGAAACAAGTTCGCCTGCCGGTGTCAGTTCCATCAGTCCTGGCCTGTAACTACCGGCCTCATATCCTGCATAGTAGGTCCGTGTGGTGTCGATTTTTCGTCGATCCTTGGCAACATTAGCCGCTTCCGCAGCTTTTTTTACTAGGTGCTCGTGAATTTGCGTTTCCAACTCCTTTTTCTTTTCCTCCGGCCAATCGAGCCCTTGGGAACTTGGACTCGGATTACTTAGTTGGTTCTGGAGGTTGACGAGTGTTTCGTCACGATTCAATCTGGCATAGGTAGATAGAGTGGCATTGACGTAATTCAGATCATCTGATTCCCCTAGCGAGTCAAGAGGACTTTTGCCACGGGCTGCTAGTTTCGCCAGCAGGTCAAACCTCACAGGCTGATAGTCGTAACTCACTGATACCGATACATCAGCCATGTATCCCTTCTCGGTCTGCGTTCCTGGCGTGACCGACACCATCGACACGCCCACGAGCACAATCTTGTCTTTGAACTGACTCGCCAGTTCGGGCTTGCCAAGAAAATTGAACACGTTCTGAAAGGTCTTTGTTCCGGCGGCATTATTTATCGCGGAGCTATTTGGGATGACCACTTCCCCCGTCGGTCTACTCAGCTTCAACAACGCCTGAAATTTGTGAAACTTCTCTTCCGAGAGCAGGGCGCGGACCTTGTCTGCATTTGGCAGGACGCTCTCGTCAAAACTCGGCGGGTTGTGCTGAAACTCCGGCGGCGCGGGTCGCGTCGTTGGCCCGGAAAGGCCGGTCGAAGATACGGTCATGGCGGTGACCAATGCCCGCAGTCGATTGATTCGCTCCTCCTCCGGCGACAAATTCGCAGGCTGTGTCGTAGCTGCCGCTTCGGCCTTCGCCGCTTCGTTCAACGCGAGGGATGGATCGAGAATCGGGATGAGCAGGCCCAGCATTGAAGCGGAATCGAGTAGTGCGGTCTTGCGTTTGTATGCATCGAGGTCTGCCTGGTAGCCATCATAGAGCATGCGGTTCGTTAGCAGGTCCTGCAAATTGACCGTGCCGCGGAAACCGATGTCTGTTTCGTTAATGTGTTCATACATGGACGCGACGGCACCATGAATGTCCTTACGCGCTTCGTCGTAGTACTGTTGGGCTGTTCGTTGGAGATCGAATGCGAATTGCCCGTTCTCGACCAATTTCCGATCGGCAAACAGTGGACTGGACACTGAAACGCTGCCATAATCGTCGAGTATTTTTCCCGCCGTTTCGAGATACACTCCGACGCGATCACCTTGGGTGCAGCCGATTAGGATCATGATGACGACAATTGAGCAGATGCGACGAACGTAGTTGCGATTGAACGTGTCATTCCAGTCCATGGTCCATCTCCTCTTTGATCTGATCCGCGCTCGCTTTCAGTGCCTCGATGACCGCATGCTTCAGTGAGTGGAACAGCCCCTTTTGATTTTACGAATGATGCAGCACCGCACCGCCGATGCGGAAATACTGTCACTAACATACAAGCCGAAATCTTGGTGATCGCGTGCGCGATCGAATCGAAGATTTGCTGAAAAAACCGACGCGCTACCAAGTCGACATTGGCGAAGCCTTCGATATCCTATGTTCGATTTGGATGTGCCCGGATTCGTGCTTCACAGCCTGGGAGGCACAAGCTCGGTCGAATGTGCGTGTCCGCCCGGCGCGCTCCATCAAGAGGCAGGGGTTCGTATGTTTACCACTATCAAGAGCTTACATCTCCATGTCGGCGAAACCGTCACCCTCCAGGGCTGGATCTACAACAGCCGGGACTCCGGGAAGATCGCCTTTCTCGTCTTGCGAGATGGAACCGGTCTATGCCAGTGCGTCGTCGCCAAGTCGCCGGCCACAGAGGCCTTCTTCGACATCGCTCGCAAGCTTACCCAGGAGGCGGCCGTCCGAATCACTGGTCTCGTCAAGGCCAACGAAAAGCAGATCGGCGGCCACGAACTGGAGGTGACCGGACTCGAACTGGTCGGCGAATCAGTTGATTTCCCGATCACGCCGAAGCCCCACGGTATCGACTTTCTCTTCAAGAACCGCCATCTGCATTTTCGCTCGCGGCGACAGTGGCACATCCTTCGCGTGCGGCATGCCGTCATCGACGAGATCCGATCTTATTTCAACCGAAACGGATTCACGCTGATTGATACGCCCATTTTCGCTCCGGCCGCGGGTGAAGGTGCGCAAACGCTCTTTCAGGTCGACTATTTCGGCGAACCGGTCTACATGGCCCAGACCGGCCAGCTCTATGTCGAGGCGGCTTGCATGGCGTTCGGCAAAGTCTACTGCTTCGGCCCGACATTCCGCGCGGAAAAGAGCAAGACCCGTCGCCACCTGACCGAGTTCTGGATGGTCGAGCCGGAGATTGCGTTTGCCGAGTTGGATGATGTCATTGCCCTGGCGGAGGACTTCATCTGTGCGATTGTCGCACGCGTGCTGAAGGACCACCGCAGCGACCTGGAGTTCCTCGGCCGAAACATCGCGTCACTGGAGAAAATCACCAAGCCGTTCAACCGCATGACCCACAAGGAGGCGGCCGACATCCTGCGCGGCCCTCGGGCGAAGGAGCTGCTGGAGCGGGATCTTGCGACCAAGACCGCTCGCATCGAGGAAATCAGGAAACTGCTCGCGGAGAAAGAAGCGAAAGCCGCCGGTCAGGGTGTCAAGCAATGGGAAAAGGACAAACTGGTCGGAGAGATCGCGGACCTCAAGGACGAGCTGGGCGATCTCGAGGTGGAGGTGCAGAACATCCCGCAGCACATCCGGCTCGCGGCCGAGTTTGATCCCGGCGGCGACCTCGGCGGCAGCGACGAGACGATCATCAGCCGCCTGTCGGAGAAACCGACGTTTGTGACTCACTATCCGAAGGCGTGCAAGGCCTTTTACATGAAGCAGAATGCGGCGGATCCGTCGCGTGTGAACAATGTGGACCTGCTGGCGCCCGAGGGCTTCGGCGAAATCATCGGCGGCAGCCAGCGCGAAGACGGTTATGACGCACTGCTCCACCGCATTCATGAGGAAGGCCTGAATCCGGACGACTACGCCTGGTATCTCGACCTGCGAAAATACGGGACGGTTCCTCACGGGGGCTTCGGCCTGGGCGTCGAGCGAACCGTGGCGTGGCTCTGCGGTCTGAAGCACATCCGCGAGACGATCCCGTTCCCGCGGATGATGGGGCGGTTCTATCCGTAGGGCGTGCCGGGCGGATGGCATCATCCGGCATCGCCGCGCGGCGAGGCGAGCGGGTCACGTGGCGAGGCGAGCGGGTCACGCGGCGGGGCGAGCGGGTCACGTGGCGAGGCGAGCGGGTCACGCGGCGGGGCGAGCGGGTCACGTGGCGGGGCGAGCGGGTCACGCGGCGGGGCGAGCGGGTCACGTGGCGGGGCGAGCGGGTCACGCGGCGGGGCGGCGCGAGGACCCCATGCGTCGCCGCATCCGTGTGATTCCAGGTCGCGTGGCTCAGATTCCCGGTTTCGTTCATGAATCCGCGCCGCGCATCCATGGAAATCCGATTGGATTGGATCAAATCGCCGGTTTCGTCCCGGAATCTCCGCCGCGCATCCATGAAATTCCGAATTTCGTGGATGCAATTCGCGGCGGCGTCCCCGCGCCGACGCGCAAGAGTTGCGCTGGCTTGCCGGCCGTGGGCCCGATTGAACCGTCCCGGCCCCCGGGGGCCGGCGGCGGAATCAGGACAAAGCCCCGCGCAGGTGCCACAGAATCTCCCGGTTGCCGCCGTGGCCGAGAATCGGGCTGACGGCCTCGCCGAGGATCATCAGCCCGCAATCCGCCACATCGCGGCGCACGGCGTCGAGCACGATCGGCAGATGTTCCGCCATCAGAACACCCCGATCAAGCATTTCCGGGGCCGCTTCATAATGCGGTTTCACGAGCGAAATGACTGCTCCACCGGGCTTAAGCAGCCGCACGGCCGCGGGAAGAATCCGCGCCTGCCGCGTCCAGCCGGCGTCGATGGTCACGAGATCAACCGGTTCGGGCAGGCGCGCGTGCAGGGCGTCGGTCCGCTCCATCACGACGACACGTGGATCGGTGCGAATGCGATAATCGACGATGCCGTAGCCTCGCTCGATTGCGTAGACTCTCGCGGCTCCGGCCTGCAGAAGACAATCGACAAAGCCTCCGGCGTTGCTGCCGAGATCGGCGCAGACGAGTGCCGATACCGTGACACGAAACTCGCCGAGCGCGTGGGCCAGTTTCAGCCCGGCCCGGGAGACGTATTCACGGCGTGTGGAATCCGTCGTCATGCAATTCCCGATGCCGCCATATCGACACCCGGCCGCCGGGGCGGCGGCGACGGCTCGCGCGACAATGAAAGAAGCCCCGGCGCCGGGGCGACGAGGCTTCCTGAAACGCGGGTTCCTGCGCGCTGCGCGGTCGATGGGCACGCGCGCGTCGCCGTGCGAAGTTACTTGGCGGCCTTCAGGAGGTTGACCTGTGACGCGAGCCGACTCTTATAGCGGGCAGCCGTCTTCGGGTGAATCGTCCGTCGATTGCCGCTCCGATCCAGGATCGCGGTTGCCGATTGGAGCGCCTTCTCGGCTGCGCCCGAATCCTTTGCGACGATGGCGTCACGCACCTTCTTAATTGCATTCTTGACGACTGTCTTTCGAGCCTTGTTTCGATCCGCTCGTCGCTTGTTCTGTCGAAGTCTCTTCTGGGATGAGAGTGAACGTGCCACCAACAACTCCTTTGGTCATGTCAATCGCGCCGTGCGCGCATCACGCATTGTCCTTGCCGTCCGGGGCTGTTCGACCGAACGGCGAAAGACCGGCTATTAGACTATGTTTTAGTCTCGCCGACAAGCTTCTCTAGACGGACCCTCGCGTCACGGTAGTTGTAGTCCTGCTGGATGAGTGTGCCAAAAACCTTTTTTGCGGCTTCGGCCTGGCCGGACGCCTCTAAGGCCCGTCCCAGCCAGTAGTTAAGATCGTTCGCAATTGCACCGGAGCGGATCTCCATCTCGTCGACGGCTCGCTGGAGCACCTCGACCGCCTGATCGTAGAACTGTTTGCCGAAGAAACAACGGCCAATGTAGAGGCGACTTTGAGAGCGGAGTTTCGCATCGTTTCGCGATTGCTGGAAGATTGGAATCGCCTCGTCGTATCGCTTGGCCTGAAAATATCGCAGGCCGAGTTCGAATTTCACTTTCAGGTCGGTCGGATAGTGGTGAACACGGTCCTCGAAGATCTCCGTCTCGATTTGGGACTGGCGAACCATGTGCTCGTGATACGCTTGTCGGTGGTCCTGATTGGCCGGGTCGGCCTTGATACGATTCAGAATCTCGGCCAGGTGCCGATGAAACTGCTTCATCCGGATTTCATCCGCCTTGTGCTTGAAAATGTAGTTGCCGGATGATTTGTGCTCGTCTGTCAGTAGCTTGATGGCTTCATTCTCCGCGTCGTCGGTTTCCTCGCGCGTCATGAGATTAATGAGGTTCAGCAACTTGTTGGGGACATGGCGATTCGCCTCCCATTCAAGTCGCGACGCTTCCACCAACTGCCGATGCCGATCGATCGTGTGGACTTTTTTCTCTCGATCCTGAAGGTCCTGCTGGGCTTCACCGTCCTTCAGAGAATCGGAGAATCCATCGCCCTTGGCGAATTTTCCCTTGACGATCGTCAGCTTGCTGGCCGCATCGCTCATTGCCTTGGCCGGCTCAGATGAGTCCGGGTACTGCTGAGCCCAGAGTTGAGCGATCGCTGAGCAGGAACGGAGGATTTCCATCGCGCCGGCATCATTGTCATATTCAATGGCAAGATCGGCGCAGAATTGCATGGCTTCGCAGGCGGTTTGATAATGCGAGGCTGCCATCTTCTTGCCGGTCTTGTAGGTGGCTGCGAGGATCGGGGCGATCCATTGTGCGACGACGTCGCAATGCGCTTTGGCGGCGAGTTGGAGCAGTTGCTCCATGTAAGAGACATCGTTTGGATTCAACCCGAACAGGTGAAGCGCGTTGTTGAGCGCCTTGGGGTGGTCCTTGCCGCCTGTCGGGTATTTTCGCGAGGTGAGAAAGCCGGGAGGTTTGCCACCCATCCGAACGCGATTGGTGGCAACAAGCCAGAGCTTCTTCAGGCCCTCCTCAAGGGCATCCGGCCAATATGAAAGGCCTTGAACGTAAAGCTCGATCGCGTAGTCATAGTTCCTCGCGGTCTCGGCCTTCAGCGCGTGCGCAAAGAGTTTTCGTGCGGTCGCCTGCCCCTCTCGAAAGCCGACCAGACGGTCGACGGGTCGAGCATCGCCCGCGGTCGGCGTCGTCTTGCCATCTGACTTATCGTCCATTGCTGGATGACTCTTCTCGGCCGCGGTTGACTGGAAAAAGCTGCGCGACCGCTGCCCGGTGTCGCCACTGCTGTCCCGCGTTGATTTCGGCCCACACCGTCCAAACCTGGCGAGGTGTTCAGAACCGACCGAGGCAGCTAAAATCATTCTAGCAGAGACGAATTGTTCATGGGAGTCCGATTTTGCACGGTATCCGAATCTCATCACTTCAGATCATCAAGCATCCGGACCCACGACTGAGGAAACGCAGCGCGCCGGTCGAAAAATTCGGCGATGAACTGACGCGGTTGGCGCATCGCATGTTTCAGCTCATGCACGAAAACAAGGGTGTCGGCCTGGCCGCGCCGCAAGTCGGCTTGAACTTGCGCCTCTTCGTGTTCAATGTGACGGGTGAACCAGGCGATGACACGGCAGTGGTCAACCCGCGGTTAACGGACCTCGAAGGCGAATCCGCGGCGGAGGAAGGCTGCCTCTCAATACCGGACGTCACCGTGACGATGTCTCGCGCCGAGCGATGCACGCTGACGGGTCATGATCTCGAGGGCAAGCCGATACGCCTGAACGGCGTCGATCTCGCGGCGCGATGCTGGCAGCACGAGTGCGATCATCTCGACGGGAAGCTCATCATCGATCACATGTCCGAGGCGGACAAAATCGCCAATCGCAAGGCCATTCGGAAGCTTGAGGAGGCTGACCGGAAGCGCTAGTTCGGCAAGTCGCTGAAACAGACAATTTGGCGGTGCGCGGTCGTTCGTCGGGCGAGTCTAGATCATGCAGTGCTTTCGCGGCAAGGATCGGACAATCCCAGGGCGTACGGCGCTGCCGTGATGAAAGGACCCACCGGATTATGCGAATTGTGTTCTTCGGTTCCGGCGAATTTGCCATCCCCACGTTTGACTCGATCCGATTTGACGGACACGAAATCGTGACTGTCGTGTCCCAGCCGGATCGCGCCCGCGGTCGCGGGAAGGAACCGAAGCCGACGCCGCTGAAGGAGGTGGCGACGTCAGAGGGCCTGCCGGTGATTTGCCCCGAGGATGTTAACACACCGGAGATTGTTCATGAAATCAAGTCGCATAAGGCGGATCTGGCCTATGTCGCGGCCTTCGGTCAGAAGATCGGTCCGGAACTCCTGACCGCCTTTCCGGTTGGCATCGTCAATCTTCATGGATCGCTGCTGCCGGCGTATCGAGGGGCCGCGCCCGTACAATGGGCTGTAATTCATGGCGACGAATTCACCGGTGTAACCGTTTTCCGTCTGGTCGAGAAAATGGATGCCGGTCCGATTCTGATGCAGCGGCGGACGGGCATCGGCCCGGACGAAACGGCTGACGAACTCCATGACCGCCTCGCGCGAATCGGATGCGATGCGGTTCGGGAAACGCTCAAGCTGCTTGAATCCAATCCCGCGCATCGCGGCGAGGAGCAGGATGCGGCCAGGGCAACCATCGCGCGCAAGCTGCGCAAGAGCGATGGCTTCATCCGCTTCGACACGCCGACGATCAAGCTTTCTCATGCGATCTGCGGGCTTTGGTCGTGGCCGGGAGCCCAGTGCCGATTCGTGTCCGCAGATGGTAAGCGTGATGAGCTTGTGACCTTGGCTCGGGCGGTGCCGTACGAGGGCCGGACTTCGCCGGCCGCCGCTCCGTCGGATTGCGGCGTCATCACTTCGATGATGAGCGTTCAGACGATCGATGGGGAGCTGGCCGTACTGGAGATCAAGCCTGCTGGCGGCAAGCTCATGTCGTGGCAGGACTATGTCAACGGTCGCCACGTTCAACCGGGAGATCGCCTTGTCCCGGTGGACGTCGGCTGCTGATCGGGAGGGCGACCTCATGATGATTCGTGAGGCTGCATTCGCCGGTCGTTTCTACGACGACCGGCCTGATGCGTGTCTGGCTTCAATCAACGCATGCCTCGATCGCGGAAATGCGATGCCTGCATCCGATGCCACGGACGACTTGGATCGAATTGTCGGGGGAGTTGTGCCGCACGCCGGCTGGATATACAGCGGACCGGTCACGGCAAAAGTGATACAGGAACTGGCCCGCAGGCCCCATCCGCAGGCCGTGGTGATTTTCGGCGCGATTCACGTGCTGCACGGGCACATCGCTTCGATCTTCCCCTCCGGAGCCTGGGAAACGCCTCTGGGTCTGGCGGGGGTGGACGAGCGATTGTCGGATCGTCTTCTGGGTCAGACCGGCCTGCTGGAAAGCAGTCCGCACTCACATGAGTTCGAGCACAGCATCGAAGTCGAGGTTCCATTCCTGCAGCATCTGCTCCCTGCCGCTCTTGTGGTGCCGATCATGGTGCCGGTGAATGACAAAGCCGTGGCACTTGGTCGCGCGGTCGGCAGGGCCTGCCGGACCTACGGCGTCAGGGCGGCGTTTCTGTGCTCAACGGACCTGACGCATTACGGGCCCGGCTTTTCGTTCACGCCTCAGGGCAGCGGCCCGGCGGCATTGCAATGGTCTAAGGACGTGAGCGATCGGCGAATGATCGACTTGATTCTCGAAATGCGATCGGAGGATGCCGTCGAAGAGTCCGTGATCCATCGAAACGCATGCGGTGGGGGTGCCATTGGCGCGACTCTGGCCGCCTGTCAGGCCTACGGAGCGACATCCGCCCGGCTCCTGGCCCACACCGCGAGTCACGAGGTCAGCCGGGACTTATCACTCGCATCGGTCCGCGACACCGTCGGTTACGCCGGAATCGTCTTCGGTTGACGGACCTCGGACGCCTCCTAGGGCATCGGTACGCACACACCCTCAAGCAGATAGTTGACGAACTCCTGTACGTCGGAATCGTCCATCGCCCCGCCGAACGGCATGGCGGTATCGGCGCAGTCCGTCAACGGCATCTGCTCCAGGTACATCGCGACGAACATCTCAATATCGCGCGCGTCCAGCTCGTTATTCGCATCGACATCGCCGAGGCAGTCACAGGATGGCGCGGCCGGCGCCTGCGGAACCAGCGTCATGCCCGAAACTTCGGTCGGAACACCGGGCTTGAAGAGGCCGATCGTCAACGTGCCGGTTGTGGGCGGGGCAGCCGCGTCAAATCGATAGTTGTAAAGATTGGCCCAGCGCAGCGCGTTGGACAACTGGCTCGTCGCGAAGGTCGTCGTTTCCCATCGGACATAGTTCGTTCCGACCGTCGATGTCCAGTCCGTGCTCTGAATGGAACCGGCGATGGTCCCGATGCCGTCGCCGCTGTGGTGATCGACATCGTGGAATCCGACATTGGTGATGGCAACGCCCTCGGGCACACCCACGGTCACGGATTGGCCCGAACGGTCAGAATTATAGTTGTAGAGCGCGTACTCATAATTCCAGATGCCGCCGCCCAGGTCGGTCGACTTTGCCGCCAGGATGAATCGACCCTCGTTGGGCACGTCAATCATCGTTTCGACCACATCAGGGTCCTGGAGCTTCCACAGGCTGATTGATGGAATGGTTCGGTAATCCGGCCCGGTCATCGTGAGGTTGAAGACGGATCCGGAAGGATTCGCGACGGTCACTTCACGGGATGATGCGTTGTTTAGCCCGTTGCTGTGTGTCGCATCGTCCGAGGTGATGTAGTGTCCTTCGATGAAGTACTTCGCACCGACATTCTGAGCGGGAATCAGGTCGGCGTCCTTCACCTGCAATCTGCGACCGATCGTCGCCTGCGCGCCCGGAGGCGGGAACTGGACCGCGGTCGTGAACGGATAGGGAAACGATCCGGTGAAGGCGTTGATGTGACCGCGCGGTCCAAGTCGCGATGTCGTTCCGTTGAGATCATAATTATACGGATCGGAACAGCCGACGCCGAGTGTCTCGCCCGTGAAGGGATCGGGCGGGATGCAACCGAGATTGCAGAAATTCTCAGTCAAAGCCAGGAAGCCGTGTTTGACCCATGACATGCCGATCTGTTCGAATCGACCGTCCTTCAGGCGGTAAAGCTGTTGTCCAATGACGGGGTGCTTGTTGTTCAATGCATTCCACTGCACTTCGACGTCGCCGGGATTGCAGGAGATGGTGCCGACACTGTAAGCCGAGATGCCCAGGCTCGCATTTCGGCCCCAGAGACGCAGCTTGTTCCAGTCCGGGTGAGCGGGGCTGCCTCCGGTGCCGAAGAGTCCGCCGACGATCACGTCGGGGCCGACCGGGCACGGGCAAATCAACTCAAGCGTCACACTGCCGCGTGAAGGATTGTTCGTGATGTCGCAATAAGCCGTCGAATGGGCGAACGACGGTTCTTCGCAGGACGCCACCTGAATGTAGTAGGTTCGTTCGGGAACAAGACTGCCGATGCAGATGGATGCCTGTGCACCGCACTCATCTTCGCCGCAGCCCAACTCCTCCACCGCGGTCGGACAGCCATTTTCTCCATCGTACAACGCGACAAGTGTATTTTGGGCGCCCGTGCTGCTGCAGGTTCGGATCTGAATCGAACCATGGGGCGAGACAAACTTGAACCACATGGTCCCGTAGCCTTGTTTTCCGCCGTTGTAGAAGCACGGGAAGATCGGGTCTTCGGCTGATGTGGTCGCGAAGGAGTTGTCAAAAGTGATGATATCATCGCAGGGAAGTTCGATGGCGTTAATGCAGGTGTCGTTTTCCGGGGCTTCACCGCTCGTGATGACCATCGTGCCGCTGCCTTGGGCCCCGTTGTATCCGCCGATTCGAATGTAATAGTACTCGCCGACTGTCATATCGAACGCGACACGGGATGCCAGGGCGACGCCGCAATAGTCGTCGTCGCAGGCAATTGCCGCTTCGGTTTCGGACGGGCATTCCAGCCGGGCATAGATCGCCATCTTCGTGTCGTAATTCGCCCCGCAAAGGCTGATTGTGACTCGACCGTTGTAAGGCGCCTGGTAGAGGAACCAGATGTCCGCCTGAACAGTTCCGCCGTCGGCAAATCCGAAGTTACAGAAGGTATCACTGAGGCCCGGCGTTGAAGTCGCGCCGACCGTACTGAAGGGATGGCTGCCTTCCGCGACTAGAATCGCATTGGCGCACAAATCGTTCGCCGGTCCGCCGCGCGGGGCGCCGTCCGTTTCGGCTGGATCCGGTGGATTCGCCGCTCCGGAGAGTTTCAACTGCAACTCTTCCGCCGTGTAAAATCGGCCGCCTTTCCACTCGCCACTCGGCGCCGCATCGTGAGTTCGCAGGACGGCCGGACCTTGTGTTTCAGCGGCGACTTCAATGGAGACGCGCGGGTCCTCAGCTTCTTGCGCCGCCGCCCAGTTGCCGATGCCGATCCATGACGACAGTCCGATGAAAAATGAAACGCCAAGCCGCATCATGTAGACTCCTCACCCCGTACCCTGCAATCGGCAGCGATTTTTGCTGCTCCGGACTTCCTGAGCCGCAATGCCCTGGTGTCATTGGCGAAGCACTTCGGCTCCGGAACGGCCACGGCGGCACGCTGAAGTAAGCGGCTCAAAGCCCACCTGTGAAGCGCCCGGTCAAGAAGCGGGTTGCCAATGCGATCTTCTGACCTTGGTATTTTCGGCTGATAATCGACCGATACACCGCCGAAATGCTCCCAAACATCTCGAAGCGCGGCGATATCGGGTCAACGCCAGAGGCGGTCCATTGGCCAATCGACGGTCGGCCGGCCACGCCGGGCAAAGCTACAAGAGTTTTCAATCAGCGCTTCCGACAATCATATCGCGCCGACGTCCCCTAAATCAACGAATGGATGTTCTAGCGTAACATCTTCACGATTTCGCGATTCAGGGTCCGAAATTCACGGTCTGTGCGTATACGCTCGCAAGAAAGTACACTCGGCGATTCGTGCCGGGATTACACTTGACGGTTCAACTCGACTTTTCGCAGGTAACATACATGCCATGCCGGAATTGCCCGACATCGAAGCTTACCTCGCGGCGATCGGT
Organism: Phycisphaerae bacterium; assembly: GCA_019636475.1. Classification (NCBI taxonomy): domain Bacteria; kingdom Pseudomonadati; phylum Planctomycetota; class Phycisphaerae; species Phycisphaerae bacterium. The sequence goes on from JAHBXN010000004.1 coordinate 115,417, forward strand.
CGTCGAATCGTGGGCCAAACCCTGAAGCGGGCTCGAATCGCCCAGCCTTTCTTTCTGCGCACTGCGGAGCCGCCGATAGAGGCCGTCTGCGACCGAGAGGTGGCGCGGGTTTGTCGCATTGGAAAGCGGGTGGTGATTTCGTTGAATGGCGATCACCACCTCGTGATTCATCTCATGATTGCCGGACGCTTTCGGTGGGGCGGTGCGGGCTCGGTGTTGATTCCGCGGGTCGGCCTCGCCGCGTTCGATTTCCCGACAGGCACGCTTCATGTGACCGAGGCCGGCAGCAAACATCGCGCGTCGCTTTATGTTGTCGTTGGTGAGGCTGCACTGCGGCAGCATGATCCTGGCGGCATCGAGCCGATGTCCGCCACTCTGGATCAATTCATGGCGGCCGTTCGTCGAGAGCACCATACCCTGAAACGGACTCTCACCGATCCAAGGATTTTCGCGGGAATCGGAAATGCCTATTCTGATGAGATAATTCATGCGGCGAGGCTTTCGCCCTTGAGGCTCACGGGGGCGATGAGCGACGACGAGATAATCCGCCTGTTCAATGCCACCCGGGATACGCTCGCGCATTGGACGAACGCTCTCACAGCCTCATTCATCGCGAAATTCCCCGGCGCGGGTGACGTGACGGCATTCCGCGATGGCTTCGCCGTGCATGGGAGGTTTAATCAACCCTGCCGGGTCTGCGAAACAGCCATTCAGCGGATTCGATATGCCGACAACGAAACGAATTACTGTCCTGCCTGCCAGACTCAGGGCCGCATCCTCGCCGATCGATCTCTCTCCCGACTGCTGCGGAAGGACTGGCCTAGGACAGTTGAGGAATTGGAGCGCGGCGGCGAGCGGTCCGGAGCTTGAAGGCCCATGATGGCGAGACGAAACTCGCCGTCTGCCACACCTGCTGGGACGAAACTCACGGCGATCTTCACGGAGAGATGGGAATGGGCGGAGCCGGAATTGAACCGGCGACACACGGATTTTCAGTCCGTTGCTCTACCAACTGAGCTATCCGCCCGCCGTATTTCGACGGCTGGTCCGCCCACGGCTGATCGTTCCTTTGGCGGATCAGCCGTGCTACGGAAGCTCCGTATTCTTACAGGCTTTTTCCCGGTCTGCAAGTGGAAGCCGCCGCTGTTGATTCCGCGGGGAAACGCGAATGAGACGCTGCCCGAATGGCCGCGCGATCTCGATACCGGTCATTCGTTCATATCAGTTCGCCTCAGCAATGCGGCGAAGCCTCCGTCGAAATCCGCCGAGGGCAGCGTGAACAGTGTTTCGGCAGCGGTCCACTCGGGGTGCCCGGCGAGGAAGCGCGTGACCTGGTCCTCGTTCTCCTCGCGTTCCAGCGAGCAGGTTGAATAGACAATCCGTGTGTTTGGGCCGGCCAGTTCGCCGGCGCGATCCAGAATTCCGGCTTGAATCTCGGCAACCTCATCGAGCGATCGCCTTCCGGCGCGGTATCGAGCCTCTGGACGGCGAGCCAGGACGCCCGTATTCGAACACGGGGCATCGACCACGATCACATCGGGGCGTTTTCCCAGATTAGCGATCGCCGAGTCCAATTCGTCGAGCGGCGATGTCCCGATGATTGAAATACCCAATCGATCCGCCGCTGATTCGATCGATTTCAGCTTCGCGGTGTTGATGTCGGTCGCAAGAACGACCCCCGAGTTGTCCATTCTTTCGGCCGCTTGTGTACTCTTTGTGCCGACTCCCGCACAGAGGTCCAGCACAAACTCGCCGGGTTTTGGATTTGCAAGTCGTATCGCCACTCGCGCAGTGGCGTCCTGCGGTTGGCACAGTCCGGCCCGCATCGCTTCAAGTTTTGATGCGGCTGCGGCTTCTCGAATCAGGACACCCTCGCCGTCGGATGCGATTTCAGCGCGTATTCCCGCCCCATTGAGCGCCTCGCTCAGCGCCTTCGGATTCGTCCGAAGCCGGTTGGCACGTAGCGCGAGAACCGGGCGTCGCTGGCCGGCGGCAAGTATCGCGCGGCAAAGTGCGGGCTTGAATCGCCGGTGCCATCGCTCGACCAGCCAGGGCGGATGGGCATATACCGCGATCAGATGATCCAGCGGTCGCCTGGATGGATCCGGAAAAACATCATCGGTGAACAGGCGTCCATGATCGACGTCGAGCGGCAGGAAACGCCGAGCGGACAGTTCGTCTGCTCGAGGGATCACGGCACCGCGAACTTCCGCCACGTGCCGAAGCACCGCATTCGCGACAGCCGCGGCCCCCTTGCCATAGCGCCGGGACATCTTCACGCTTTCATCAACGGCCGCATACTCCGGAATTCGGTCGAGCCAGCAGATTTGATAAATTCCGACCGCCACGATCATCCGCAACCCGACGGGAAGGCCGATCCATCGCCCGCGATAGTACTTCGCCGCGAGGTGTTCACACGTGATTCGATTGCGCGAGACCCCGATCGCGAGCTCGGCCGCGAGTGCCGCGTCCGCATCGGAAAGTGGCATCTGAGCTTGAAGCTCAGCGAGCAGATCGTGGCACATTTCGTCGCCGTCGTAGGAATCGATGAGCACGCGAACTGCTCGGCCGCGCGCCGTGCTTTCAAGGGGTTTGGTTTGACTCATCGCGGCGGTTTTAGCATGACGGGGGAGGAATACGCAACCATGGGACATCGGCTTCCGGAATCGTCCGGCACGCAGTGGAGTCGTCAGATGCGAGCAGGCGATCCGCTGCGCATCCATCGAAGGCCGAGGGCACAGAAGGAATTGCAACGATTCTCGTGAAAAGAATCAGGCGTAAGTGTCGAGCGTGGAGTCGATCGCTGCGGAGACTTGCGCGATCTTTGCGTCGAAATTCCGGGAGGCCGCTTCAATCAGTTTCAACGCGGTGTCGCCGACCGCCTGCTCACTCCGAAGCAATTTCGCTGCGACGGCATACTGAATCGATGCGGTGGTCTCCGCAAGGTTCATTGCGACAATGGATGAGGTGAGTGCGTCCATACCGAAAGACATCGGATCGATCGGTCGACCGATCAATAAAAAACCAGCCCCGCTGGCCGGCACGAAGCCGACGCGCGGAGCCGATATTCCCCCTTGTCAAACTTACGATTCATTCCAAGGTGTGCGGATCAGTTCGATCGGATTATCGCTCCTTCTCTGTACATCAGCTTGAAACGCGTGGCCGGCGGCCTGCCCGGCAATAGCATGCGTCAAGGGCGAAACTTAGAGCGATTGTCGGGGTGCTTCGGAGTATCGGGCTCCGTCGCCCGGGGGTCGGCCGCCGCCGGCTGCGTGTTGCCGTGCGAGCTTGAGGTTTTCTTCGCAGGCAGTGCGATAATCCCCCGTGAGTGCGTCGTTGGCCAGGAGTTGCTCGATAATCGGAATGGCGTCCTTCGAACGTCCCTGCCGGATCAACGTGACCGCCTTCGACTGTTCGACGAACAGGTAGACCTGGAGCGCGTTGCGCCGGGCATTGTCAAAGGCAGCCATCGTGTCGTCAAAACGGTTCATGGCCGCGTAGATGGTGGCGAGGTTGACGAACATCAAGGCTCGATCTGACTGACCCAGTTCTGGTCTGGCACATATATCCTCGAAAATCGCTGCCGCGGCCGCGGGATCATTCTGGTCGAACAACGCGGCGGCGCGATGGCACTCCTGCCTCCAGTCTGTTTGCGTCACGCAAGCTCCTTTTCGATCGCGGTAACGTTATGGACTTCGTCCTTTGACCAGGTTGAGGATCATATCGATCCCGCCATTGGCCTCCAATCCCCTCACCAAATGCCCGGAATGAGGCGGAAACGCACCCGCGCGGCATACTCGCGATATCCTTCGAGACTCTCAAACAGGAATCGATCTTCCAGCACGACCCTGCGAAACACCAGCAGCACCAACGGCGACAACGCGGCCAGCGACCACCAAGACCCGAGCGCGAACGACAGGCTGGGCCACGCGAGCAGGGTTCCGCAGTATCCCGGATGGCGAATGATTGCGTACGGGCCGGTCGCGATGAGATGGTGGCCGCGCTCGGATTGGATGCGCACCACCGGCGAGAAAAATCGGTTGACGAGCATCGCCCATGCTGCAAAACCCAGTCCCCCCACGAAGCCGGCCGCACCCGCGAATTGGAGTGCCGGATGCATGGCAGGCGACCAGTGATAACGACCCACATCGAGGGCCGCAACGACCAGTTGCCCAAGGAAAAAAGGCGTGCCCAGGGTGCGCAGGTGCCGGTCGATGCCGCCGGCAGCCGGCCGCAGGCGTTCGTGCAGCAGTTCCGGATCAACGCGCGGCCCGATGAAAAAAGACAGCGGCGTCGGCGCCAGCACGGCGATCCAGAAGAAGGGCAGGTCGATACGGCCTGCAATGGGAAATAGAATCGCCGCCATGACCATGGGAATCGTGAATCCGATCAGACGTTGTCGCAGACGCGAGAGAATATTCATGGATCACGTTTCGCACGGCCGGAAACGCAGGCGCCGGCCTTCCGCCGGATTCGGGGCTAACCCACGCCGAAATCAGTGTTTGACCACAACACATTCAAATGGGGCTCGCGGTCGAGCCAGGCAAACTCGTCCTTGAACCACGCCTTGATCTCCTCATCGATCAACCCGTCGCTAACCCGATTGTGCGTGAAGAGGTTCACAATGCAGTACTTGAACCGGGTTAGTGCCAAATCGATGTCGCGGCGTATAATTTCTCGTGTCTGCCCTTTGAAGCCGATCAGCAGGCAGATCGAGTCGGTCGCGGCGGCAACCTCGTCAGGCGAGGCCCAGTGCATCGACTTGTTCAGCACACCGTTTCGCAGCCCGTCGTCGAAGGTTTCGACCCCGAGAAAAAGGTGCGTTTCCACGCCAAAGAAACGGCGTGTCGCTTCATAATCCTTGCGATATGCCCAGTAGGATTCAGTCCAGAACTCGGTGATGCCTCGCTGCGGGAGCAGATCGCGGATGCGTTCGCGCACAGACAGCGGCAGTTCCTGAACAGAACCGCTGTTAATCACCATCAGTCGGCCGAATTCGCCGGTCACCTTCGCGAGGTTCTCGGAGGCGACACGCTCGATCAGGTGTTCGTCCGTCGTGTTGTCATCAATGTAATCACAGAACGTGCAGCGACTCCAGATGCACGGAAGCCCCCGGAGCAGCAGCACCTCGCGAGGCAGCTTGCCGCGATACTTCGAATAGCGAACCAGGTCCATCGCCAGTATACTAGCAGAATCGACGTGTAGTGTCGGGCAAGGCTTGCGACGGAATCGCCGTCCCCTGAGGTCCTGCCCGTCGCTGTCCAGCTGAATGGATCTGCATCGAGGCCATTCGCGTCAAACGCGCGTCTCGCCTGCGGAATCGGCTGCGTCGAAGAACACCGCGGCGCTCCACAGAATGCTTCAGACCACTGCCACCGAGTTCATTCTCACGGACTTCATCGATGCACAGAGCCTTCAGGCGCTGCAGGATGGTTTCGCGCGACTCACCGGCATCTCGACGAGCTTTCGCGACGCATCCGGGGCCTCGATTACCGAGCCGTCGGAAAAACCCGCCTTCTGCCGGCTGATGCGATCATCCGCATCCGGAGATGCCGCCTGTCGCTCAAGCCATGTCGCCGCGTCCGATGCCGCAAAAGCCGCGGATCGCCCCTGCCAGACTAGCTGCCACGCGGGACTGTCGCAGTACTCCGCGCCGATTCTGCTTCAAGGCCGCCACATCGGCACCATCATCGTCGGCGATCGACCGCGAATTCCCCTCGCCCGCGAAGCCCTGACACACCTGGCCGCGCTGCATGGCCTGCCTGCGTCCGAATTGTCCCGAGCCGCTTCGGAACTCCCGATCTGGGCCGACGAGGCGATGGCGTCGGCCATGGAATTCGTCAGCCACCTCGCGGGGCTGATCGCTCGTCTGGCCTACAACGCATACCAGCTCCGTTGCCGCGTTGATGATCTGAAGGCGGTTCATGAAATCGCATCGAAGCTCGCTGGACGCGTCGCCCTGCAGGAAATTCTCGACACGGCCACCAAGACACTCGTCGAAACGATGATCCTGAGGGCGGCAGGAATTCGACTATTGAGCGAAGAGACCGGGGTGCTGCAGATCGCATCCTCCTGCAACCTTTCCGAGGATTATCTCGACAAGAAGTCCATTCTGGCGGACGAAAGCGAGATCGACCGCGAAGTGTTGAGCGGAAAGACCGTGTACATTCGCGATCTTCGCACCGATCCGAGAAATCAGTTCCCCGAAAAGGCTCGCAACGAGGGCCTCGCCAGCGTGTTGGTCGCGCCACTCAAGTCGGGCGGAAAGCCGATTGGCGTGATTCGGGCATACATGGACTATGTATACGAGTTTTCGTCGTTCGATGTCGCGCTCATGGAAGCCATTGCGTCACAGGTGGCGTCCGCAATCGTCAACCACCGTCTGCGCGAAGAGGCGGAAGAGGCCGAGCGCCTTGATCGGCAGGTGAAGTTGGCGGCCGATATTCAGCGGCGCATGTTTCCGAAGCATAATCCGGATCACCCGCACTATGAATTCGCATGTATCTATCAGCCGAACTTCGACCTGGGCGGCGACTTCTACGATTTCATCGAATTTCCGCATGGAGAGGTCGGCGTGGTCATCGCCGATGTGGTCGGAAAGGGCGTACCCGCCTCGCTGATGATGGCCAGCGCGCGGGCGACGCTTCGCAGTGCTGCCAAGCGTGTTGCAACTCCCAGTGAGGCGGTGCGAGAGGTCAATCTCCGACTGTGGGAGGATTCGGTGCTCAGCGAGTTTGTCACGGCATTCTTCGGATTGCTCAGTGCGGATGGCCGTAGCATTCGCTATTGCAACGCAGGTCATGAGCCGTTGCTGCTTTTGCGACATGGTGATGTCATCCCGCTTGAGAAAGGTGGACTTGTACTCGGACTTGATCCTGACGCGGAGTACGAATTTGCCGAGGAATCACTGCTTCCTGAAGACTTGCTCGTGCTGGTGACCGACGGCCTCGTCGAGGCCATGAGCTACGACGGTGAGGCCTACGGCCGGGAACGGCTGTTTTCCTCGATTCGCCTGCATGGCAGCATGGCGCCCGATATGCCGCTGGAACTTGTCGCCAAGCAACTGCTCTGGGATGTGCGCCGTTACGTCGGTCTCGCCAAACTGACGGACGACATCACGCTTGTTGTGATTCGGGTTCGTTAGCGCAGGCGGCCGGCTGGCCCGGCATCCCGGACTCGGAAGCGATTTCGGGTGAAATCTCGATCGATCTGCGTACAATCGCCGCGATGAAACTCAAACTTCATCATCAAATACTGATCGCAATGATTCTTGGCGCGGGTGTCGGTCTGCCACTCAATATCTGGGCCGGGCCGACGACACTCCTGAAACTCCCGGCTGACGCGTCCCCAGCTCTCGAGACCGGCCCTGCAACTGTCCAGATTCGTGCGCTCTTTGCTCGCCCCGAACTGGCGAAGGCTCATTTGACGGATAACGCAACAGTGGTCGAGGAGCGTGCCGGCCGACGTTGGCGAATCGATGGAGCCGATCGCGCTTATGTCCTTCGGCGTCTGGGCGATCAGTTTCTCGTCCAATCGGGCGGAGAATGGCCGCGCACGGTTGCTCATTACGGTAAGCGGGTCGGCGATGTTTTCCTTCGCCTTCTTTCGATGATCGTCGCGCCACTCATCCTCTGTTCTCTCGTGTCCGGCGTCACGAGCAGCGGCAGCCTGCAGGGACTCGGACGCATGGGTGGACGAACGCTTGGCTTCTATTTTTTGACCAGCGGGCTGGCCGTCATGACGGGAATTCTGCTGTTCAATCTTTTTAACCCCGGTCGGCATGCCCGACTGGATCTGATCGAGGAGGCGGCGGAGGCGCCAGCCAGTTTCATCGCCCAGGGGCAGGGTCTGGGAGAGATTATCTGGAACCAGTTGTTCAATCTGATTCCGTCCAACCCCTTCGCCGCGCTCTCCGATCCGGCTAACACGTCGATTCTCGGAGTCATCTTTTTCGCGCTCCTGCTCGGCATTTTCATCACGGTCGTCGGCGGAGAACACGGCAGAACTCTTACAAATATCTTCAACGCGGGATTCGAAGTCATGATGAGCATGACAATGTTCATCATTCGCCTCGCCCCGGTTGGCGTGCTCGGCTTCATGCTCTACGCAGCGGCCGGCAAGGGACTCGATGTCTTTCTTTCGCTCGGATGGTATGTCGTGACCGTGGCAACAGGACTCTCAATCCATAGCCTCGTCACCATGCCGATCCTCCTCTTTTTCCTCGCGCGACGGTCTCCGTATCGTTATGCCCAGCAGATGTCCCCGGCGCTTCTGACCGCCTTCTCGACGGCCAGCAGCAACGGAACGCTGCCCCTCACGATGACATGTGTCGAGCAGCGCGCGGGCATAAGCAACCGAATCAGCTCATTCGTGCTGCCGCTCGGCGCGACGATCAACATGGACGGAACGGCGCTCTACGAAGCGGCCGCGGTACTCTTCATTGGACAGGTGACTGGACACGAATTGACCCTGGCCCAGCAGGCCATCGTCGCGTTCACGGCACTCCTCGCAAGCGTTGGAGCGGCAGGCATTCCTCACGCCGGAACGGTGATGATGGTTGTGGTGCTTTCGGCGGTGAATCTGCCCTTGGAGGGCGTGGGTCTGATCCTCGCGGTCGATCGACCGTTGGACATGCTTCGGACCTCGGTGAATGTCTGGGGTGATATGTCGGCGTGTGCGGTGATCTCGCGATTCGAAGGTGAAGTGGATGCCGCGCCTACGGCATCAGCGGATTGAGCTGCGCGGCCTTCAGCGCGCTCCGCCGTACCGGCCGTGATTCGTGCAATTCAGCCGCTACGGCTTCGTATCCGCGGGCCGCTCCTGATCGTCATGGGAGGGGGCTTCCGCCGGGGTTTCATCTTGTCGGTCGAAGAATCGCTTCACACTTTGTCGGTACACACGTGGAATCCGTTCGCGCTCGACGGCGTCCGAATCCTCAATCTCCTCAGCCGAGTCGGCATCGCTGGCCGCAGCGGTCGACGGAACAACCGATTGCCTGTCGCGAATCAATCGCTGGCCTGAAATACCACCACCGCGGCTGAAGCGGGTCTTCGCTTTTCGACTGACGGTCTCTGCATCGAGATCGGCCGTGTGGGCCGCGGAGCCGGTTCCGACGCCCGCACGCGATCCGCCGGTCCCCGAAGATCCGCTGCCTTGACTGCACCGGCCTGACCCGTGGCAACTCGGGCAGACGGCTCCGTCCTGCCGAAAGCCGGTGCCTTGGCAGGACTTGCATTCCCCGATCTGGTTCTGCTCGTCTTCCTGCTCATTGCTGATGTCGTTCTCGAGTTGTTCCAGTTCGGCCAACTGGGAATCGAGGTCGTTCAACTGCTGTTCCATCTGTTCGAGTTGACTGAGTTCGTCACCCAGTTCTTCCAGCGACTGATCCACGCCATCAAGATCCCCGCTTTTCATCTGACTGGCGGCTTTCGACATTTTGTCGCCTAGCTTGTCGCATTGGCCCTTGGACTGTTCGCATGTCTGCATCTGCTTCCGGAGCGCCTCGAGCTTCTTTTTCATCTGCTCCTCTGTGACGCCTTCTTTCTTCAAACGTTCGGCGAGTTCCCTGGCCAGTTTTTTTAGTTGCTCCGGGTCTTTTTTGGAGAGTTCATCGAGAACGCGCTGGGCTTCGTCGCGGGTCATGCCGGCGTTCTGTAGATCGCGGATCCGCTGTTCGGCCTGTTTTGGGGCCGCCTTTTCCCCGGACTGCTGGAGTTCCCTGGCCAAGTCGCCGAGCCGCTTCTCCATATCCCGGATTTCCTCAGGCTTTGCGCCGGCGTCGGACTTCATCTTCGCCAGTTTCTCCCGCACCTGCTTCAGAGCTTTGCGGGACTCATCGAATCGACTTTCGGCCATGGAGGAAATCAGTTCGCTCAATTCATTGACATCCTCGGACTTTTGCTGGAGTTGACGCAAACGCTTTTTAGTCTCCTTCAGCGCGTCAAATTTCTCGTCACCCATCTTGTCCTTGATGGCCGACTGCATCCGGTCGAGCTTTTTGAGCGCATCACGCCGGCGAAACTCCGGATCGGCCCGCAATGGCATTTTCACGCTGCCCCGCGGCTGATTCTGAACGGCATCGAATTCAAGATGGTTCTTCTCCGCGATCCGGTTCATCGTCGAGTCCGCACGCGCCAGCACCGCCTGCGTTCGGCTGTTCACTTCCGCTTGTGCCTGACGCTGATCGGCGGCGGACTTGCGATTCAGCAGATCAAACTCCGGTAGCAGCAATGACAATGCCGCGACGACGAGGATCAGGCTCCCCAGCGAGAGTGATCCCGGCCAGCGAATCGGAAGGAATGCCCGCGGTGACAGCGCCGCGACGTGCTGCTCCGCGTCCCGTACAACGGCTGCTTCGAAGGGATCGAGTGAATCGTGCTTGATTGTGAGGCTTGTCGATAGACGCTCTCGAAGGCCGGCTGCTTCGTCAAGCGCTCCGGCCGCCACAAGCCTTGGATCGCGCGTCGTACACAGCCAGATGACTGAGGCGGCCACGCCCGCGCCGGCTGCTCCGAGCAGTGTCCAAAGCGGCGGAAAGGGAAAAGCGATGAACAGGCGATTCAGGATCCAACCCATGAGCCAGATCGTACATGCGCCGGCCAGTGACCAGCCAAAGGCCCGAAGCCATCGATTGAGCCAAAGTCGTCGCTGAGCCAGGCGAACTCTTTCCTCAATGATGGACATCTCCTGCCTCCAGCGATGGGCGCGCATGAACGATCAGCCCGGCGATTCGGCCCCGTGTGTGGTGCGCCGGCCCGGCAATTTCGGTCCGGCACGACTCGAAAAACGCCGCCATCATTCTAGTTTTGCTCGCTGTCCCATTCAATCAGATCCTGCTTAGATAGCGATTCGGTGCAGCCGTGGGCGAGCGATGCCGATATACTCTGTCGCACTCGCCGGATCGGGTCGGGCGGAATTCGCCCGGAGTTCGGGTGTTTGCCGGATTGTTTTGTCCCGGCGTGTTGCAGGCGGGATCATTTGAAATATCGATGAAGCCGACCGTCGCTGAAAAACGAGCCAAGGACTCCTCAAGACCCAAGGCATCTGTCGGTCCGCGCTCGTTTAGGGGCCGAATTGCGACAGGCGTCGTGCTGATCATTCCCCTCGCGGTCACGGCGATCCTGCTTCGTTACGTCTATCAACTGGCCCTGTCTTTCGGTGCGACCATGCTCAATTGGATCGCACAGCTCACGGCTTGGGTCAGCGGTGTTGAGTCGAAGGAATCCGCGAAGATCAATCTCGAAGACCCGACTTTTCCGCAAACGGCAGTCGCGGTCAGCCTAACGATCCTGCTGCTTTATGTGCTCGGCTGGCTCGGCTCGAACGTTGTCGGCCGCCGGATTATTGAGGCCTTTGAGAGCCTGCTCGTCCGGATTCCGCTCGTGGACACGATCTACGGTTCGATGAAGCGAATGGTGCAGGCGCTTTCCGGTGTCGGCAAGGAGGAAAAGCAAAAACGGGTTGTGCTCGTCAATTTTCCGCATGAGAACATGAAGACCATCGCATTCATGACCAATACGCTCACCGACACTGAAACGGGCCGCCGCTACGCCACCGTCTATGTGCCGACGACGCCGAATCCGACCGGAGGATACATGGAGATCGTGCCAATCGATCAGATCACCCAGACGGACTGGTCGATGGAGGAGGCCCTTTCAATCGTCTTGTCGGGAGGAGCGACGGTGCCGTCGACCGTCCGCATGCAGCCGGGGCCTGGATTGCTCAATTCCGCTCAGAAAGGCACATCTCTGAAAGGTGAAGTGTCGCCGGTGCCGCCCGAATCCTGAATTATTCGTAGCGAACTGCGGACTCCGTGAGCAAATTCTGTTATTCCCGTTAGTCTTGCGGTGGATGATTTCGCGGAACGGATCCGAGAAATTCTCTTTTCCAGAGGAATGTTCGGACGATCGTCGCGTGGCGCGTCCGCGCGCCTGGCGAATTCGCTTGGCGTAAGGCGTAGGGATTGCCATTTCCGGTGGCTGCAATGCATGTCGTGGCGATGGAGTCCGGGATCGCCTTGGCGCTTGACGCTGCGTTGGCGCGGGCCGATCATGCATGGTTTCGAAGTCGCTCGGGACGGTGCATCGTTTGGCGAGCTTCAGATACGCCCTTACTGGCCGGCTTGCACCGGCGCGGGGGCGCTGGGTAGCGGGTCGATTGGTCTAATAATCTCAGAGAAAATAGTTGTCCGGCTCCGGCGGTCTCACTGAAGGGGCCCGGCAGGATGACGCAGGCGAAAGAAATCACAGAGGAGTGAGCCACATGTTGATGCGTAGTCGTTCATTGCGATGGATATTGACCCTGACAGTCGGAGTCTGCGGACTGGCTGCGGCCCCGGTCCGCGCCGCCGATACGAAGGATGTTCTGAAGCTCGTCCCTGAAGACGCGTGGGGTTACATCACCCTCCGCTCGATCGGAACGATCGATGAGCGTGCCGGATACCTTCAGCAGCTGCTGAACCTTCCGATTCCGCCCCAAGTAACGCCGATGGCCATGATGATGCTCAACATCATGCCGGGTGAAGCAAGTCCGATTGATATGAAGAGCCCGCTCTGCATCGTCATCATGGACGTGCAGAAGTTTGGCGCCACGGAAGGCATGCCCTTCCCTGATCCCGGAAACGCCGCGGTCGTGCTCGCTCCGGTTTCTGATGCCGACGGCCTCATGACGAAACTCAATGCCGAGGAGGCCAAGGAAGGCATCTCGAAGTGCATGGTTGCGGGCAATGCCGTCTTTGCGGCGAAGAAGGACAGTTATGTCATCCTCGGCAAAAACAAGGATTGCGTCACGCGCGTTTTGAAATCAACGAAGGGCGTCGGCGACGGCGTTGCGCCGGCCCGCATGGCTGTCATGTCTGACAGTGACGTCTACGTCAGTTTTGCCGCGGGCGCAGTCATGACCGCGTATCGCGACGTGATCACGGGATTTCTCCAGGGCATGGCGCCGGCCATGGGTCCCTCGGCCGAGGACGTAAAGAACCTGCACAAAATGCTGGAGCAGGTGAAGCTCATCGATCTCGCTGCCAACCTGAACAAGGACGGCTTCGCACTGCGCTATCTGATCGAGGCGAAAAAGGACACCGATCTCGAAAAGCTGCTCAACGACACAAAAGTCTCGGCGGATTCACTGCTGACCCGTCTGCCGAAGGAAAAGTACCTGATCGCCGTCGGTTCATCCACCGGCTACAGCGAGCACGCGGAGAAGTTCGGCAATCCGAACATGTTTGCCAGCATGCTCGCGAGCGCCCATGCCGAAGGCGTCGATGAGAAGGCGGTCAAGACGATTGATACCGAGGTTCAGAAGATGTTGAAGAACCTCGGAGCAATGGCTTTGGCGGTCAGTGCTCTTCCCGATGGCGGCTCCCAGGGCATGTTCGGCCTCTCAGTCGTGATTGAAACGAAGGACGCCCCGGGATTCATCGGCAGCATCCGGACAATCTGGGACAATGCCTGGCGGATCTCGACGGATGAGGAACTTCTGGAGGCAAAGGAATTCTTCGTTCACAAGGCGGATGCCGAGACCATCGGGGATGCCAAAGTGGACACACTCTCACTCGATATCAAGAAGATGGCTGACAAGAGTGAGATGGACGAAGACGAAATGAAGACCTTTGAATCCATTCTGGGCAAGGAAGTTGTTCTTCGATTTGGTGCCATGGATTCAAAGTATGTCGTCATGACCTTTGGCGGCGGCAAGGCTCGACACGACTCGGTGTGCAAGGCCGTCAAGGCCGGCAAGGCCGGTTCGCTTTGCGAGGACAAGGGAATCATGGCGGTCTCGCCGTTCCTGCCAACTCCGAGAAGTGCCGAGGTCTATATTGCGGTCGATAACATTCTGCAAGTCGTCAAATCGATCTCGAAAGTAATGGGCGAGGAGGATCAGATCCCGTTCGACGCCCCGACGCTCGATGCACCGCTGGCGTTCAGCCAGACGCAGGACAAGGGCATCCAGCGGGGTGACATGTTCCTCCCGACGAAGCTGATCGTCGCGGTCAAGAAAATGATCGACGACTCCATGAAGGCGGCCGCCATGGTCGAATTCGACGAGGACGACGAGGAGTCGGACAGCGACTCGGATTCCGACCATGATGACGATTCAGGTGACGATTCAGACGACGATGAGTAATGCACGGGTCATGGGGCTTGCGATGCCGGAATACTGGCGTCGGAAATAGCCCTGAGAATCCGAGCGATGATGGTTTAATATAGGGGCCGTTGCTTCCGTGGGGAGCGCGGCCCCTTTTCTTTGGGATGTATTGTGATGAAGTTGTACACCAAGGTCGGCGATGATGGCGGCACGGTACTTTTCGATGGCACGCGCGTCTGGAAATGTGACGCGCGGGTGGCCGCCTATGGCGAGGTCGATGAACTCAATGCAGTGATCGGGGTCGCTGTTTCCGGCATGCGCGATCGCACGAGCGCTGCTCAGACGCCGGACGGCTTGCGGCATACATTGACCACATTGATCGATCGGATGACGTTGATCCAGCATGCGCTTTTTGACATCGGAGCCGAACTGGCGACACCCTCGAACGCGCCGCAGAATGACCGGATCAAGAAAATGGGAGAATCCGGGTCCAAGCTGCTCGAAGGCTGGATCGACGAAGCCTGCGCGCCGGTCCCGGAATTGCGGACATTCATCCTGCCGGGCGGAGACAGCCTCGCCGCGAATCTGCACGTATGCCGTACGGTCTGTCGCAGGTCCGAGCGAGCGATCGTATCACTGGCTCGGGTGGACGCCGTCAATCCGGGCATTCTGATTTATCTGAATCGGCTGAGCGACTTGTTCTTCGCATGGTCGCGGCTCGCGAACCACGCCGCAGGCGTACCCGATGTCGAATGGCATCCCTAGTTCGCACTGACTGCAAACGCCCGAGCGCCACCGCTGGTCACCCGAGCACGATCGTGAAACCGCGGACAGACACGGTCGATCGGACCGGTGGATCCGCCGGAACGGCGGTTGGGTGTTCCGGCCTTGCCGTCACAGCTTCACTTTGATGCCGTCCCGATTGAAGATCTCGATCGCCGCCCGCATTTCCTCCAGCACCGCGCTCATTCGACGCGTCGTCAGGATCAGTTCCTCGTAGAGGCGATTGTCGTTAAGCATCAGGCCGACGCTTCCTTTTGTGTCATTCATGGCTGCGGCGGTCTTGTTGAGTTCCGTCAGAACGGATGACAGGGTATCGACACTTCCACGAAGATCACGAATCAGTCCGGTCGCGTCGCCCGTCACCGCGATGCCCGCCTCGCCCAGGCGATCCAGCTTCTCCATCATCTGGATACCCCGCTCCGACATGACGCGGGCATTGGCGAGCGTGGCGCTCAGGTTCTCAGCGTTCTTCGGCTCGCCAACGATGCCGTTCAGGTTTTTCAACACGCGGTCGAAACGCTGCACGAGCGTGGAGATGTTGGCGATGGCCTGCTCGGCGTCCACGGATTGAATGTCTCGCTGTTGGAGCATCGCATCAAGGCTCGACGCAACCGGCTTCAGCGAGTCTGCCAACGACTTGATCCCGGCAAACGATCCGACCAGGGTCTCCTGCATGTCGGGCGGCAGAACCTGATCCACCAGCTTGACCATCGCGCCGTGAATCACCGCCGAACCGTCGCGCGGCAGAGGTCTGGCCTCGCTCAAGCCGGCTACATTGATCATGATGGCAGGCTTGCCGAATCCCATGATGCTCGACGCGACACTCACCGTCGCGCCTTCCGGAATGTCGAATCCCGAATCGACGCCGATGATCACGCGGACTCCCGATTCAACGTGGCCGGCATCCCAGAATTCGACCTTCCTGGTCTGCCCCACGCGAACGCCGTTGACCGTCACGCTCTGGCCGGCCTGCACGCCGGTGATTCCGCCGGCGAAGAGCACGTTGAGGTTATACGTCGTAGAGAATAGCGACTGATCTCCGCCGAACAGCAGCAGGAGGATGCCGAGCACCACGATGCTCGCGAGCCCGAACAGCCCGACCAAGGTCTTGTAATGAGACTCTTTCATGTCGATTCCTCTACGCGTTGTTCGTGATATCGTCCAGTGCCTTCAGGTCCGCCGCTGAGGCGTGCCCATCGACGAATCGCCGCACCATCGGATCTTTGCTGGTTCGGAAGAAGTCGGGCGGTCCGTCGGCAATGATCTTCCCCTGCTGAAGCATGACGATGCGGTGGCCGACTTTGTAAGCGCTCGCCATGTCGTGCGTGACGACAATTCCCGTCGCGCCCAATTCGCTGTTCATCTTGATGATTAGTTCGTTGATCACATCGGCTCGAACAGGATCCAGCCCGGTCGTCGGCTCGTCGTAAAGCACGACCTCCGGATCGAGAGCGATCGCTCGGGCCAGTGCGACGCGCTTTTTCTGTCCGCCGGACACGTCTGCGGGGTACCGCTCCTGCAAACCATCGAGTCCGACCATTCGCAGCTTCTCTTTGACGATTTCGACGATCTGCGCCCTGGTTTTGTTCTGGTGTTCGGAAATCGGAAAAGCGACGTTTTCGGCAACCGTCATGGAATCGAAAAGCGCGCCGAGTTGGAACAGAAAACCCATTCGCTTTCGGATCGGGACAAGCTGCTCCTCGTCCAAGTGGTTGATTTGTTCGCCGCGGAATCGGACCTCACCGGAATCAGGCTTGAGGATGCCGACGATGTGCTTAAGAAGCACGCTCTTGCCCGTGCCGGATTCGCCAATGACCACGGTCGTCTTGCCGGACTCGAAAGTCAGGTCCAGACTGTCAAGCACCACCAGCGAGCCAAATCGCTTCGACACACCGCGAAATTCAATAATGGGAGTCGCGTCAGAGTCGCTCACGTCGGTCCGCCTCTCCGGTCGATGATTCGGGAGCCCGCGCTACAGCAGGGAACGAAATCCCCAGATGTAGATACTGATCGATTGCATGATGACGGCAAGAATATAGTCCAGAACGAGGATGCTGATGAAGGAGGACACGAAAGCCGAAGTGCAGGCGCGGCCGACACCTTCCGCGCCCGGTAGGCAGTTAAATCCCTTGAAACAGCTGATGGCGCCAAGCGCGCCTCCGAAGAAAACGCTCTTCAGGATGCCAATGAAAAGGTCGAAGGTGTCGACGGCATCGCGCGTGTAATCAAAGTAGGGGCCGGGGTCGATGCCTCCTTGCACGACGCATACGAAGAACCCGCCGACCGCACCCATGAAATCCGCATAAATTGTCAATAAGGGAGTCAGAAGCAGGCACGCAAAGACACGGGGAGCCACCAGATGGCGGATCGGATCAACGCCCATCGCTCGAAGCGCGTCGATCTGCTCCGTGACTTTCATCGTCCCCAGCTCCGCCGTCAGCGCTCCGCCGATGCGCCCCGCCAGCATCATCCCGGCAAGGACCGGCCCCAATTCGCGCACGACGGAGAGATTCACGATCGAGCCAAGCCGATCCTCAAGCCCCACCGCCCGGAACTGCTCGAGCGACTGCACGGCGATAACCATGCCCACGAAGGCGCCGGTGATGAGGATCACGGGAAGTGAGCGGAATCCGACTTCGTAAAGCTCCGGCAACAAAAGTCGCCAGAATTTCCGGCGAAACAGATCGCGGGCGCTCCAGCCCAGGGCCCGGCCCGTGAAAATCCAGAAATCGCCGAACGAATCGACGATGCTTCGGATTCCCTCTTTGAATCGGAACAGTTGTCCGATCGTGACGGCCACTTTCAGTTCTCCGGAGTGACAATCTTCGCGCGCAGGCTGTTTCTAACAACGGCCTCTTACGCTGTCAATTCACGCGGATTAGCAGAAGTGAATGAGCGAGCGGACTATCCAGGCACGGGCTCGGTCTTCGGCGCGACCGGCGACTGCGACAGCGGCTTCGACTCGTAAATCAGCGGATCGATGGCGCCCTTGAACCGCTCTCGGAATTCTTCTTCGTTCAATTTCGTCGTGCTGGCCAGTCTCGCGAGGGTCACCGGGTTGTCGAAGTCCGATTTCTCCAGGCAGATCATATACCGTCGGGCGACGCGATAGATGTCCGATGACACATCGACCACGCGAATGCGCGTTCGGTTGGTCTTTTCGTCGATCATCTCACTGAATGCCATCGGTCGAATGTTACTGCCCTGAAGCGTCACCATGACGCCGCCACGCAGGTCCAGCGTCTCGTCGAGCAGCAGCCGAACGGCGCCGTTGCCCAGGTCGCGGCAATACTCCATGTCCAGCGGGACCGGCGGGGCGCACCGCAGCACATAGCCGAGAGTCTGCGGAATGATGGTGACACTATCATTGCGCTCGCTGAATCGCCTCGTGATCTCATCCGTGACCATGCGGGCGAGCGGTACCTCCGCCAGGCGAAGGTGCCCGGCCGCATCCAGCGGCACTTTGCGACCAAGCAGGCGCTCAAGCTCGTCTCGATTTCCGAGCCGGTAGGCGAGACCCTCCGCGAGGATGACCACGCCGTAAGGCCTGTTCATCGACCGGCGCTTGATAATGGAGCCTTCGACCACATCCGCCAGGTGCTGAAAGCTGATCGTTTCGGGAAAGGCTTCGGGAATCAGGGTGAGCGTCGCGCCGGTTGCCTTGCCGATGCCCAGAGCAAGAAACCCCGCGTGACGACCCATGACGACGACGGCATACCACCGGCCGGTCGTCCGGGCGTCTTCCATGAGGTTGGCAACCAGTTGCGATCCGAGATCGCGCGCGGTGTTGAAGCCGAAAGTCGGCATGTCACCCGGGAGCGGCAGATCGTTATCAATGGTTTTGGGGACATGAACAACGCGGATGCGGCCGTTGGTCTTCTCCGCCACGAATCGGGCCGAAAGC
This sequence comes from Phycisphaerae bacterium, assembly GCA_019636475.1. Lineage (NCBI taxonomy): Bacteria > Pseudomonadati > Planctomycetota > Phycisphaerae > Phycisphaerae bacterium. The sequence continues at coordinate 134,189 of JAHBXN010000004.1, forward strand.
GCCGTATCGTCTCCGCCGATGGTCATCAGGTGTGTCACGCCCATCTCAGCGAAGTTCTTCAGAACGAGTGCGACCTTCTCCGAGTTCGAAGTGACAACGGTCGATTTCTGAAGACGCGATTCATCCAGAAGCGTCTCCCGAGCCGTGCGAAGGAGGGATCCGCCGCTGAAGTGAATGCGGCCGACATCCTTGATTTCGAGGGGGATCGAATGCCGCTCCTGCACAAACTTTTCGCTGGCGATCCACTTGAAGCCGTCGTAGATGCCGACGACCGACATGCCCTGATTGATCGCTTCGATGGTGGCCGCGCCGATCACGGCGTTGATTCCGGGTGCAGGTCCACCCCCGACGATGATCGCGAGCTTTCGACGAATGTTCATGGTGTGGAGGTTCTCGATGACACAGGTAAAACGCTTTACTCTGGCTGTATTCTATTTCGGGCGTTCGCCCCTGCAAAGCCCCTCGGGCGTCGCACGAAGAAAGCCGCCGCCCCAGATTCGGACGTTGCTGGTATCGGCTGGATGTATAACTAACTAGATATTCCACCGAACGCGGATATCCGATGTCCTTGTTCAGGTTCCATGTGATCTACCCGGTCACCTGCGGTCGGGCGGGCTTGGCAGCTGGCGCTGCCCGGGCTGTTGAGATCGGCTGGGCGGCAGAATTTGCCTTGACTCGCGCCGAGAGGTTATCCAGGACGTTCATAAAGTTGATGTAGCTGTCGTAAGGCGATTCGTACGGATTGAAGTACTTGTGAACGTCGCCATCCGCGAAGTACTTGGTGCACATGTAATAAAAGTGATCCGACGTGAGCAGTCGGCGCCAATCCGAGATCAATTGCGGATCACCGGTTTCCTTGACCCTTTTCTCGAAGGCATAGACCTCCTGAAGGGCGTTGGATTGCATCGCGTTTCCGAGCCACGCGGACAAGTCGCGCTCGGTGTCGGCCCAACTGATGAGGTGGTGCGCGTCATATTCGCCGACAGGCGCAAACGCCGCCGCCACCTCGCATGGGGTCTTGAAGTCGTTATCCGGGTGGCTCAGGATCGCGCGGGGCAAATGATATAGAAAATCAAAAATCCCCGTGTCCGCCCATTGGTGCTCACCAAAGGTCTCGTAGTCCATGAAAAGGTTCACGGTGTAGCCATTGCCGTTCACCTGATGTACCCAGCCGGCAAATTTTTCCGCCGACAACGGCCATTCCGCCCAGCCGCGGTTGCCGAAACGAAAGGCGATATCGTCGGACAGCCGGAAGTTCTTCAAAAGCACGTGAATGGGGCAATTGGGCGGGCGATAGACGAAATTCGGCGAGCGGTAGCCGAGGATGTGATCGGCGCCTTCGGCGATAATCGCCTTGAATCCCATTTCGTGTGCGGCCTTCGCCACCTCATTGTTGTAAATGAGTTCCGTATTGCGGAATGTGGTGCTTTCATAGCCAAAAAAGTCGCGAACCTTGGCCCGCTGCATGTTGACCTGCTCGACGAATTCCTGCCGCGAATAGAGGAAAGCGAGGCTGTGATAATAGGTTTCGGCGATGAATTCGACGCATCCCGTGCCGGCAAGCCGTTTGAAGCTCTCCAGCACATCAGGGCAATATAATTCAAATTGATCAAGCACCACGCCGGAAAGCGAGTAGGACACTTTGAACCGGCCTTCGTGCAGTTTGATCAAGTCGTAGATGCATTGGTTGGTCGGAAGGTAGCATTTGTTCGCAACCTTTCGGCAGATGTCGGCGTTTTTCTGCTCATCAAAGTAATTTCGCGTGGTATCAAACACCGAATACCGGCGAAGGCGGAAAGGCTGGTGAACCTGAAAGTAAAAGCAGACGGAAGCCATGATGTTCGTGTTCCCGAAAGGTGTACCCCATTGTACGACAATTCGTCGAATTCACAACCGAAATCGGTTGAAAACGCGTCGGTGTGGGTGAAAACCCTGACCCCGAAGAAAGGCAGGGCGCGCGTGAAACGAGGGAATCGCTGAAGCGCTTACCGCGAGCCGTTTATGGCCCGATGATAGCAATCGACGCAACCCTGGGCAGATTCCCGCCAGGTGAGCTGGCGCACCTCGAAGTTCCCGTGCTCGCGCAGCGTGGCCTGTAGCGGCGGATGTCGCAGGACCGCAATGATCTTGTTCGCCATTTCGTCGATGTCCCAGAAATCGACCTTGAGCGCGTGTGTGAGTATTTCCGACACGCCGGATTGCTTGGAGATCAAGACGGGTGTGTCGTTGGCCAGCGCTTCGAGTGGAGCTATTCCGAAGGGTTCGCTGACGCTGGGCATGACATAGAGGTGCGCCATTCTGAAGACGCGGGACACATCATCTCCCCGCAGGAAGCCTGTGAAGAGCACCTTGTGTCCAATGCCCAATGCAGCCGCCATTTCGATCGATTTGCGAATGAGGTCGCCGCTTCCCGCCATGATAAAGCGGGTATTGGGCTCGTACTCGAGTACCTTCTTCGCGGCGGCAAGGAAGTACTCCGGGCCTTTTTGCATCGTGATCCGGCCCAGAAAAAGGACGATTTTCTCGTCTCGGCCGACCGGCGTGAGCTGCGGAGTGGCGTCCTCGCTAAAGTCGATCGCGTTGTAAACGACCTCCAGCTTATCAGCGGATATTCCGTAATGTCGGATCACCAGGTTGCGAGTGAGGTAGCTCACAGGGATGATTCGCGTCGCGCCGTGCATTCCCTGTCGTTCTATTTCATAAATTCGCTGATTGACGTGTTCGCCGCTGCGGTCGAATTCCGTCGAGTGAACATGCACAACGAGCGGCTTGCCACTGATGGCTGCGACGGCCAGTCCGGCGGGGTAAGTCATCCAGTCGTGAGCGTGAATGACATCGAATCGCTCGTTCATGGCCATCTGCATGGCGATTCGAGCGTAGCGGTGGACCTCGCTGAACATGTCGCCGCCGTAATGATTTACCATCGCTGGTCCGCCGGGCGGCGGGCTTGATAACACCGTGGTCGGTGTATCGGCCGCGCTGACCGTCCCTTCGTTCCGCGTCTCAACGATTTGGCCGGTTACAACGTTGACGAGTTGACGAGTGCCGTCGGCGTTGGTGACCTGTCGAAAATCCTCCGGACGGCCGTACGGCATCAGGGCTGACTGAACGGCGCGCAATTCGACGTGGTCAAATTCAGTGGACAGGTACGATTGGTAGCCGAGCTGCTCGGTGGTGGCTCGGGCGGCGGAGGAAATCTGCGCAGCCGAAGGCGTCTTGAGTTGGACATGCGTGGCCTGCGATTGGTCTACAACCTGCGGCAGCACGAAGATCACTTCGTGTCCGAGTTGATCGAGCGCCTTCGTCAGGCCGTAGCAGGCGGTGCCAAGTCCGCCAGAAATGAAGGGCGGAAATTCCCACCCGAGCATGAAGATTCTCATCGTGTCGATGCTCTGTCTGCCGCGCCGCATATCCCTCGACGCGACCGTTTTTTCTGAACGGGCCGCAGTTCAGGACGGCAAAGTAAAATAATCACCGCCCACTCCGTCTGGAAAGACGACTTCCTCGTCACCTTCCGGAGCTGGTCCATGGTATTGAGTTGCCCTTTGGTGATCAGAACGGCGAAGTCTGGTCGCCAGCCGTGTAATTCTAGGTTGCGACGCCGCGATGTCAACGAATGGAATAATCAGCAGAAAGTGCCGTTCACGCTTCTTGAAGATTTAACAAAAATGCAGCGCCACGTCGCGGACTACCGCCCGTCCCCGGCGGCCTTGTTCTCTCCGGAATCATGGAGTCCGCCTAGTATCGCATCGAGTTTGGCGGACACCGTTTCTTCCAGATTTGACTTGTTGCCCGAGACGACATGGTCAACTTTCCCGTCCGGTCGAATCACGAAGAGCGAGGGGAAACCCGACACCTTGTAGGCGCGGCCGTATCGATTTCCGGAGTCCATCGCCAGTTCGAGATTGGATCCGACCTCTGCCATGACTTGTGCAACCTGGTCCGGTGTGAAAGGTTGCCGCATTGTTTCGCAAATATTCACGAATCGAACGCCGAGCGGCTCATAGCGGGCACGAAGCATTTCGACCTTGGGAATCTGCTTCTTCGAGAAGCCGCAGTTCGGCGCGAAGAAATTAAGAACAGTCGCCGGGTGGAACTCATATTCAACGTTGCTAACCGGCGCGCCGTCGAGAGTGACCAATGACAATTGTGGCGCCGGTTTGCCAATCAATTCGAGTATGGGTGACGGCTTCGATGCCGTTTGATTCGCGGGCGCGGGCGGCTGCGGCTTCGTGGCCGTTGACGGGGCCTGCGGCGACGGGTGTGGTGGCTGCGGATTCACACGATTGGCTGTCGGACTCGACCCGATCGGGATGTCCAGCGTGGGCACTTCGGGGTTGTCCGTAGCGAGAGTGACATAGGCCCCGCTCTGAGCGGGACGGTACCGCGGTGGAAGCGAAACGGCGATTCGGTATCGCTTGCCCGGATTGACTTCGAATACGTCACTAAGCACCGCCGGGTCATTCGATGTCGCGCCGGTGACTCGTATGGGTTGCTCGCCAAAGTTGTTGAATTGAAGCACATGCACCGTGGATCTCGACGTGGATTCGGGATGAGCCGAGATTGGTACGATCGGAATGAACGCCGGGACCACCTCGTACATGGCCGGAACAATCGCATAGGCGTTGATGTGGATCTCCGATTGCGATGGAACGCTCGTTCGGAGCACGGCTTCGCTTCGAAGGCTGCCGGTGGAGTACGGCGGGCGGGTGTTGACGTAGAGCTTGTACTCAAAACCCGCGACGGTCTCCACGAGCTGAAAGACGAACGGGGAATCGGCCGAGGGGGGCTCCAGCACGACGGAGATCGGCTCGACATCGTTGTTCGTCAAGGTCAGGATGCGTTCACGCATGTCGGTCGGCGCAATCTTGCCGAAACCGGCAGCGGCCGGCGTGACGTCGATGGCGCGTCGCATCTCGCCGCGCAGCGTCAGGAAGATCGTCGCATGTTCAATGTCACTGGTTCGCAGCACGACCTGTTTTTCGAAGTGCCCTTGCAGTGTCTGGGCATCCACCTTCACCCGGAGGGGCTGGGTCTCGCCGGTCTGGATGATCTTTGGCGGCGTGCCGACCAGCGAGCATCCGTAGGTCGGTTCGATCTTGAGTATTTCGAGTTCGAAAGTCCCGATGTTGGAAATAGGGAATTCCGCCAGCAATTCCGCTCCCGGTCGAACCACCCCGAAATCGTGCAGCGTGGTGCTGACGCGAGCGAAAGGCGACGCCGGTTTCGATGGCTTATGCTCCTCTTCATGATCGGCGTCGTGCGCGGTTGGCGGATGCGCCGCAACCGCAGTTACCGTCGACCAGGGAATGGAACTGATCGCCGCGGAAAAAATCATGAAGCCGCACACCGCGCGGCGATGGAGGTTCAATCGAACTCGTCGCATGTCCATCACTCCGAAAAATCATTTGTGCCGTGTCATTTTATCTTACCCCCAACTGACTTCAGGCGTCATCGGCGTCGAATGCACCAGGCGACCGGAAGTTCGGCCGCTGCATTCTGTTGCTTGACGCGGGGACGAGGCCGCTAAAAGCTTCCAATTGTGACACCTTCTTGCGACATCGCCATCGTCGGAGGCGGGGCGGCCGGTCTCATGGCCGCGATCTGGGCTGGTCGAACCGCCCAGAAAGTTGCGCGACCGTTACGAATTCGGGTGCTCGACGGCGCCGTGAAACTGGGTGCGAAGATCCTTGTATCCGGTGGCGGACGATGCAATGTCACTCACGAGCGGGTTAGCGAAACCGCGTACAGTGGTTCGACGCCGCCGGCGATTCGAAACGTGCTACGCCGATTCGACGTGCCGCAAACGATTGAGTTCTTCGAAGAAATGGGCGTCCGGCTGAAGCGCGAGGAAACGGGAAAACTCTTTCCCGTTTCGGATCGTGCCCGCACGGTGCTTGACGCGCTGCTTCAGGCGGCGCGCGAGGCTGGCGTGGTGCTTCAGCATCCCGCGCGGGTTGAACATGTTCAACGAATGGAATCGCTGGAGCATCAGCCTCATCCGGCGTATCTGCTCTCCGGCACGTTCGGAACCGTTTCGGCGCGCCGCGTCATACTCGCGACCGGCGGCAGGAGTCTGCCCAAGACCGGGTCGGACGGCGCAGGCTATGCGATTACCCGATCGCTGGGCCATTCGACGACATCGCACATCTTTCCGGCACTCGTGCCGCTGGTGCTTGATTCGTCGTGTTTTATTCGCGAGCTCAGCGGATTGACGATTCCCGCGACGCTGGAACTGCGATTGGCATCCGGCAAGCGGCTCATCGCATTCACCGATTCGACGCTCTGCACTCACTTCGGGCTTTCCGGTCCCGGCGTACTCGACATCAGCCGACATTATCTCTCCGCTCGGCTACGTGCCGATGATGTGGCACTCTTCATAAACTGGCTGCCCGGCGAATCGCCACAGTCGCTTGATCAGGCGCTTATCGAGTTTGCACGACGACAGGGTTCGGCCGGCGTCGTGCGGTTCTTCGCTGATCGGCTGCCGCAGCGTCTCGCGAAAGCGCTTTGCAAGGCGGCTGGCGTCGATCCCTCGCTCGCCGCCCATAGCGTCTCTCGCGAGCAACGCCGATCTCTCGTCACGGCGGCCACAAATTTGAAGCTGCCGGTGACAGGCGACCGAGGTTTTGCCGTTGCCGAAGTCACTGCGGGCGGCATTCCGCTGAAACAGGTCCGACTCGAAACGATGGAGTCTCGCATGTCGTCGGGCCTTCACCTGTGCGGTGAGATCTGCGACGTCGACGGCCGCATCGGCGGTTACAACTTTCAGTGGGCGTGGAGCAGCGGATTCGTCGCGGGGACGTCCGCGGCGATGGCGATATTGGGCGATGTCGCGGGCCGGGAAGTTGACGGCAATTAAGGGATTTGCGGCAATCCTATACGTTCTCGGACGAACCGGTCTGGCGTACTCCAATGATTAGTTTGATGTAATCGCGCGAGGTATAATCGTCAACTCCTTGTGATTCGTTTTCGCGGCGTCATCCGGGGGAATGTTGATGACACCTATGCGCCATGGCAGGTCGAGACGTTGGGCGGTCGCGTTCCTGCTCAGTGTCGGTGGCGCGGCAGTTGCGTCGTGTGGGACGGAATTGCTTCCGGACCCGGACCTCGACCCGTCGAATCCGCCGGCCGGTCAGACTCCCACAAGCCAGCCCGTGTCCAACACGGACGGTGACGAAGCGATTCCCGGGTTGCCTAAGCCGCTTGCCTACTATCTCTCCATTAATCCGGTTCACCATCGCATCAATTGCGGCGGACCGGACTATACCGACCCCGACGGCAATCTCTGGGTCAGCGACGCGGGCTTTTATAACACGGGGAAAGTGTATTCCGTCAGTCAGTCGATCGTCGGAACCAGCGCGGATCCGCTCTATCAGACCGAGCGCTTTGACAAGCCCGCGGCGCCGGAGATGCGATACTCGATCCCCGTGCCGACGGGTGAGTATCGGGTCCGATTGCATTTCTCCGAAAATTATTCACCTCTCCTGGGCGTCGGCAGACGAGTGTTCGACGTGCTGCTTGAAGGAGCGATGATACTCGACGATTACGACATCTTCGCCCGAGCCGGCGCGAGGACAGCCGTGGTGGAGTCGTTCGACGTGCTCGTCAATGACGGCGCGGTGACACTCGATTTCGTTCACGTTCTGGAGAATCCGAAAATAGCCGCGATCGAAGTGATCACGCTTGATGCCCATGCGCCGCCGCAGATAGAACAGGGAGCGTCTGCCTTCATTTCCGCCGAGTTGAATAGTCTGTGCCCCGGAATACTCAATCAACTGACACTCTCCGCCAGCGATCCCGACACGGCCGCGGCACTGCTGACATGGACTGTTGCACAGCCGTCAGCGCATGGCGTCGCGACGATCCTCGGCGCGTCCGTCGGCGGGTCCGTCACCGTCTGCTATCAACCCGATTCATGGCAGACATCGGCCGATGCCTTCACCGTTCGCGTCGAGGATGACAACGGCGGCAGCGATTCGATCTTGATTACCGTAAATATTACCGGGTCACTTCCGTCGGCAAGGATTCATCAGCCCGCTGAGGGCGCGGTCGTTGTCGGCGATTCCGTCACTGTCGCATGGACAACAGATGGGAGCACGGCGAGCGTCGCTCGAGTTCGAATCCGACTGGATTCGCAGACACCGGTTGAGTCGGCGCTGTTGAACGGTCAGCACACTTTCACCGGGGTCGCGCCGGGTCAGCATAACACGACGGTCGAACTGCTCGACACTGGCGGCGCGGTCGTTCTTCCGGCATCTGCATCGGCTCATGTGGGATTCACCTCGCAGTCGGCGCCGCCTTCGGTGCCGGCCATCATGCTACTCGCCCCGCAAACCGGCGCATCGATCGTGGGCAACGACGTGTTTGTACAGTGGGCGGCATCCGGCGAAACGTCGGCCGTCGATCATGTTCACATCCGGTTGGACGATGGTCCATCGATTTCGTCGGCACGGCTTGTCGGCACTCATACCTTCATGGGAGTGCCGCCGGGAAGTCATCGAGTAACCGCGAGTCTGGCGGCGGCCGATCATTCCTCGTTCCAGAATCCTGAGGCGACTGCTTTCGTTGAATTTACCATCCAGTCGCAGCACCCGGTTCTGGCCGCGTCGCCGGGGAGCATTCAATTCGGCCTCGTGTCAGTCGGCGCGGTCTCACCTTCGCAGTCGGTCACGTTGCGAAACGAGGGCTCGGTCGGTCTGGTGATCGAATCGTTGGAGCTTCTCGGCATGGACTCAGCGGTGTTCTCCCTGGTGTCGCCTCCCATGCCGTTTGTTATTGAACAGGGGGCGACTGTTGAAACTCAAATCGCGTTCACGCCGTCCGCTGCGGGGGTCAGGACGGCGACACTCCGGATTAGCCCGGCCCCGCCCGCGCAGCCGATCGGGATTGCCGTCGTTGGCGAGGGCTTTGTACCGTCGGTCGGTGGTTCGGCTCTGTACCGGCTGAATTGCGGCGGTACGTCGTACACGGATCCACAAGGCAATATCTGGTCGCCGGATACCGGGTTTTTTAATGTCGGCAAAGTCTATTCAACCAGCAATGCAATCGCGGGCACCGATCTCGCCCCTCTGTATCGCGTCGAACGTTACGACACACCGTCGGCCCCGGAAATGGTGTATTCCTTCCCGGTGGCGAACGGCGCGTACCGGGTTCGGCTCCATTTCGCGGAAATCTATCCGCCGCTTTTTGCTGTGGGGCGTCGAGTTTTCGATGTTCGCGCCGAGGGTGTCACGGTTCTGGACGACATGGACGTCTATGCCCGAGTCGGTGGAAACACCGCGCTCGTCGAGACTTTTGACGTCAGCGTGACAGACAACCAACTCGACATCGAGTTCATTCACAATATTGAAAATCCCAAGGTCAGCGCGATAGAAATCTTGGAACTCTCCGGTTCCTCGGGTCTACTGGTCTCGCCGAACGTAGTTGAATGGGGCCACGTGGCAATTGGTCAGAGTGGCGGCGTGCGAAATGTTCAGTTGGTGAACTCCGGCAGTCAGACTCTTGTTATCAACGCGGTCAGCTTGCGCATCAATTCCGGCGCGGGGCATGAATTTCGTGCGACCATCGGCGGGACCGAATACGTTGGCGATCATCACGACGTGATTTTTCCGCTCAGCGTGGCAATTGGTGCGGGTCAATCGTTGGTCGTGCCGGTCGATTTTGTCCCCTCCGAGAACGGACAACACGACGTGAATCTCGATTTCGTCGGCAATTTCCCCACGCGAACCGTTCGCCTCCTGGGCATCGGCGGCGCAAATCCGGGTCACCCGTTTCTGCATGTGGTCATCGATGTGCCACCCGTGACGGTGGACTACGATCAGGACGGCACGGAACTCGTGCAACTGACCGGCGCGGACTCGCACACGCATGAATTGGGGCGCGTGCTGTCCGCATTCGAGTGGCGCGAGGCAGGACAACTGCGATCCACCGCGATAAATCCGCTGCTTCCATTTTCGGTCGGCGAGCACACCGTCAGCCTGACCATTCGGGACGACAATTTGCCGCCACAGTCCCTGACGGATTCGGCGACGTTCAGAGTGGTGGGGCCGAATCAGGTGCCGGGCGTTCTTGCACTCTACTATCCGGCTGCGAGCGGTGCGGCGGATTCACTGCTTGATGCTCTTCCTGCAAACCCTTCCTACGCTGAAGCGATCCCGGGCCTCAGAGTGCTAAATGGCGACTCCGGCGTGGGCGGATCCTCCTGCTCGCCGCCCGTAATGGTCCGGTTGATCGCCCAGGTCGATGTACTGGTCACCGATACATACATTTTCAATAGCTCCGGGGGCGGTTCGAGGCGGCTTTTCATCGATGGTGCGCCGGTGGCGGGGCCGATTTCGCTGACGGCGGGTCGGCACCAGATTGAAGCGCGCTTTGCAGTCGAATCGGCGTCGCAACTGCCGGCGGCGGTTACGTATGCCCGCAGCGGCGCTGCCCAGGGCGACGTACCTTCCGGCCTGCTGACTCACGATCTGGCGGCTGTCGATCCCGTTATCAACTTCATGCCGATCAGTGGAAATACGACTGGCGGGGAGTCGATTGAAATCACGGGTCTGGGCTTCTTTCCCTCACAACAGGTCATGGTCAAGTGGGGAGCACAAACGATCTCCGGCAGTGCGCTGCAGGTCACGCCGACGACGATCCGATTGACCGCACCGCCCGGAACCGGTGCGGTAAGCGTTCGCGTCATCACACCCGTTGGGCAAAGCAATAGTCGGTCGTACAGCTATGTCGCCACGGGACCGGCGCCCGTGGTATTCACCCTGTCCAGTCTGGCGACAGGCATCGCAGGTCCGACCACGGCGGAGTGGGGGCCTGACGGCCGATTGTATGTCGGGACGATCAACGGACTGATCCGAGCCTACTCATTCGATGACAACTACAACGTCACCGGCACGCAGGACATCACGGCCATCGCGGGTTTGACCAACAAGAACATTCTCGGCATTGCTTTTAATCCAATGCAACCGGGCGGGGCCGTGGCGCTCTATGTTTCGCACAGTTTGATTTACGCGAACGGCGGCGCGTGCTTCTCCGGGACATCGCCGTACTCCGGTCAGGTATCCGTGTTGACCGGACCGGGCTTCGCGACCGTACAGCCGTTGATCACCGGTCTGCCGGTATCGAATCACGATCACGCGATCAACGGGATGGTGTTCGACAACCACGGCGATTTGTATATATGCAGCGGCGGTAACACCAACGCCGGCGTGGAACATTGCAACCTGGGCGCGCTACCGGAGTCGCCCCTGACCGCGGCTGTTCTCAAGGCCGCGATCAGCAAGCCGAATTTCAACGGTCAGGTGGCCTACGCTCTGAGCGCGACCGGGCAACTCAGCTCCGACCAGGTTGCAGGCGGCGTAGTCGATGTCGTCGCGGGGGTCGATGTGTCCGTCTTTGCCTCCGGACTCCGAAATGCCTACGACCTCGTCTTTACCACTTCCGGCATGTTGTACGCCACGGACAACGGCCCCAATGGGGGGTTTGGCGCGGCCAGTACCTCAGCGAATACCCAATCGAATGATCCCACGGCTGGTGACGAGTTGATTCTGCTTGAAAATGCGCACTACCTCGGTCATCCCAACCGCAATCGAGGTCGCTACGACGAGCGACAGAATGTATACCGTGGTGCAGCGGCCGCTACGATCCCGGGCGTGTTCAACCAGATGCTGACCAACTTTGCCGCGTCAACCAATGGCATCGTTGAATACCGCGCCAATACCTTCAACGGCGCGCTGCGCGGCGAACTGCTTGCCCAGAAATGGAATGGTCAGACCTATCGACTGAAGCTCATTCCGGACGGTCGCGGCGTCGTGACCAAGCAGAACCTTCCAGTCAGTCTGAACAGTCTCGACCTTACCACGGCCCCGGGCGGTGTAGTGATCGGCGCGGACTACACCGGAAATCAGCTTGTCATCGCCCGGCCCGCAGAAACCGCCGGGATCGCGGTGTATGACATCTTCCCTTGGCGGGCGCTTCAGACCGGCGGGCAGAATTTCGTCATCAGCGGCAACGGATTCGGCACGATCAGCGACACGAGTGTGACAGTCGGCGGCGTGCCGGCCCAGATCACCAGTGTCACGTCCACTCGAATCCGCGGCGTGATTCCCTCCGTTTCCGGACCGCCGGCCACGCTGCTCGATGTCGCCGTGCAGTCGGGTGGCCAGGCTGCCGTGCTGCAGAAGGCGTTCAAATATCTGATGAGGGAGACCGGCGCCGCGCCAGGTGCGTCTGTGCATGTGGTCGTCGATTCCGGCGGCAACATCAGCAATAGCAGCACCTATAATGCCGGCGCGTTCGAAATCCACAACAACTCGACCGGTGAACTCCGCATCACCCAGGTGAGGCTCGACCTGACGACCGCCGTGTTGAGAGACATGGTTTTTGACCCGAACGGAACGGCCGGCGACACGGCGTCCAAGCCCCTTTCCGTAAATCAGCAGGGCGGCACGGGTCCGGTTCATCATTCATACGGTGAGCCACGCGATAATGGCTATGACGAACTGCTGATTTATTTCGATCAGTTTAATCCGGGTGAGACTTTCACATTCTCAATTGATGTGGATCCGACCAGCATACAGGGTGCTCCTCCGGGAGGTTCGGTTGATGTCGGAGCGGTATCGGGCCTGGAATTGGCGGGCGCGCGGATCTGGGTCACCTTCAGCGACGGTTCCGTGCGAAGTGGCGAATTGTCCCAGATTCCCGGCAGCCGGACCGGCGCTGAAGTGCGAATTGGAGCTTCGACTGTCCCGGCTCCGGCAATTCAGATTCGTGCCGCGTGTGTGACACCTGCAACCGTTTCCGGAGCGAGTCAGACGGTTCGTGTCACCGGAGTCGCCGGCTCAAGCGTTCGGCTGACCGTCGCGGAGGGCGGATTGTATCTCACGGATGTGCCGAACGGCGGATTCGATCTTGATCCGTATGAGGCCAATCGCCTCGTCGATGTTCGCGAATATTCCGCGACGATCGGCGTTGGCGGGTTTGTGGACGTGCCGGTGACACTCACTCGCGACAGCGAGTTGGCCGGCTTGAATCACATCTCCGCCGTGACGGTCGATTCATCCGGCCGAACGAGTCGTCTGTCAAATGTCGCGATTCTTCGATACTCACCGTGAAACCGCGCGGCGCTCACATCTGACGATCCAGTTGCCTGTAGTTTACCGCTTCGTTCAGGTGAGGCGCTCTGATTTGCTCGGACCCATCGAGATCCGCAATGGTCCGGGCGACGCGCAGCACCTTGTCGTGGGCTCGGGCTGAAAGTCCCAGTTCCGTCATCGCCGCCTTGAGAATGTGCTCGCAGTCGTCGGTGAGAGGGCAGTGCTCCCGCACAAGCTTCGGACTCATTCGGCTGTTCATGATGTTGTTATCGCGTCCGAAGCGCCTGCGCTGGATTTCGCGAGTGGCCACCACACGCTCGCGAATCTCTGCCGATGTCGTCCCGGGTCTGGCCGCGATCGCGCCGCCATCCGGCTTCCTGTCGCGAAGCGACTCATACGATACGGCTCGGACCTTGAAGTGGATGTCGATGCGGTCGAGCAATGGACCGCTGACTCGAGACCGATACTTGTCGATTTGCGGCAGCGTACACTTGCAAGGCCGCTTCGGGTCATCGTGGTATCCGCACGGACACGGATTCATCGCCGCGACAAGCATGAACTGGGCCGGAAACCGAACCGCGCTGTGCGACCGCGCGATCGTCACGCAGCCGTCCTCCATCGGCTGTCGGAGCGTCTCCAGAATGCCCCGCTGAAACTCAGGGAACTCGTCCAGGAAAAGCACCCCATGATGAGCCAGGGATACCTCGCCTGCCTGGGGAACTGAGCCGCCTCCGACGAGCGCCGCCGCGCTGGCCGAGTGATGCGGCGAGCGAATCGGACGTGTACCGATCAACGGTGATCCGGGCGGCAACTTTCCCGCCGCCGACCAGATTCGAGTCGTTTCGAGTGATTCATTCATGGACAGTGCGGGGAGAATCGTCGGAAGGCATTTGACCATGAGCGTCTTGCCGACACCCGGCGGACCGATGAGCAGCAGGTTGTGGTGACCGGCCGCGGCGATCGTGACCGCACGTTTCGCGAACTCCTGCCCGCGCACGTCTCCGAAATCCACGTCGTATTTCGATTGCTCGGCAAACACCGAACTCAGATCGAGCGAAGCCGGCTCAATCTCCAACTGTTCGGTCAGGTAGCCAACTGCTTCGGTCATGTTGGAGACGGGAATCACCTCGATCTCTCTAACCACTGCCGCTTCGGCCGCGTTGTCTCGAGGAACGATCACACCGCGCAAACCCCGTTCGCGCGCGAGCATCGCCATCGACAGCGCGCCTTTGATCGGGCGTGTCCGGCCGTCGAGGGCAAGTTCTCCCGCGACCATGAACGCGCTGAGCAATTCCGGTGCGATACCGTCGGCCGCGAAGCACATCCCGAGGGCGATCGGCAGATCGAGGGACGGCCCCTCCTTTCGCACGTCCGCCGGCGCGAGGTTTATGACGGTGCGGTGTTCGGGCGGGGCATAGCCCGCATTAGACATGGCGGTACGTATGCGTTCGAGGCTTTCTTTGACGGCGGCATCAGGCATCCCGACGATGATCGCGGTGGCGAATCCGTGCGATGAGGTATTCACCTCAACTTCGCATGGCACGGCCTCAATTCCGAATAGCGTCTGACTTTGGACCCGAACGAGCATGGTAGGGAAGAGTAAGGGTTCGGAAAACGTCCGACAAGCGCATCATCGCGGCCTGTTGTATCATCAGTCGAGGTTCGCGCGGCCGGCGCGTGGCATCATCCATTTCGGTAGTGATTCCCTGCTTTGCTTCGCGTGTCAAAGGTCCGACAACGCGAATGGTTTCGGACGCAAGGATGCTCGTAGCCTCTTATGGGACCGAAGGTTAATAGACTCGATGTTGCCGCAGAAGTATAATCGGCACTGTTAAATTCCCGTCGTCTTGCGGGGGCATCTTGGCTGATCGTGCGCTTTAGGAGGCGGAACGATGTCATCTACGTGCGGAAAGTGTCTCATCGCTCTGGCGTTATTGTGTTGCCTTGCACCGAATGTCCAGGCCCAGGAAACAATCACATTTGAATCCCTGCAGACGGGTTCCATCGTGTCGCAGGTCTTCAGTCAGGGTGGTGTCGGTCCTGTGGCAGTCAGTGGGTCGGTGAACCAGATCAACGGCAATGCGGCGGTGATCTTCGATTCGTCCAATCCATCCGCACTGGATCTCGATCTGGGTTCGCCCAACGGCCAATGCAATCCGGCCGGACCAGGAATCGGGCAGGGGGGAATTCCCGCGTCGATGTATGCCAACTGCACGGCACTCGGAAAAATACTGATTGTTGCGGAAAACCTCACTGACGCAAATCCCGCGGACGGACTTGTTGACGTTCCGAACGACTCAGCCGGCGGAAACCCGATGCTGCACTTCAATTTCAGCGCCATCGGCCCCGTCACACTTCAGAGCATCACCATTCTCGACATCGACCAGAATCCGAACGCCAAGGTTTATCTCTATTCGCCAAGTAATGCGCTGCTGAATCAGATCTCCATCCCCAATACGGGTGACAATGGAAAAGTCGTCCTCTCGCTCGGACCCACCGCCAACGTGGGCCGAATGGTTGTGGCCCTCAAGGGCTCCGGTGCCGTGGACGACATCGTCTTCCTGACCGCTCCCACCACCCAGCCGGTTCGGGGTGCGTGCTGCCTTCCCAATGGCACATGCATCGACAACGAGACTCCTTCGGACTGCTCCAACAAGCTTGGAACGTTCAAGGGTGCGGACTCGCTCTGCTCGCAGGTGAGCTGCCCTCAGCCCACCGGCGCCTGCTGCCTGCCGAACGGAACCTGCACTGCCGATCAGACGGCGGCGCAGTGCACCGGCGCGAATGGCACCTTCCAGGGCGCTGGAACAACCTGCAACGGCGTCAGTTGCCCTCAGCCCACCGGCGCCTGCTGCCTGCCGAACGGAACCTGCTCGGCGAATCAGACGGCGGCACAGTGCTCCGGCGCGAATGGCACCTTCCAGGGCGCGGGAACAACCTGCAACGGCGTGAGTTGCTCTCAGCCCACCGGCGCCTGCTGCCTGCCGAACGGAACCTGCTCGGCGAATCAGACGGCGGCACAGTGCTCCGGCGCGAATGGCACCTTCCAGGGCGCGGGAACAACCTGCAACGGCGTGAGTTGCCCGCCCCCGACGGGTGCTTGCTGCTTCTCCGAGATCGTTCAGGGTGTAACAGATCCCAACACCTGTTGCGCCGAACTGCTGGAGTCGGACTGCATATCCGACGGTGGCGTTTATCAGGGTAACTTCACGACCTGTGCGAACACCTTCTGCGACCTCGACCTCGACACCGTCCTGGACTGTACCGAATGTGAAAACTGTCTCAACGGTCCGATCAACATTACTGTCGATTCCCTGAATCACACCGTCGATCTCAACGGTTGCGAAGTGATTAATACCGGCTTCTCTGTGCCGCCAGCCGTTGGATGCACGCCGTTTGACACCCAGGTCTCAACGACTTTCATCGCCGAGGCCTTGACGCGCACCTACCGGACATGCACCGGCTGCATCAATGTAATTCGCGAATGGGAAGCGGTTCAGATTCTGCCCGGCAATGTGCAGGTCAGTCCCGCGCCAGGCGTGTGCTTCAGCTTTCAGCCGATTCCTGTTCAGGGGGACCCGAACGCCGAGCCGCGCGAGGTGCAAGTCACGATCACATTCCGCTTTGCTAACGAAGACCCCAATTGTCCGGGACTCGCGGTATGCCCGGGCAACTATCTGCTCCGCCTCACTGAGCGGATCATTGAAGAACAGCCTTGCGAAGACACCTTCGCAAGGTCTGCAATCGGCGGCGACTGCGTCGCAAACGGCTGTTCGGATCCGAACGAGGTCTGCAACCCGAACACGGGTCGCTGCGAGATCGTCATCATCACGGAACAGCCGATCCCGCTGACCGATGAAGGCGCTTGCTGTCTTTGCGACGGCACCTGCCAGGACAATCTTACGCTGGGTGAATGCGCAGCGGTAAATGGCATTTTCCGCGGCGAAGCGACAACCTGCGCGACGCTCCTGCTCGCGTGCGTGCCCCAGCCGCCGCTGCCCGACTGCAATAGCAACGGGATTCCGGATGCCTGCGAATTGATCGGCAACGACTGCAACGGAAACGGAATCCCTGACGACTGCGAGCCGGATTGCAATAACAACGGCATTCCGGATGATTGCGATATCGATCCGACCGATCCGGACGGCAACGGGCAGGTCAGCAAGGATTGCAACGGCAATCAGACACCCGACGAGTGCGATATCGATCCGACCGATCCGGACGGCAACGGGCAGGTCAGCAAGGATTGCAACGGCAATCAGACACCCGACGAGTGCGATATCGATCCGACCGACCCGGACGGCAACGGACAGGTCAGCAAGGATTGCAACGGCAATCAGACACCCGACGAGTGCGATATCGATCCGACCGACCCGGACGGCAACGGGCAGGTCAGCAAGGATTGCAACACCGACGGAATCCCCGATGAATGTCAGGTTCCGCCTGACTGCAACGGAAACGGCATCCCCGATGCCTGCGAGCCGGATTGCAATAACAACGGCATTCCGGACGATTGCGACATCGACCCGACCGATCCCGATGGAAACGGAAAGGTCAGCAAGGATTGCAACAAGGATGGAATTCCGGACGAGTGTCAACTCGTCAACAATGACTGCAACGGCAATGGAATTCCTGATGACTGTGAAGCCGATTGCAATAACAACGGCATTCCGGACGATTGCGACATCGACCCGACCGATCCGGACGGCAACGGCAAGGTCAGTGGCGACTGCAACAAGAACGGAATTCCCGACGAGTGCGATGTGGACCCGTCTGATCCGGATGGTAACGGCCAGGTCAGCAAGGACTGCAATGGCAACAAGATTCCCGACGAGTGCGATGTCAGCACAGCCGACCCGGACGGCAATAATGCCGTGAGTCCCGACTGCGACGGAAATGGCGTGCCGGACGAGTGCCAGACCGACACCGACGGCGACGGCATCATCGACGCGTGCGACAACTGTCCCGAAGTGCCAAATGCCGATCAGGCGGATGCGGACGGCGACGGCATCGGCGATGCCTGCGACGAACCCGGTCCGCAGCCTTGTCCCAATGGGGAGGGTGGCCTGAACATCCTGTTCAGCCTCCTCTTCCACTCCCCGGTTTGCGGCGGCGGCTGTCCGCTGATGATTGCCGGCACGATTTGCGGCCTCATGGCGTTCCGCTCGAGACGCCGTCGACGCTGATCGACGGCTGCGTCGGCGGCATTGATGATGAGTGACCTTCTGCGGCGCCGGCTCTGAATGGGTCGGCGCCGCTTTTGTTTGCCAGGCATGTGATGCGTGTTGGAGGTGTAAGTCCTCTGCGGGCCGTGATGACCGGAACCGGCAGGGCAGGCCAGGGTGTCCATCGTGAGGTGGAATCTGAAGGGAGCTGTCGCCCAAGACTCGGACTCGACGAACAGGAACCGGATACAAGGCCGTCCGCGATGGGTAACCCGGCAATGGACGGGGAGGCCCGATGGTCATTCGGAATCGCGGTCCGGTAGATCCGGCGAGGCCCGAGAGAAGGACGCATCATTTAACCTGGGAGGCCTCTCCGCGTGTCCGCCTCGGCGGACTACCGAAGTGGCAACACACCGGGAAGCGCGGCGAGGAGTCAGCAGAGGCCATAGTAGATGGGTGCAGTCGGATCACTCGATTGAGGCACTCGCCCGAAAGGGGAGAAACCGTGGGACTCGCCGATCCGGGAACGATTCATTGAAGGGCCGAATTCTTTGATGCAAGGAGCCAGTCGGGAACGACTTGATGGGTGTGAAGCGACAGCAAGGCGAGGGCGACCGGCAGTTGTCATTGTTCGATGACGACAGGGCGGCACTTTCGCGCCACGGCGCAAGCAGCGAAGGCGGAACCGGACCTGCTGCGTGCGAGGAGCCGCAAACTCCCACGGCGTTGGACCCAGCACGAGCCTTGACCGAGCACCTGATGGAGGAGGTCTGCCAACGTGACAACCTGAACCAGGCGTATCGACGCGTCAAGACCAACAAAGGCGCTGCGGGCGTGGACGGGATGACCGTCCATGAACTGAGGGCGTGGTTGAAAGAGCACAAGGAGAATCTAATCGCTTCGCTGCTGGACGGTTCCTATCAACCGCGGCCGGTGCGCGGGGTTGAAATCCGCAAGCCGGGCGGCGGGGTGCGACAATTGGGCATCCCGACGGTCGTGGACCGGCTGGTTCAGCAGGCGATCCTTCAAGTGCTCGAACCTCTGTTGGCCCCGACCTTTTCGGCATCGAGCTACGGATTTCGCCCGAAGCGCAGCGCGCACAATGCGCTGTCGGCGGCGCGGAAGTACGTGGCCGACGGACGCGCCATCGTCGTGGACCTCGACCTGGAGAAGAGCGCGGTGGCCCATGTATCGGAACGGAAGTTCCTGGGTCATCGCCTACTCGCGGGCGGCAGGTTGGGCATTGCTCCGGTGAGTCTTCAACGGGCGAAAGAGCGCATCCGGCAGATCACCCGGAGAAACCAGGGCGTAAGCCTCGAACGGATGATCTCGGAACTCAACTCGTTCCTGACGGGATGGGTGACCTACTTCCGCCACGCCGCCTGTCGGGGTCATTTGCAGGACCTCGACCAGTGGATCAGGCGGAAGCTGAGATGCGTGCGGCTCAAGCAGCGGAAACGTGCGAAGTCAATCGCGGAATTCCTGCACAGTCTGGGCGTCCCGAAGAATCGTTCGTGGACGACGGCCGCGTGCGGGAAAGGCTGGTGGCGGACGACCGCCAGCCCGGCGGCGCACGAGGCCATGCCGCCTGCGTGGTTCAAGAAACTGGGTCTGGTCTGCCTCGCCGACAGGCATGCGGCGTTACCACATTGAAGGAAACCGCCGGATACGGTGAGTACGTCCGGTGGTGTGGGACGACGGGCGCCGCGAGGCGCCCTCCTACCCGATTTGTTGGGTCGATGCGCGACGAGTCGGTTTGCTCCGTGGGGCCGGTTGTATATACTCGGCGACGGCCGTCACGCGAGATGTATCGACGTGGCAGGTCTGGATGCCGTTGCTCCGCGGGCACTCAAGGGGATTGCATGTCATCGTCACCAGGCGCCGTCGACACTGCATACCGTTCGATTGAAGACCTGCAACCCGGCGACACAATCACCGACCAGGTTTTTCTCGTGTCCCAGCGCGACCTGCGCACGCAGAAAAACGGCGGGCTTTATATTCATTTCGTCTTCTCCGACCGCACCGGGCAGGTGCTTGCCCGAATGTGGCAGGCCACCCAGGAGCAGTTCGACCTCGTGCCGGATGGCGGATTCATTCGCATTCGCGGCCGCGTCGAAAGCTACCAGGGCAACAAGCAGATCATCGTGGATGGATTGCGCCCGGCGTCGGCGGATCAGGTCGACGTGGCACACTTCATGCCGCACACGCCCTGTCCGATTGATGACTTGTGGGAACGTTGCCTGAAAGTCCTTCGGAGCATCAAGCACAAGCAGTTGCTCGCGCTCATCAAGGAGTTCATCACCGACGAGGAGTTGATCTCCCGTTTCAAGAAGGCGCCGGCTGCGGTCCAGAACCACCATGCGTATGTCGGAGGTCTGCTTGAACACACATGCAGCCTGCTTGAGCTGGCGGTGCGGATTCTCGGCTCGGGCGATACGTCGAGCAGCCATTATCCGCGGGTCAATCGCGATCTTGTTCTGGCCGGACTTTTCTTTCACGACATCGGCAAAATTCACGAACTGACATACGACACCAATTTCGTCTATTCCACTGAAGGCCAGTTAATCGGCCATATCACGCAGGCGGCGATTCTGATCGATCGGAAAATCGTGGAATGGCAGCGGCGGTCCGGAGAGGTTTTCGACGAGCAGATCCGCAATGTGCTACTGCACATCGTGCTGTCGCATCACGGGTCGTACGAGTTTGGCAGCCCGCGATTGCCGGCGTGCCCCGAGGCGATCCTCGTGCATTACATCGACAACATCGATGCAAAGCTGTTCATGGCGTTCTCGGCGATTGACGAGGCACGCAAGGCCGACAGCGACTGGACCGAGTGGAGCAAAACGCTCTCCACGCGAATCTATAAAAAGGGGACTCCCCCGGCTCCGTGAAACCGCGCGGTCCTACGGCCGACCGTCGAGTTGCTTCTGAAGCTGTTCGACGCGCTCCTGCAATTGCTGAAGCTGCTTGTACAATTGGGGCAGCCGTTCAAGCATGGAGGCCGATCGCATGAAGTCCTTGATCGGCATCGCGGGCGCGCCGCCGACGCGCGTGTTTGCAGGCACATCCCGCATGACGCCCGCCATCGCTGCAATCTCCGCGTTATCGCCGATCGAAAGGTGTCCTGCCACGCCGGCCTTGCCCGCGATCTTCACGCGGCGACCCACTGTGACCGAACCGGCGATACCGACCTGCGCCACAAACATGCAGTCCTGGCCGATTCGCGCGCCGTGACCGATTGCGACAAGATTGCTGAATTTGGTTCCCGCGCCGATGACGGTTTTGCCAAGCGTCGCGCGATCCACGGCGCAATTCGCGCCGAGTTCAACATCGTCCTCGACTTCGGCGATCCCGATCTGCGGTATCTTGTACCATTTGTCGCCGACCGGCGCATACCCCAGGCCGTCCTCGCCGATCACCGTGCCCGCGTGAAGAGTCACGCGATTGCCGACGATACAATCGTCATAAACCACGACGTTCGGATACAGAATGCAGTCATCGCCGATTCGACAGTTTCGAGCAAGGTACACGCCCGGATACAGCACGGCGTTGCGCCCGATCGTCACGCCTTCATCGATTGTCACTCCATGATGTATCGTTGCGTTCTCGCCGATTTTCGCGCTCGGATCGATAACGGCCGCGCTGCTGATGCCAATTGGCTTGTGTTTCCGGTACCCATGCACCCGCACCATGATCGCCATGATTGCGGCGTAGGAATCCTTGGTGCGAATCACCGTCATGCCGTCGGGAACCGACTGCTCGTTCGCCACGACGACGCAGTCGGCCTTGGTCGTGGCCAGCATGGCTTCGTACTTCGGGTTTGAAAGGAAGCTGATCTGGCCGGGCCCGGCATCTTCGAGCGTTGCGACGCCGACGATCTCGCGAGTGTCGTCGCCGACGACGGTCGAACTCATCCCGACGCCGCAGAGGTATGAGCAGATTTCTTTGAGCGTGTTTCCCATTCGCTTCTGTAACAGTGCGGACTTCCACCCTGTCGGCGGAAGTGGGGCGGCCTGATTCTGTTTGGGCCGCAACCGCCAGGCCGAACCCCGCATCATCCGGGCGGGATCGAAATGTTATGCAATTCTCGGGCGGGATGTCAAACCCGGCGTTCAAGCGGCCCGGAATGGACCGTAAATCCCCCTTGACGATTGTCGTGCGGGTCCATCTCGAAATCGGATCACGTTACGCTGCGATCAGTACTCGCTTTCATCTCGCTCATTGGATTCCGATGCATCCTTTGATTCAAGACCTTCGAGCACGAATTCGGCCGCGAGGCTCTTCATCTCACAGAAATTCGACAGCACATCCAGCATTTCCGAGTAGCTGATGCCGAAGCCGCGAATACTGCCATCGTCCTGTCGCCGAGGGACATCACAGAGATACTCAACCAGTTCGCCGATGTTGAACGGCGCCTGAAGCGCGGGGGAAATGCGCTTGGTTTCGCGATTCCGATAGATGTAAGTCATCGTCTTGTCGCCCGGTTCCGCTGATAACTGCACCGTCAGGACGCGGCCGTCGTTGCGTTCGCCCGGGAAAATAAGCGGCGGCGTCACGGCCATCGATCGCCCGAACACGGTGATGCGCTGCTGGTTCGATCGCCGCGCATAGATCATGAAGGGGCCTTCCGTCTCGACGATGTCCAGAATCACCCGATCCAGCCCGAGCACTTTTGATTCGATCGCCGGATGCGGTCGTTTAAGAAGCGCCTGATAGGCTCGAATGCGAATCTCCTTGTCCGGGTCATTGAGCAGCTTCACCAGATCCTCGCCCGCCGTGTAGAAGCCGCGTGCCCAGCCCAGTTCGGCGATCGCTTGATCCCTAAACGTACTGTTGCGATCGTGCGCATGCCGGGAAATCACGTCCAGACCCTTGCGATCACCCAGCCGAAGCGCTGTGCGCGCGGAATAAAAGCTGATCGAAGGAGATTCGCTGCCGTACAATCGCTCCAACTGAGGGAGCACGTCCTTGCCGATCGCCTCCAGGGCGACCGAGATACCCTCATAGTCGGGGTCGGCGGATTCATAGGCCTGAATCAGGTCTTTGATACGCTTCAGAATGAATGTCTCATTCGAGATCAGCGGCGTATGAAGCACCCGATTTAGAAAGTGCCACTTGCGATCAAGAAAATCACGCGGAATTTCGAGTGCCACATGGCTGGCTCGTTCGCCTTTCGCCACCTTTTGCAGTCCGCCGAATCGGCTGTTCAGTTCGCGCTCGATGCGCTTGGCCATGCTCGGGCTGGGATCATTCAGCACCAGCCGGATCTTGCGATCCTCCTTGACCACGCCGCCGCCCAGCACAAGGCCGGACGTCAGTTCGACTCGGTCGGACGGCTTGCCATCGCGTTTGAAAGGACTGACAAACACCGGGCCGGACGCCGTTGCAAGCGTCATCCCGGAGAGCACGCCGCTGGGCGTTTCGGCCCAGACTTTCAACTCGCCCAAATACAGGCGACCACTGACCAGCGAGGTCGCTTCGCTGCCCAACGCTCGCACCGCCACGTCAAATCGATCGCCGCGTTGAGCGCCGGCGGGAATGAAGCCGGTGATTTCCACCATGCACGCATCCCGGCCGCTCAAAAACTGGCTCGGCATCGGACCCGGGCGACTCGGATCCTGCTGCCGCTGAATTTCTTTGAAAAGGTAATCCTTCACCACTTCCGGGCCGTCGCTGCCTCCGGTGTCCACGAGACCGACCACGAGTCCGAATCCGCGAACCTGGTTCAGACGCATGCCTTCAATCGTGACCAATGGAGCGATCGTGTCCCGAATCGACGGGTCTTCGGAAACCGGACGGGCCGCGGCTGTCGGCTGGCTGCCCTTGTCCTGATTGACTTTGAAGAATTCGTCCCATTCCTGCTTCGTCGTGCAGCCGACGATCAGCAGTCCGCCGAACAAAGCGGCCTTGCATGCGAAATTGTGTGTCTTTGATCGCGACATCATGCTCGTTCCTCCGTGCTTCGGAACGTCCCGGGAAATCCGGCCGTGGAACACATCTAAATGCTGAAATCGTTCGTCGGGCTGCTCGTTTGTTTCGGCGGCCGGACCTTGAGCTCGGGTGGCGTGCAGGTCACCGTGCTGCCGGGCGGCACGCTGGTTGTCAGGAAAGTTGAACCGCCCACGGTGCTTCCTTCGCCGAGCACCGTGTCGCCGCCGAGAATCGTGGCGTTCGCATATACGGTTACGCGGTCCTTGACGGTCGGATGTCGCTTGTAACCGCGAACCATTCGTCCTCGCTCATCCTTGAGGAACGACAGCGCGCCGAGCGTCACGCTTTGATAGACCTTCACATTTTCGCCGATGTCCGTCGTCTCGCCGATGACGACGCCCGTGCCGTGATCGATGAAGAATCGTCGACCGATACGCGCGCCGGGGTGGATATCGATGCCGGTTCGCATGTGTGCCCATTCCGCCATCGCCCGTGGGATCAGCGGAACCTCCATTTGATACAGCAGATGGGCGTACCGGTGCACGGTGATCGCGATCAAACCCGGGTAAGTGAAGATCACTTCGTCGGTGTTCACCGAGGCCGGATCGCCGTCATAGGCGGCTAGCACGTCCATCGCCAAAGTCTTCCGCATTTCAGGAATCTGCTCAAGAAACGCGTGCGTGATTTCGCGCGCCCTTGCATCGAATGGTTCGGCCTGGGTTGAAGGGCCGTTCGGATCGTAGTTGCCGGCGACCTCATTGAGATGGCACAGCGCGAGAAAAACCTGCATGTACACCGACTGGCCAATGCGCGGCAGCAATTCCCCCACGTGGTACTTTACGTTCTTGAACGAAAGATTCTGCCTCTCGAAATACCCCGGAAACGAGATTTCGAAGAGCATCTCGATGATCTTCTCTATCTCGACCCGGCTCGGAAGATAGCCACGGCTGATGTGACGCGTGGCGGGTTCGGCCACATAACTGTCCACGATGCGATCGACCAGACCCTGGATCCGGTCATCCATGTCGAATTCGCCGATCATGCGAAATTCATCTCCTTGGCAACGCTGCCGCGGCCGAATCGGCACGGGCACTTTGATTAAACAATCGGGCGATCGTGCCCGTCATTCAGACTGACTTTGCTTCGTTGATTCGTATTCCCTTGTTGGCATGCAGTCGCTCCAAATCGGACCTGAGGGAGGGTTGCTGCATTCCGTTACGCGGCTAAGCACTTGATAGTCCATCGGTCGTTTGCGGACGCGGGGCCGCATTTCAGGCGGGACAGTCGGGCGGTGATTATATGCCCCGCCCGTTCCGGACGTCGATCCAACTTTCGGCGGCTTTCCACGACTGCGAATCAGCGTTATAAGAGCCAATTGAGTTCAACGAAAGCCCGCGGTCCCGACGGTAAGACGGGCGGTCGACCGCGTTCAACGCGACGCCAGCCATGGACTTCCAACAGCTCGGAAACACGAGCGTCATCGGCCTGCAATGGGGTGACGAAGGCAAGGGAAAGATCGTCGATCTCCTCACCGAGCATTTCGACCTGGTCGTCCGATATGCCGGCGGGGCCAACGCCGGTCATACCGTGCGAATCGGGGCCGAGAAATTTGCACTTCACCTGATCCCCAGCGGCATCCTTCGCCCCGGGGTCCTGAATATCATCGCTCCCGGCGTCGCGCTCGATCTTGAAATTGTCATCGGTGAGATCGAAGGACTCCGCGCTCGCGGAATCGCAGTCGATCACCAGAATCTCCGAATCGCCGGGCGCGCGCATCTCGTCATGCCTTACCACAAGAAGCAGGATCGTCTGGCGGAGGCGCGGTTGGGAAAGGATCGGCGGATCGGCACGACGGCAAAAGGCATCGGACCCTGCTACGCCGACAAGATGCTCCGAAGCTCCGCGTTCCGGCTCGCGGATCTTTTTCGACCGGACGAATTCCGGCGGCGCTTGACGGAAATTGTTGCCGATCGAAACAAGTTTTTTTCCGCGGTCTATGGCGATGCCGAGCCGCTCGATGCGAACCGTATCGCCGAAGACTACCTTAATTGGGCGGATCAGATCAAACCGCATGTCGCCGACACGACTGTAATCATTCGTGACGCACTCGCCGCCAACCAGCGCGCCTTGTTCGAAGGGGCGCAGGGCAGCTTGCTCGATCTGAATCATGGCACCTTCCCGTATGTGACCAGCAGCACATGCACATCCGCCGGTGTCGCGGCAGGCGCGGGAGTCAGCCCGAGCTGCATTCGCAGCTACATTGGCGTCATCAAGGCCTACTCGACACGTGTCGGGAGCGGACCTTTTCCGACAGAATTGACCGACCCGATCGGCGACAGGATCCGCGAGCGCGGACACGAATATGGCACGACCACGGGCCGCCCTCGCCGTTGCGGTTGGTTTGATGCTTTTGCCGTTCGATATGCCGTTGAGTTGTCCGGCATCACTCAAATCGCCGTCATGCATCTGGACACGCTTGGTTCCTTCGATGAAGTGAAAATCTGCACTGGCTACCGTCATCGTGGCGCGCCGCTGACAAATTTCACGCCGGAACTGGACGTCATTCAACATTGCGAACCGATCTATGAAACGTTGCCTGGATGGATCGGCGATCTGTCAGGTGTCGCGACCTTCGACCAGTTGCCGGCAGCCGCCCAGGGCTATATCAAACGTCTGGAAGTATTGCTCGGCGCTCCGGTCACGCTGGTGAGCATCGGCGCGGATAGAATGGCCACAGTCAATGTGCCTCACACGGCCTCGAATCAGTAAAAAGGCGGGTTGATAGGAACGCCATGCTCGTTTTCGCTGGCGTCTGGAAAAGGAATCCCAATGGCGGCCGCTGCCATGCCGACGATGCAGAAACTCGATTCGCTGGCCGCTCTCGGCATTCCGCGCGAACGAATGCCACGCCATGTTGCCATCATCATGGACGGCAACGGGCGGTGGGCTCAGCGTCGCGGACTTGAGCGGGTGAAGGGCCATGAGGCCGGCGCGGAGAATGTGCGGGAGATCGTCACGCGCTGCGCCCGTCTTGGGATCGAAGCCCTCACGCTCTACAGCTTCAGCACGGAAAACTGGAATCGCCCGATCGCGGAGATTGAACATCTCATGCGGCTGTATGTTCATTATCTCATCAAGGAACGCGGCGAGATCATGGATAACAATGTCCGGCTGGTTCAAGTCGGACGCCGCGACGGACTGCCGCCGGAAGTGCTCCGGGAGTTGGACGAGACGGCGGAGCTGTCGAAAGACAATCGCGGCATGGCGCTGTGCCTTGCGCTGAATTACAGCAGCCGCGTTGAGATCGTGGACGCGATTCGCAGGATCGCCGATCGCGTTGCCACCGGCGCGATCTCGCCCGACCAGATCGACGAGCAGCTTGTCAGCAATTCGCTATATACCGCAGGCGTGCCCGACCCGGACCTTCTGATCCGCACGGCCGGCGAAATGCGCATCAGTAATTTCCTGCTCTGGCAGATCAGCTACGCCGAACTTTACGTGACCGATACGCTCTGGCCCGATTTCCATGCCGCCGATCTGGACGGCGCATTGAAGTCGTTCGCTGGCCGCGAGCGACGCTTCGGCCGCGTTCTGCCGCCATCGTGAATCCTCACGCCTGCTTGCTGTTTGACATGGTGGGGTATTAACCTAACCATCATGCGAGGGGCTTTTATGCCACGAATCACGCGCAAGCCGATGTGCCTTACAGTTTTCGTTCTGGCGTTGGCAACGGCCGATCGGACTGCCTCGGCCGAAGATTCGCTGCCGGCGCTTCTCCGCGAATTTTTTACAGCCCCGACAATTGAAGAACGAACATCCATCGAGAAGCGGATTCTCGCCGAGAAATCCCTGAATCATAAGAAACTCGCCAAGGCGATTCGTGCGCTCCAACTCTGGGAGCCTCAGAAATCAGGCGAGTTTGAACTCACCGTGCGGCTTCGGAAGGGCAAATCATCCGAAAAGCGACTGATTGTCCGAATCCCCGACGGTTACGATCCCGGAAAGAAATGGCCTCTCATTATTGCACTTCACGGCCGCGGTGCGAAACCCGAATCGATGCTTCGCGGAACAGTCCTGACACTGGGCGACCATCGCGATGAGTACATCGTCGTCGCGCCGGACCGGCTTGGCGCGATGATTTCCGACTCCGGCGACGAGCGAACCTACAACGGCGCGATTTCCTTTACATTCCCATATGGAGTCGTCGCGCAGCCGCGTCTGCTGCTCGAAGCGCTTCGGCGCAAATACCACATTGACAGCGACCGGGTCTATCTCATGGGGTTCTCCCTCGGCGGTCACAATACATGGATGGCGGGCGTCATGCACAGTGATTGCTTCGCCGGAATCATGCCGCTCGCCACGCCGATGCAGGTCGTCGGTGGGGACGCGCTCTACGAAGAACTCCTCGCCAATCTCCGAAATCTGCCGATCGTCTTTTCATGGGGAGAGAAGGACACCCTCGATGCCAAGGGGAATCCCGATCCCAGTGGCGGCAACGCCGGAATTTCGAGAATGATGGCCGCCGTGATGCAGGCGCTCGGCCTGGATGACTTTCGTGGCGTCGAAATGGCCGGCGCGGGGCATCAGGACGTAGTTCCACCGCCAGCCGAGTTTGACTGGCTTCTCAACCGGGCACGCAGGCACTATCCGAAGACGATTCATCAGGCATTTCGACTGCCGCAGCAAAGCGATGCCTATTGGGTCTCGGCCGATGCCCTGCAATGTGAGCCGTTGTCCGGCGAGACAATCAACGTGCAATTCAAGCCCGGCGAGGATCCGAAGCTCGCAACACGCCGTTTCCTCGTCTCCAGGCTCGGCCTGATCGAAGCGACCTGCAAAGCGCAGTCGATCGACCTGCGCACGCGGAACGTCGGTCATGTAAACCTGCTGTTGAGCGACGAACTGCTCGACCTCGATAAGCCGATCCGCATCAATCGCGGCAAGAAGGAGCTGTTCTCCGGGAAGGTTGAGCGGGACTTGCGCGTGATGTTGCGAGAGGCCGCCCGTGGCTGGGACTTCGATCGCCTGCCTTCCGTCCGCGTCGTCGTCCCTGTCGCAGGCAAAGTGAAATTCGGATATGAAGAAGGCAGGTCGAAATCGTCGAAATCGAAATGACGACTCGATGCAGCGCTCAATCGCGCGTCCGCGTCGTGTTTCGCGACGTGAACTGAATCGGACCTGCACACGGAGCACGCATGTCACAGCCATCGATTGACGAGCAACTCTCGCTACTCGCCCGGGGAAGCGAAGCGATCTACACGACGGATGAACTGCGTAAGCGTCTCGAGCGGTGCCGCACGGCCCGCAAACCGTTGCGTGTGAAGCTTGGCATGGATCCGACCGCGCCGGATATCCACCTGGGGCATACTGTTGTTCTTCGGAAAATGCGGCAGTTTCAGGACCTGGGCCACAAGGCCGTCCTCATCATCGGCGACTACACCGCCCGGATCGGCGACCCGACCGGGAAGACCAAAGCGCGGCCGATGCTCGACGAATCCACGATCAGGCAGAATGCGGAAACTTACTTCGAGCAGGCGGGCAAGGTACTCGATACGAACCCCGCCAAGCTGGAAATCCGTTACAACAGCGAGTGGCTCGCCGGACTCACGCTCGTCGATCTCCTGCGACTGACGAGTCACATGACGGTTCAGCAGATGTTGCAGCGAGAGAATTTTAAACTGCGCCTCCAGACCGAAACGCCCATCGTCATGACCGAAATGCTCTACCCACTCATGCAGGGATACGACTCCGTCATGATTGACGCCGATGTCGAGCTGGGCGGAACCGATCAGACGTTCAACAATCTTGTCGGACGCGACCTGATGAGCGCCTACGGCAAGCCGCCTCAGATGGTCGTCATCATGCCGATTCTCCGCGGCCTGGACGGTGTCGAGAAGATGAGCAAGTCACTGGGCAACTACGTCGGTGTGACCGAATCGCCCAAGGAGATGTTCGGAAAGACGATGAGCGTCGCCGATGAGATGATGCGGGAGTGGTATACGCTTTTGACGGAACTGCCGGCTCCGGAGATTGACGCCATGGTGGATCCGGGCAGGACGCACCCGCGGGAAGCGAAGATTCGACTGGCCCGTTTGCTCGTTTCCCAGTATCACGGCGCTTCGGCCGCCGACCGCGAGGAGCAGATGTGGCAGCGTGTGATGGTCGAGGGCGGGCTTCGAGATGACATACCAATGGCATCCATTTCCCGCCAACACATCGAGGCCGATGGCTCGATCTGGCTTCCGAAGCTGCTGAAGCTGCTGGATATGACTCCCTCGACCAGCGAAGGCCGCCGCCTCGTGCAGGGCGGGGGCGTCTACGTGAATCAGTCGAAGATCGACGATCCCAATGCCAAAATCGCGGTCGAGGACGAAATGATCGTCCAGATCGGCAAGCGGCGGGTCGCGCGCGTCAGGCTCGTCGAGGCTGAATCGTGATCATGGCGCCCCGTTGCGTCCCGCCCCGGGAATCTCAAGATTGAATCAGGAATCCAAACATTCCGGCTCGATGCCTCAGCCCGGTCGATTCGTGGTCCGGTTTCGCGGCGCGACGCAGCAGTATCTCGCGGCCCACGAGGTTCTCGAACTGCTCGATCAGGATGCTCAGGCCGTTCAGGAGATATTCCGCGTGCATCGTGCCTATCCGGATGGCAGGCTCGATCTGGTCGGCGTGGCCCCCGTGACATTTAGCGATGTCGATGGCATCCTGCTGCTGTGCGAAACCACCCTCCAGGCCCGAGCCGACTACGATGCGCTGATCGCCGCCGCGGGACGATCGCCGCCGCCATGTCGCGTCGAGGTGCGATTTGCCCACACTCCTCATTTTGATGCGCCCCATGTGGTGGCGCTTGCCTTCTCCGCGGCTTGCGGGGAAGGCGTAGCCCAGTGGCTTGCGGCCGTCGACTTTGATTCACGCTCGCGGGTTGAAGCGTCGCCGTCGCATCGCCGCCGGTTTGAATCAGCGGTGTCGCAGGTGATACTCTCAACGACGCTGGAGCCTTCCGGCGTCGGCGGGGCGTAGAATGAGTGTCACGCTCGTGCCCACCGGCGGAATCGCTTCGGTCCTCGCCGCCAGCCACAGTGAATCGTCCGAATCGCTGTGGGATTCCGGCAGCGACAGCAATGCCGTATCAAAGTTCACTACCGTCACCACCGTGCCTTCAACGTTGGCCGCGAACCGGCCGCGCTCGTCTTTTCGCGATCCGGTGAATATCCAGTGCGTCGGCCGCATGGTCGCCTGTCTTGCGAGGTCGAGCATCCATTGCGTCGCCGGTTCCTCCACCGAGGCGCCGTCCCGTTCGTAGCGCACGAGCACGTCGACGGGGTCGCCCGATGCCTCGGTGATTTTTTCCGTCTCCCAGTCGTACATGATCGGATTTCCCGGCGTCAGTCCGATCAAGCCGAGTGCATGGTACACATGCTCCGGCAGAATGTGCATGAGCAGTATGGTCTCATGCTCCTTCGGTGTCGGGGATTTGGCATACGCAAACAGCTCGAGCTCGCCGGTACGCAAGATCACCTCGCATGACAGCTCCACCTGCGGTACGCGGTAGTCAATGCGAATCCCCGGTCGAAACTCAACAACGTTTGCGTCGGCGTCTGAAGTCGTCCGGTGCGTCTCTGACGAGGCCTCGGCGGGCTGGGTCTGTGGATTCGTCGAGACCGTCGCGTCGGACGGGGCGGACGCGGGCCGATGGTCGTCGCGGACAGGTGTCTCTCGCCGCGGAGAACATGCCGCTGCTATTCCCGTGAGAACAGACAGTCCGATCACCAGCAACTGTCGTGCAGGTCGCAGGGACATCACTCTTCTCCAATGCTCGCTCGCGCGCGTCGCAGGTTCTCTTTCGCCAGGGCGTTGTCCGGCTCGATAGCCGTCGCCCGCTCGAAGTTGCGAATCGCCTCGCGCGCCAGCCGCAGGGTTTCGTCGCCACGGCCAGCTCGGGCTGCGGCGTTTGCCAGATTTCCGTGGCAGATGCCCAGATTGATCCATGCTTCGACATAGTCTGAACGCAGTCTGACCGCTTCGTCGCAGAGCACCGCGGCGCTCTGCCACCAACCCAGCGAGATCGGAATGCTGGCGGCCGATCCGATCGCCATGGCCCGGGCCGCCGAAGGTCCGGAACGCGCCGCGATCCACGCACGCATGTCCGCATCGCGCTCCTGCACGGCGTGCTTCACGATCACCGGCACATGCTCCGGAATGCGCCGCACGAAAATGACCGCCGTTGAATCAACATGGACGAGCGCCCACTCACCGGAATCGCGGGTCATCGCCCCGATGAGCGTTTGCGTGTCCGGACCACCGTGCAGAAGCACGACGTTGATGCCGTACCGATCAAAAAATGGTCCATGCGGAACTTTGCCAAGGCCTACATCGTATGCCAATCGAAGCGTCTCCTCGCGATAGGCAAACGTGTTGGTATCGACGAACAGCTTGAATCGCTTGTCCAGCCACGGGAGCGTATTGCTCGATGCGAAGTAGTCCACGAACAGATTCGGCTTCAACTCCGGCTGCTCGGTCAGCCACGCTGCCGCCTGCCGGGCAAATGCCGACGTACTGTACCCGAAGCCGAACTCCCGGCTGATTCGGCGTTCACTGAAGTACCAGTCGCCCGATGCGACAGCCGTCGCGCCCGCCAGGCTGGCCAGGCACAGTCCGCCGATCATTACCCTGCGAACCATCTTCAGTCGCCGGCCTGTCGATACGGCGTTCAGGGCCGCAAGCGAGAGTGGAGCGGCCGCGAGCGAGAATTGTGCGATATTGCGCCGCATTTGCGTTGACATGATGAACAGCATCAACACGACCAACGCCGGCCCGATCTCGCCGCGCCGGGCGAGCAGCACCACGCCCGCCGCCGAAAGTGCCATGACTACGGCATACGCGCGAATGGTCCAGCGGTTGATCGGCAGGCTCCGGAATTCGAACGGCGACTGAAACTCCGAAATCTCCGCCCAGGCGCTTTTTTCGGCCTCGCCCGGCACGCCCCCCATGACCTCATGGCTTTGCAGGTACGCGAGCGTTCGCAGCGGAAATACGGCTGCCCGATAGCCCCACGGATGAACGAAGCACGCAACGACGGTTAACGCCGTCAGAAGGCACATGCGTCTGAATCGCTCGATGGCGAAAATGCGTTCGGCGGGGACTCGTCGCGACCGAAACGCCTGCCACGCGGCATCGCTCCAGAATGCACAGGCCGTCAAGACTCCGACCAGAAAGTAGCTGTGCAGGTTGACCCATGCGATTTGCAGAATCACCATCGCGGTCAACACGCGGAACGAAAGGCGCGTGCCGCACACGCGGCGCGTTTGCACCATGATTGCCAGTTGAATCAGCATGATGACGTAGCTGAATAATTCCGGTCGCATGCTGAATCGTTCGTACGCGCCGACCGCGGCGATCACCCACGCAAATGCCACCGCGGTCAGGCTCGCCGTGTAGGCGCGAACCGTCACGGCAATCGCCGTCATCATTACGACGATCAAACCGATCCGCAGGGCGGTCAGGCCGGTTGTGCCTGCGACACGATCCGCGAGCGCCATCACGACCTGGCTTCCCCAGTTCGCATTGACGAACGGAACCGCGGTCTCGGGCAGCAGGAATGGATCGGGTCGAAAGCCGACGATCTCGCCTTGATCGAGGAAATGTCGGCCGTAAGCAAGGTGATAACCGATGTCGAGGCTGCTCAGCTTGAACCAGCCGAGCGCCAGCACGAGCAAGCCTCCGCAGATGCAGGCCGCGAGTCCGCCCCAATCGACCTGCCGCGAGTCCGCAGACGGTCCGGGTTGCGCCGTCTCAGATTGACGATGCAGAGCTCTGGCTTGAATACCCATTGCAGTCGCGGAGTGTAATCGCCTCGTCTCCCCGGTTCACCCACCGAAGTGGAGAAAAAGTGCGATCGAATTCGAAATTGGGCTGTTCGCAAAAAAAGAGGCCGGCTCTCAAGAGAGAACCGGCCTCCGCGTGGTGTATCAGTTGTTTGGATGCTTAACGAAGCGTCGGGTCGCCCGGCATCACTCGCCGGTGAACGATGACAACGACGGGAATGCATCCGCCTCGGTTTCCTTTTGGATGATGATCGTCGGTTTGATAAGGATCAGGAGCACCTGATCGTCCTTTACGTTTGACGTATTTGAGAATGCCCGCTTCAGAATCGGAATTCGGGAAAGGATTGGGACGCCGGCGTCCACATCTCGCTCGCCGGAGAGCTTCAGACCGCCGATGAGCAGGGTACCGCCGTCCGGAACCGAAACGGTCGTCCGGATCTGCTGGGTCGTCTGCGTGGCAAGCTCGATGAATCCCGAACCCACCGTTTGCGAACCACCGAAGAACACCGTGCGGAAGTCGCCCGTCACGCGGGTGAACGTTCGCACGGTCATCGTCACATAGCGCCGGTCCGCCGAGACGGTGGCTTGCACGTCAAGGGATCGACCGGTCAAAGCCGTGTCGACCTGCGGCAGGAAGGCGCCGGCGTTGTCGCCGATGACCGGTGTCAATGCCGCGATATAGTCCTGCTCGATGAATGCCTCGAATGTTGCACGCTGGCCGTTGAAAAGAACGAGTCGCGGGGCATCGAGGTCGCTCGCGCGGCGATCGATCTGCGTCGCTCGTAGCAGGAAGTCGACCTGGATGTTGTCCAGGAAGCTTCCGAAGATCTGGAACGCCGGCGTCGTATTGGCGATGCTGCCGAGTGATCCGTTGATGTTGGTATTGGCCGGTCCCGCCAGGTCGAGCGTATTGTTCGCGATCGGAATCGGCGTGAATCGGCTGCTGTGTGGGCCGATGTCCCCGGCTGCCGGAACAAGGCCCGGCTGGCCGTAGGGCTGCCCGAATGGCTGGGTCGGCAGGTTAATTCCGACGCCGCCCGGCGCGCCCGGGGTGAAGCCGTTTCGGACGAATTGTCGGGGAACCAGCACGGGGTTGTTCGTCGCCGGGTCGAGGATCGTCGTGCGATCGAAACCCGCGTTTCCGTTATTGAGAATCACGTCGAGGTCGACGCCGATCTGCTCAAGCCAGTTTCTTGTCACCGTGATATAGCGCGCTTCAACGGCAATCTGAAGCGCCCGCGCCTTGCGCAGGTCCTTCAGGAGGTCACGAAGCTGGGCATGAGCGGTCGAAGTTTGAGTGACGATCAACTGCTGCTGCAACGACGAGATTGAGCCGACGTTTCCGCCCGCCTCGCGCCAGCTCTCGGGATCGATCGTCTCCTGGATGAGCCGGATGATCGGCTGCATCGGATCTTCGCCCGTGTCGGGTTCTTCCTCGTTGCCTTCATTACCGCCGAACAGACCACCCTGGTTTCCGCCGCCCTGGCCACCGCCGCCCAGACCCTGAAGGAATCGACCGCCGCCCAAGCCGCCTTGCTGCTGGTTCTGACCGATCTGGGAAAGGTTGATCTGCCGGCCGCGGAAAGTCGGGACCGTGATCAGCAGGTCCTGAATGTTGTAGACTTTAGTGAGGCGCCGGCGACTCAGGTCGTCCTTCGTGGAAATCCGGACGATGCCCTCATCGATCTCGTAGGCCAGTTCAACGTCGCCGCCGCCGACTTCGTTGAGAATCAGCTCGAGCGCCTGCTCGAAGCGAACGTTGTTCAGTTTGATATTGACTTCGTGTTCCTTTTCGATGGCCTGGGCTTCGAGCGCCGTCCAGTTGGGGACGATGTTCAGACCCGTCAGGGCCCGCAGCTCTTCAATGACCTGCTCGAAGGTCTTCCCGTCGAACTTCAATTCCGGAGCGATCTTGCGCAGGCGCTCGCGCGTCTGAATCGTGGCTTCCGATTCGCCTTCCGCTTCGGTGTCGCGTCGGCGAGCAGACTTCTCGAGCCAGTCGCCCGGATAGGTCACGAGATCATTGATGGGGATGCCGGCTTCATCAGTTTCGATGAACACGTCCTGCGACTCCGACCATCGATCAAGGACGGCCTTCCGGTCGCGGCGATTCTGAATGATGTCGCCGATCACTTCCTTCATCCAGAGTGCCTGGCCGTTTGAAGGATCGATCGCGAGTAGTTGATCAAGGGTTTGAATCGATTCAGCCAGGCGGCGCTCTTTGTTCAGCTCCGTCGCGCGATTCATTAACTGCTCGATCTGGCGAGCCTTGGTTTCCGATACGAGCTTCGCGGTTTCAGCTTCGCGGGCCTGAATCTCGCGGTATTGCCGCTCGATCATCTGTTCCTGATACTGTCGTTCAGCATCCTGAATGTAGCCTTCAAGGTCTCGGCCCTGCTGGCGATACAACTCGTAATCAGAGGCAGGGGTGGCGTATCGGCGATTCGTCTCAATCGTGGACTTCGCGTAGGCAAGGAGTCGATTGGCCTCTGCGAAGTTCTCGTTGATGACAGCCGTGCGTATCTCGCGCTCGGTTGCTCGGAAAGTTGCCACGGCCTTCTGCCAGAGCAATTCATGCTCGGCGGCCAGTTGATCGACCAATTTCGACTGTTCGATCGCCCTTTGGTTCTCCTCGGGCTGTGCCGCGGGCGGTGCCGAATCTGTCGGTTCATCGTCCGCTCGAACAAAGCCGCCGCAGAGCAGTAGCGCGAGCGCCGCCGCGGCGAGAAGATGTCGATCACGAATCATGGATGTCTCCTTATGACTTGCTGCGTTCCACGCAGCGGAAACAAAGGGGGCACGAACAGGAGTTTATTGTCTGAATACCTCAATACAGCAGAGGCTCGGCAGGGTTACTTCGGCAATCTAACCGATCCCAATCGGGTTGTGGTAGTTCTTCGGTGGGAACGCAGGCGTGCGGCTCAGGTCAACCCAGCTGGTTCGGTCCGTTCAACCCCCCGTGTTCACTAGACTTTACGCCGGTTCGAGGCTCAATGCAAGCATTTTCCGGGCGCATCGAACGCCCGTTTACGCGGACTTTGCCGATCGATCCCGGCGGAAGGTTCAGGTCTATTGCCCGATATCGGCCTGTATCGCCGTGTACTTCTTTGGCAGCAGCCACGGATGGTCGGAAGCCCGCAGGCTCACCCTCCAGGTCTGGCCGTGATCGCCCACCAACTGCTCATCATGAATCGCCAATGCGAGGATCCCGCCGGTCAAACTGCTTGCCGCGATTCCGCGCTCGCGCAGAAATGCTGTGGCGGGAGCGCTTCGGTCGCTCCGGGTGCAATAAACCACGACCGGCCGCGTGACCGGCCAGTTGGGGGGCCATCCCCGCTGTCGCAGTTCGTCCCAATCCAAAGACAGCGCTCCAGGAAGGTGACTGACAGCGAACTCGTTCGCGGAGCGCACATCCACGATAACGGCGTTTTCATCGTAGATAAGTCCGAGTGCGCCGGATACGCCCATCGCCGGGGCACCGGCTTTGATTTCGTACCATCTGCCAATCACCGCGATGGCCATTTCCCGGCGCCACTCGATGGCTGCCGCCACCGCCAATGCCAGTCCGACAATCAGCAACCGGCGTAAAAAGGCGGTCCGATTTTTCCTGCGAAGCCTGCCCAACTCGTCCGGAGGGGAAGGTTCGGCGTCGCTCTGCTCATGATCGGACATGTTTTGTACCATCAAATTCCTTGATTTGTGGATGTCGGCAGACGTGGCCGGCCGACCGGCAATCTCGAGAGTGAAACACCGTTATCAGACTGTGCCAAGTATTGTACGGGATTGTACTTAGGGTTTTGTCCGATACACAAAAAATCGCCGATAATTTGCCCATTCCCAATGTTGGTGTTATATTTGTGTGTCTCTACATACCCCATTCGGGGGGTGACAAGCGGCGCATGACGCGCAATACCTTGCGAGACAGGATGTTATGCAGCTAATCGGCGTCGGGCCTCTGAGAGCTCGTCACGATGGGGACCCTTTGAGTGGCCAGTCAGAAATTTTCTGATCTGACAGAGCGAATTCGTCAGGCGAGCGACATTGTCGACGTCATTTCCTCCTTTGTATCGTTGAAGCGATCCGGTAGTAATTTTAAGGGCCTCTGTCCATTTCACAATGAGAAGACGCCGTCTTTCAGCGTGCAGCCGGAAAAGCAGATTTTCCACTGTTTCGGATGCGGGCAGGGGGGCGATGTTTTCAAGTTCATCCAGGCCAAGGAAGGCATCAGTTTCTCGGAGTCCATAGAGTATCTTGCTCAGCGCGCCGGCATCGAGATTGAGAGGCCCAAGCCGCGAGACGACTCGCGTCGTTCGGATGAGCCGGGTAAATCGGATCTGGAGCGGGTCAATCGATGGGCCTTGCGCTGGTTCCAGAAGCAGTTGTGGGAATCGACGGCCGGGCAGGGCGCGAGGCACTACGTCGAAACACGCGGAATCAACACGGAGTTTGCCCGGTCCTTCGCCATCGGCTTCGCGCCGGAAAGCTGGGACGCGCTTCGCAATTCAGCGGCGGCCGCGGAGATTCCGACGGAGTGGCTCGCCGTCGCGGGCCTGCTGCGTCGACGCGAAGATGGGACGACCTACGATGCGTTCCGCAATCGGCTCATTTTTCCAATCTTCGATTCAATGAATCGGGTCGTCGGCTTTGGCGGCCGGGCGCTGGGGGATGATCCGGCGAAGTATGTGAATTCGCCGCAGAATCTATTGTTCGACAAGAGTCGCTGTCTCTTCGGAATTCAAAACGCGAAGGACCCATTCGCGCGGACGCGCGTGGCCGTCGTGGTTGAGGGCTACATTGACTGTCTGCTGGCGCAGCAGCACGGCTTCGGACACACGGTCGCGACCCTGGGCACTGCGTTGACAGCGGAGCACGCCCGTTTGCTTCGGCGGTATGTCGATCGGGTCACTCTCGTTTTCGATTCAGACGATGCGGGGCGGAAGGCGGCGGATCGATCACTGGGCGTTTTCATCAGTGAGCGGCTGGATGTCCGGCTTTCGCACGTCCCAAAAGGGAAAGACCCGGCTGATTTGCTCGTTTCAGAGGGGGCGAAGTCCTTCGAGGCTGTTTTGACCTCAGCGGTTGACGCGCTAGAATTCAAATGGAATCAGGTCAGACATCGCTACCGCGGTGCTGAGTCTGGTGTGGACCGAATGCAGGCGATGGAAGAGTACCTGTCTCTGGTCGCCAGTTCGGCTGATTTTGGCGCCATCGTGCCGATTCAACGGGGGTTAATTCTCAATCAGGTGGGGAAACTGCTGGGCCTGTCGATCGATGAAGTTAATCGACAGATGCGTATCGTTTCTCGCCGGAACGCGCCCGTCGCGGGCCCGGCGGCGATGCCTTCGCGGACCGTCCGGACACGCGGGGAGCGGACGACGGTAGTTCGTGAGATTGTTTCGGTGCTGCTGAACGCCCCGGAACTTCATGAATCGATCGCGGCGGATTTCGACGCGGCGGACGTTGACGATCCCGTGTTAAGGGACATCATCGTGGCACTAAAAGAGATGCTTGCCGACGAGGCTCATGCGTTCGATGTCTCTCGGCTGATCGGCCGATTTGAATCGACTGAAGCCGCGCGGTTAATCGCCCGGATGTACGCCGAAGGCGATCGCTGCGGCAACCACGAGGCGTCGCTGGCTCATTGCATGGAACGTCTGGCCGAGATTCGCGACGCGGAGTATCGCGAGCGTCTGCTGGCCGAGTTGAAATCCAAGGAAAGTTCGAAAGCCCTCATGGAGGAGGCTAGCTTGAACGGGTGCAGTTCGGCGACGCAGGACGCACAACGTGCGATGGCCGTCGCGATAACGGATGTATCCCGCCGAGTGAGTCATTTTGCACCGCGGAAGTATCTGGCCGGCCCGCCGATCAAGGGCGCCGACTGAAGCGGATCGCAAGACGCCGGGAGTCGGCGCAGTAAGGGACTGAAACGAGAGTAAAGGAGACAGGACACCGTTTTCGATTTTTCGTGAATTGCGTATGAACTTCACGAACGATCGCCAGACAAACGAACGACGCGCAGTTTGACCTGGTCCTGCGTGTCGGAGCACCATGCGGTGACTGCTGTAGGAGGCAGGCCCGGATGCGGCTCCATTCGGTTGTTTGGTTCGGGTCCGCATTTGGAGCTGCACGGAGTGTCTCGATTAATGAGCAAGAAAAACGCGAATGCGACGGCCGTCATCAGTGCCCCGCCCGCCGACTCGATTGATTCCGCGATTACGGAGTTGATCAACACGGGTCGGGGACGCGGCTTCCTGACGTGGGAGGAACTGAACGAGGCGCTTCCGGACGAGGCCGTAATGCCGGATCGCCTGGAGTCGATACTGCTGCGCCTGGAGGAGAGCGGCATCGACATGGTGGACGAGGCGGATGTTTCGAAAATCGTCTCTGCCGATCCGTCCGCCAAGAAGTCGGTCGCGGTGGG
Organism: Phycisphaerae bacterium; assembly: GCA_019636475.1. Taxonomy (NCBI): domain Bacteria; kingdom Pseudomonadati; phylum Planctomycetota; class Phycisphaerae; species Phycisphaerae bacterium. The sequence goes on from JAHBXN010000004.1 coordinate 174,627, forward strand.
TGCGGCCGTGGTGACAGCGGATGATGAGGCCACGGTTGAGACGCCGAGCCGGCGTATCGACGATCCGGTCCGGATGTATCTCACCCAGATGGGCGAGATTCCGCTGTTGACGCGCACGGAAGAAATTTCTCTGGCCAAGAAGATCGAACTGACCCGGATGGCTTTTCGTCGAATGGTGCTGGAATCCGATTGCAGCCTGAATACGGCGGCTGAACTGCTCCAGGCGGTGCATGACGGGACGTTGCCATTCGACCGGACGATGAAGATTTCGACGGGGGAGAATCAGGCGAAGCAGACGGTTCTGCAGCGATTGCCGGGGAACCTGAAGACCGCACGGCGCTTGATGGAGCAGAATCAGGAGAACTGGGTCAAGCTCGAAGATTCGAGTCTTTCCGCGAAGGCGGTGGACGATATCTGGCGGTCGATCAACCGGAGTCGGCGAAAGTGCGTGCGCCTGTTCGAGGAACTCGCGCTGCGCACGAGCAAAGTGACGCCGATGATGCGCAAACTGTTCGCGTTGTCAGACAAGATGATGGACCTCGATCGCCGGCTTAACGATCCTCGCACCGTTGATTCCGCTCCGGCGGAGGAAATCGAGGCGATGCGCGACGAATTGGCGGGACTTCAGGACCTCGTGCTTGAGACGCCTGAGATGCTGCGCCGGCGCGTGATCAATATCCGGCGAATCTACGCGGAATATGAAGACGCGAAGCGGAAGCTGTCCGGCGGCAATCTGCGTCTTGTCGTGTCGATCGCGAAGAAGTACCGCAACCGCGGATTGCCGTTCCTCGACATCATTCAGGAAGGCAACACGGGATTGATGCGAGCGGTCGACAAGTACGAGTACAAGCGCGGCTACAAATTCAGCACGTACGCGACGTGGTGGATTCGCCAGGCGATCACCCGCGCGATTGCGGATCATGCCCGCACCATTCGCATTCCGGTTCACATGATCGAAACGATGAGCCGTCTGCGGAATATCTCCCGTGAACTGCTCCAGGAACTCGGCCGCGAACCGACGATGGACGAAATCGCCAAGCGCGCGAAAATGCCGATCGGCGAAGTCCGCCGCGTCATGAAGATCAGCCGGCATCCCATCTCGCTCGATCGTCCGGTCGGCGAGGGCGAGGATTCGTACTTCGGTGACTTCATCGAGGACGGTTCGGCTGAGAGCCCGGTGAGCACGGCCAGCAACGAGATGTTGAAGGATCGCATCGAGCAGGTACTGAAGAGCCTGACCTACCGCGAGCGCGAGATCATCAAGCTGCGATACGGGATTGGTGACGGCTACACCTACACGCTCGAAGAGGTCGGCAAGATCTTCAAGGTCACGCGAGAGCGCGTGCGTCAGGTCGAAGCGAAGGCGATTCGGAAGCTCCAGCATCCGGTCCGCTGCCGAAAGCTGGAAGGCTTTCTGGACCGGGACGGCAATCTGAAGCAGCCGGAGGACTTTTGAGTCCGGCCGCCTTGATTCGGCGGATTGAATTGCCGCCGGAGCGGCGCTGAACTGCACAAATCGGATGCATCAAAGGCCTCGGTGTGCGTGGACACGCCGGGGCCTTTTCCATTGAAGGCCCGCATTTGTTGCAGTTTTTTCAGGATCTGATGAACCTGGTGCAATGGACTCGACTTGGCACTGGGATTCGGGTATCTTCTAGGGTCTCAGAATTGGAGAATGGTTCGGACACAGTCTGGCGCAATCAGATACACCGAAAGAATGAAGACTTCAGCCGATCTCGGAGGCAGGACCGAGCCGCTCGCTTTGCGTCGGCTTTTTGATGCCGTCTGTGCCCGGTCGGCTTGCCCCCGTTAGTTGCCGCCGAGCGACAGGAGTCGCAAACGCGGCATCGCCTGCGCGGCAGTTTGTTCCGTCGCGCGTCAGTGACTCAGGAAAGTCTTTGGTCATGGATCCCACGTCAAACCCATCCGCGTTTAGTTCTGACAAGCCTGATCTCTCCACCGAAGCGCGCCCGCCGGAATCGCCACATGATGAACTGGCTTCCGCGTCGGGCTCGGCACAACGGCAAGGTTCCGCGCGACTGGTGGAAGGCGCGCCTCGCACTGCGGCAGGGACGCCAGACAAGTTTTCGGCGGCTGATCTCGCGGCCTCCATTGCCAGCGATCAGGACGAATCGATCGATCGCGAGCTGGAAGCCGCCATGGCTGAACTGAAGTCGTCCGGCGCGGCGGAGACCGCTCCGTCCATGCCATCGGCCGGTGAACCGAAGGCGGGAGACCTTCTGCGTGGACGCGTGGCGAACATCGGATCTGAAGATGTGCTGATCGACTTCGGCACCAAGATGCTTGGTGTGGTTCCGAAAATGGAAATCGACAAGCACGAGTCCTACGCGGTCGGTGATGCGATCGAGGTGCTGGTCCTAGGCACTGATGATGTCGGCGGCCTGTTGAAGGTTTCGCGAAAGCAGGCCAAGCAGGCTTCTATCATGAAGAACATGCACGTCGGCCTGGTTGTTGAAGGCAAGGTCACGGGCATGAACAAGGGCGGCCTGGAGGTGGATATCGAGGGCATTCGCGGGTTCATTCCCGCGAGCCAGGTTGACGTACACTTCGTGAAGGATATATCCGATCTGATCGGCCAGGCGGTTCACGTCGAAGTGACCAAGTTCGACCTTGAGGAGAAGAGCGTCGTTCTGTCGCGCCGCAAAGTTCTGCAGCGTGAATCGGAGGCGAATCGCGAGAAACAGTTTGACCTGCTGAAAGTGGGAGAGACCAGACGCGGCAAGGTCAAGAATCTCGCCGAGTATGGCGCGTTCGTTGATCTGGGCGGCGTGGACGGACTGCTGCACATCAGCGACATGAGCTGGGGCCGCGTCAATAAGCCTGAAGACGTCGTCAAGGTCGGCGACGAGATTGAAGTCAAGATCACCAAGATCAACAAAGAGAAGAAGAAAATCTCGCTGAGCCTGAAGCAGGTCACGCCCAATCCCTGGACGTCGGCGGCCGAGAAATACTCCGCCGGGTCGAAGGTAAGCGGGCGCGTTGTGCGCCTGCAGAGCTTCGGCGCATTTGTGGAACTGGAGCCGGGGCTGGATGCGCTGTTGCCGGTGAGTGAAATGAGCTGGACTCAGCGCGTTCGTCAGGCATCGGATGTTGTGAAGGAAGGCGACGTGATTGAGGCCGTGGTGCTGAGCTGCGAGCCTGAGAAGGAACGCGTGTCGTTGAGCCTCAAGGCACTGAAGGGCGATCCGTGGGAGGCTGTCGCGGAACGGTATCCGGCCGGTTCGAAAGTCACCGGCAAAGTTGTCCGCACGACCGATTTCGGCGCGTTCGTCAACCTGGAAGAGGGTGTGGACGCGTTGATTCACATCTCCGAGCTGTCGGATCGCCATGTGAAGGCAGTGACTGATGTGGTCAAGGTTGGGCAGGAAATCGAAGCGCGCGTGCTCAAGCTTGACCGCGAAGCGAAGAAGATCGGCCTTTCTTTGAAGGAGCCGCCGCCAGAGCCGTCGCCGGAAGAGATTGCCCGCGAGAAGGCGGAGCAGGCGGCAGCGGAGAAGCGCCGCAACAAGCCTCGTCGCGGCGGACTGACCATCGATTGGGGCCAGGGTCTGGGCTCGCTCGATCCGTCGAAATTCGCCCGTTGAACCCTTCGCCGTTTCCGAATAATCAACACGCCGGGCACTGATGAGGGTGCGATGCTACCTTTCTGCGCCGACTCATCCAATTCCGCGCTTCGGTCGATTGCAGGGTCAAAAAGTGCGTCAGGATGTTGAATCGACACTGTCGGCGGGTGTTTTGCGTTGATCGGCTCGATTTCGCCATCTGGGGCTTCTGCTCTGATCGCTTCGCATTGCCCCGATCGGAACCGGTCGGCGTGTTCGGCCGGTGATGAAGCGTGAGTGTCAGTCTCCGTCATCGTTTCTGAGCATGAAAGCTCGCATTCATTTCGACGGTCCGGGCTTGTGTCGCGGAATTCGGATATCGCGAGTATGTTGTTGCCCATCGACCGGTGCGGCGCCGGTCCCGTCTTAGACAGCCATTTTTCAAAACGGCCCGATTTTCGCGGTTCGTTCGGGGAGAGTCGATGAACGTGGTTCGATCTGCATTTTCGGTGTCATCTTCGTTGCAGTGGCGCGGACTGCTTATTGCGGTGATTTCGGGAATCGTACCGGCGACCGGCATTGCCTCGGACGGACATCAGCCACACGGTGGGATGCTCCGATTTCCGGATGTGAGCGCGACGAAGATTGTATTCGTATATGCCAATGATCTTTGGCTGGTGCCGCGGACGGGGGGCGTTGCCACTCCTCTGGCATCTCCGCCCGGCGCGGAACTGCTGCCGAAGTTCAGCCCGGACGGTTCGCAGATCGCATTTGTCGGCAACTACGAGGGCAATCGCGATCTGTACGTCATTCCGACCGAGGGCGGCATTTCTCGTCGCGTGACCTATCATCCGGCCGCGGAGCAACTCTGCGATTGGACGCCGGACGGGCAATTGCTCTACATGACCAACGGTTTCGCGGGACTCGCTCGTCAGCAGCAGCTTTACATGGTCCCGACGAGCGGCGTGATGCCGTCGGCGCTGCCAGTGCCGTATGGTGCGAACGGCGCGGTGAGCGCGGATGGAGAATGGCTTGCGTATACGCCGCACGCGATCGATTTTCGTACGTGGAAGCGCTATCGCGGCGGCATGCAGACGGATATCTGGCTGCTGAATCTGAAGTCGAAGCAGTCCCGGCAGATTACGGATTGGGAGGGAATGGACACGCTCCCGATGTGGCATGGCAAGACCGTGTACTACCTATGCGACACGGGCAAGAACCATCGACTCAATATCTGGGCGTATGACACAGCCTCGGCACAGCGCCGGCAGATCACGGACTTCGCCGAGTATGATGTGAAATGGCCTTCAATCGGGCCGGGTGCCGATGGTGGAGGTGAGATCGTATTCCAGTATGGGCCGAAGCTGTATCTGCTGGATCTGAAGACCGAACAGTCCACGCCGGTTGAGGTTGAGATTCCGGGGGATCGGCCGAAGTTGCGGCGTCGTCAGATCGATGCGGATGAGTGGATTTCCTCGTGGGACATTTCGCCGACGGGGGCGCGCGCGGTGTTCAGCGCTCGCGGCGACATCTGGACCGTGCCGTCAAGAAAGGGGGCGCCGCGCCGGCTCACGCGAAGCGACGGGGCATTTGACCGCGACGGGACATGGAGCCCCGACGGCCAGTGGATTGCTTACCTGTCAGACGATTCCGGCGAGTACGAGCTTTACGTTGTTCAGTCGGACGGGAAGTCGGCTGCCCGCCGCGTCACGAAGGACGGCGCGTGCTTTCGTTTCATGGCTTCGTGGTCTCCGAATTCAAAGCAACTGCTGTTCACGGACAAAACCGGAGCGATCTATATTTGCACGCTGGAGACCGGCGAGGTGAAGCAGATCGAGAAGGATCCGTGGAGCGATCAGGTGCGGCCGAACTGGTCGCGCGATTCGCGTTGGCTGGTGTATTCGATGAATGGCGAGAATCGCAATGCCGCGATCTGGCTTTACGATGTGGCGAAGGGCGAGCGCCATCAGGTGACGAGCGGCATGTTCGACGATGTGTCGCCCTGTTTCGACCGTGACGGCGACTTTATTTATTTCGCCAGTCATCGCGATTTCTCGTCGCCGGTGTATGAAGATCTTGGCACGACCTGGGTCTATTCGAATACGTCAAAACTGGTCGCTGTTCCGCTGCGGCGCGACGTCAAATCGCCGCTTGCTCCGCAGAATGATGAAGAGAAGCCGAGTGGCGATGCGGACAAGAAGGATGGTGACAAGAAGGAATCCAAAGAGGGTGACAAGGCCGGCGCCGAAAAAGGCGACGGCGACAAGCCGGAGTCGGGCGAGTCAAAAGACAAGGACGAGAAGAAGAAGGAAGTGAAGCCGGTCGAGATCGACCTTGAGGGTTTTGAGGCGCGGGCGCTTGAACTGCCGGTTGATCGAGGGCAGTTCTACGGGCTTTGCGTGAACGACAAGGGGCAGTTGATTTACACCCGCGCCGCCCGGGGTTCCGGCGACAAGCCGTCGATCAGGCTGCTCGATTTGAAGGATGAGAAGGCGGACAAGAAAGAGGAAAAGACCGTTGCGGCCGACGTGGCCGAGTTCGTGATGAGCGATGATGGCAAGAAACTGCTCATTCGCAAGGACGCCAAGTCCTACTTTGTGGTGGATGCGGCGGTCGATCAGAAGCTGGAGAAGTCGGTTCCGTTGTCCGGGATGCGAATTGACGTGGACCCGCGTGCAGAATGGTGCCAGATTTTCATGGAAGCCTGGCGACTGCACCGAGATTACTTCTACGTTTCAAACATGCATGGGATGGACTGGCAGGCCGTTCGCAGGCAGTATGAGCCGATGCTGGCGGATTGCACGTCGCGTGAGGACGTGACTTATGTGATCGGCGAGATGATCTCTGAATTGAACGTGGGGCATGCGTACGTGAGGGGGCTTGGTGATACCGACAAGGAGCCGAGTGTGGCGGTCGGGATGCTCTCGTGTGATTTCTCGCTGGAGAACGGAGCCTATCGCATCGGGAAGATCCACGAAGGCGGACCCTGGGACACGGACGCGCGCAGTCCGCTTCGTGCGCCCGGGAACCTGGTCAACGAGGGGGAGTATCTGCTGGCGGTCAACGGCGTGCCGGTGGATGTGACGCGTGATCCTTGGGCGGCATTTCAGGGACTGGCGGGCGCAACGGTGACGCTGACGGTGAGCGAGAAGCCGGCGATGGACGACAAGGCGCGCGAGGTCCTGGTCACGACACTTCCCGGAGAGGGTTCACAGCGATATCGCGCGTGGATCGAGCGTAATCGAAAATACGTCGCGGACCGTTCGGACGGCCGCGTGGGCTACATTTACGTTCCCAATACCGGCGTTGATGGCCAGAACGATCTCGTGCGGCAGTTCCACGGACAAAAGGACAAGGCTGCGCTTATTATCGACGAACGCTGGAATGGCGGGGGGCAAATTCCGACGCGGTTCATCGAGCTGCTCAATCGTCCGGTGACGAATTACTGGGCGCGGCGCGACGGTCGCGACTGGATGTGGCCGCCGGATTCGCAGCAGGGGCCGAAGTGCATGCTGATCAACGGCCTCGCAGGCAGCGGCGGCGACATGTTCCCGTGGTTGTTCCGGCACAACAAACTGGGCCAGTTGATCGGCACGCGAACCTGGGGTGGCCTGGTCGGCATCAGCGGCAATCCATCTTTCATAGATGGTGGAAACACCAATGTTCCGACGTTCGGGTTTTACGAGACGGATGGGACCTGGGGTGTCGAGGGCCACGGCGTTGATCCTGACATTCTGGTCGTGGATGATCCCGCTCAAATGCAGGACGGCGCCGATCCGCAGCTTGATCGTGCGATCAGTCTGATGCTCGAAGAAATCAAGCGTCATCCTTACGCCCCGCCGAAGCGCCCGGATTCACCGGATCGCCGGGGCATGGGGCTTCCCGAGACGGATCGTTAGGAATGCCGCGAGGCGCCATGGAACCGAAATGAGGGGAGAATGACGCCGCGCACCTTCACGGCGGTGAAGGCCGCTTCCCGTATTCGCCGGGCGCTGGTAGTCTGATACCGTTCGGACACGCCGGTTTACGGAATTAAGACGGTTTGAATGAAGCGTAGTTGGTGAACGGCGCGAGGATTGTGCCGTCAGCGACAGCCGTAGGAAAAGGCCGCACCTATTTGCGAAAGTGGGTTTTCCAATTGAGGAGCATGATGATGCACCGCATTCGTAACGAGCTTGGGGGTCGGATCTCAATCCATGCATTCGCAGGGATATTGGCTTGTGCCTATTTCGGAATTGCGGGTTTGCCGACGTTGGCTGCCGATTCGATTCCGCTCAAGCCGAAGTACGCCGGGCCCACCACGGTCTATGCCTCGTTCGACACCGAATCGGTTCAGAAGACGACCGGTCCGGACGGTAAGCCGATGGACATCAAGACTCGATCCTTCTACGGACTGATCGAGGACGTGGCCTCGAAGGGTGATGCGATTGAAATCAGGGCCACGCTCGATCGGTTGACCGGCTACATGTCGTTCAGTCCTGCGATTGCCTCGGTCTATGACACTGACGCGCCGGATTCCGAGGATGCTTCTCCGGATTACAAGGCCGCCTTCACCCCCATCCTGGACAAGCCCATGAAGATCGTTATCGGCGCGGATGGACTTGCTCGGTCAATCGAGGGTGGAGAGGCGATTCGCAAGGAACTCACGGACCTCGGTCCGCAGAATTTCGTGGCGAAAAGCCTGTCGGACGAGGATATGTCGGACGCGCAGCTCAAGGCGATTTTCGGTGAACTCCCATTCGCGTTGTTTGCGAATCGCGATGTAAAGCCGGGGGACACGTGGAAGCAGACGCGGCACGAGGCATTTGGTCAGGCCGGCCGCGCGATTCTCACTTACGAATGCAAACTGGATCGCATCGAAAAGTCTGACAACGGTGAGATCGCTATCGTCACTTTCTCCGGAACTGTCGCAAAGGACCCCGATGAGAAGCCGGCGGAAAATAAGCGTCCCAGCAAGATCGACGGATCCATCACCGGCATCGGCCGGTTCGATGTGCAGCGCGGCGCGTTCGTCGAGGTTCGACGCGAGATCAATTCGAAGATCGAGGTGCCGCCGTGGTGGAGCCAGGATCCGGACGCCCCCATGATGAAGCTTGAGATTGAGACGAAGCAGGTCTATTCCATCGCGCCGGTCGGGGATCGCATCAAAGCCAAGAGCGAAAACCGACAGCGCATCGCGGCGGCCGAAGCCGCGCGAGAGGCGGAGGAAGCGGCTGCGCTGGCGGAGCCGGCTGACCCGGTAACCGCGGCCAATGCCCCGACACCCTGGTTGCAGTGGGGCGGTCCGGATCGCAATTTCTGCAGCAGTGCCACGGGCCTGGCCAATCGGTGGCCCAAAGACGGTCCGCCGAAGCTGTGGGAGCGCCCGCTGGGCGACGGATTTTCAGCGATCGTGAGCGACATCGATACGCTGTACACGCAGTATTCGATCCGGGACAAAGATGACGCATTCAAAGGTGATGAAGTCGTTGTCGCGCTCGATGCAAAGACCGGGGAAACCCGATGGGAGCATCGATATGCCGCGCCCTGGCCAAAGGACTTGCAGATGGAGTTCGGTCCCGGGCCTCACAGCACGCCGCTCCTGGTGGGCGATCGGCTGTTCGCAATCGGATCGACGGCGAAGCTGCACTGCCTCGACAAGAAGACCGGCAAGGTGATCTGGTCGCATGACCTCCATGAGAAGTACAAGGCGTCGCTGCAAATGCGCGGTTATGGCTCGAGCCCGCTTGCCTTTGAAGACAAGATCATCCTTCCGGTCAGCAAGGAAGGCGACAACGCGCTGATGGCATTCAATCAGTCGGACGGATCCGTGGCATGGCATGGAGGCGACTTCAGTCCGGGGTATGCATCGCTGCTGGCCATCACGTCGCATGGCGTCAAACAACTGATCGCATTCAGCGGCAGCGCCGTCATGGGACTTGACCCGAAGGACGGCAGGAAGTTGTGGTCCGTGGATCATCCCACTCAGTGGGGCGCGAACATATCGACGCCGGTCTGGTGCGGGGCGGACAATTTGCTTTTCGTCTCGTCGGCTTACGGAATGGGCAGCCGCGGCATTGAACTTGAGATGGCCGGCAGTCAGCCGGCCGCCAAGGAAATCTGGTTCAATCCAAAGCTCAAGATTCAGCACGGTGACGCGGTTCGAGTCGGAGACTGGGTTTATGGCAGCAGCGGCGATTTCGGGCCGGCGTTCTTCGCGTGCGTAAATGCCAGGAACGGAAAGATGGGCTGGCGGCAGCGCGGCATCTCCAAGGCAAACGTGCTTTCGGCCGACGGCAAACTGATCGTCTTCGATGAGGACGGTCAACTTGTGCTGATCAAGGCAGATCCGGAAAAGTATCGCCTTCTGGCTAAAACCAAGGGCCTATGCAAGAAAACAGCATGGACGGTTCCAACGCTTGTCGGTCGCACGCTGTATCTGCGCGATCGGGAGAAGATCCTGGCTCTTGATCTGGGGGTGGGCAAGGACGCGGGGTAATCCTGCCGCCGTCGCTGTAACATCCAAAGGCGACCTGATTCTTATCCTCCGAGATAAGCCGCGATGAACTCGTCGATGTCCCGGCCATCGGCGAGGTTGTTCTGATCCAAGTCCGATCGCTCCACAAAAATCGGCGTTGTCTCCTGTCCGACCAGGACCCCGGTGAACAGGACCACATCTTCGGCGTCTACATCGCCGTCGCCGTCTATGTCGCCCGGCCGAATGACGGGAGCGATAACCAGCGAGTCCAACACCATCAACTCAGGTGGACACCGGCCGTTTCCAGCCCAGAGTTCATATAGTTCCTGTCCCTTGCTGTTAGTGGTGTTTTCGTCCCGCAGGAACTCGACATACTCCCTGCTCGTGCTCTGATAGTACAGTCGAACCTCCACGCGCGCAGTCTGATCGGGAATTATGTAGATTGTGTCGTCCCAATGCTGGCCATCGACGTAGGCCGCCCCGACCGGCGCGCCCCCGAAATTCGCGAATTCGCCATTGGTGAAGCCTCGCGGCGGGATGCGATTGTCCTTGAAGATCCGGTTATTCAGGACGAAGTGAAATGATGGACCGGGTTCGACACCGACGATTCCAGCGGTTAGTTCGTCCAGTCCCGGCTTGGCTTCGTAGATTTTTGCCTCCTCGTCATGATAGAGAATTCCGGTGGCCGGATCGTACGCCGCTGATTCCTTCATCAGCACTTCGTCCGCATCGAAGAAGCGGACATTTATCCAGATTCGGCGGCCCTCGGGGTAGCCGGTGGGCAGTTTGTGCCCGGACTCGTTGGTGACTCTGACCGAGAGCGTGCTTCCGTCCTGAGCGAGTGTCAGCGTTGCGGCATTTTGCAGCATGTATCGACCGCGCGTGACGCCGGCCGCCACGGCCGCCGGGTTGACATCCTGGAATAGCGTCGGCATCAGGCTCAGCAGCCAGGTGCTGCCGCCGGTCATATCATGCAGGGGCAGGTCGTTGCGTATCGGCGCGGTGGGGTCGTTGCAGCCCTTGCCTGTGACGTCGCGCATGTGGCAGTCCTGACAGGTAGCGACGAACTCGCGGTTGCCGCCGAATTGTGGCGCGTATACGCCCGTTGGTGAGTTAAAGGCACTATGAAGCCATTCGCTGTATGTTCGCTCAATCGGCATGAGCCGATTGGACGCCGTACTTGTCGGTGGTGTATCAAATGCGTTCGGGACGTAGTTGCCGTTTGCGTCCTTTTCGAATGCCGGATTGCTGACATCGTGACAAGAGCCGCACAAGGCAGCCTCTCGGTGGAACGGCGAAACAACCACCTCATGAGGGCTAACGGCGTCGATAACCGGCCCGCGCCGGCGGCTTTCTTGCGGGTCGACCACAACCATGCCGTTTGCGAACTCCAGTGGTATATCCCGCAACGCCGCCAGTATGGCCGTGTCTTCCGGCGGGTTGGATGGATCGGCGACGGGATCCACCATGCGGTGGCATAAGTCGCAGGAGACGCCGAACTTGTCTGTCGGCAACACGGCCGAGCCGTTTGTCGGCACGGATCGTCCGTCGAGCCAGGCGCTCGACGTGTGGCAGCGCACGCACAAATCACCGCTATCCGGCGCATCCTGGTTTGCAATGGTCATGCACGCTTCGAAGAGTAGATCGCGCGATGCGTGCGCCATCATGCTGCCTTGCCAGTTGAAGAGCGGTTCAACGGCCGCATCATAGCCGCCGTGGCAAGCGGAGCAGTTCTCGGGATTATTGAGCGGCGCTGCATTGAATGGCTGAGTTCCCGGCAGATCAAAGTCGCGAAGTGTGGTCGGCACGATGCCACCGGGTGGAGACTGAATGACGAATGCCGAGTCGCTTTGATCCTCGCCGAGATTACTTGCATTGTCGGTTGCCTCGATTCGGATCCGACCGAGCGGCGTCGGGCGGTTTGGAATGAAGACTGTGGCCTGGCCTGCCGTCCCTGTTTGCGTCAGCTTCTGGGCAAGGATTCTGAATTTTCCGCCATCGTCCTCGGAAATCAGGATGTCGATACGGGCGATGCCGCTTGCGTCAACGGCTGTCCATTGCACATTGATTGCACTATTCGCCATGAGTGTTTCGCCACCATTCGGATAGAGAACGGTGACAGCCGGCGGAGTGGTGTCGGCGGCGGTGGCCGGGACGAGGTGATTCTGAATATCCGAAAGTGCCACATTGGAGACACTTCCGACATTGGCGGGAGTTAATCCGGCGAAGGTCGGCGTGTTTCCGTAGGCGACGGAGTCGGTGATCTCCGTCAGATTTGAGTAGCCGTCACCGTCGTTGTCCTCGTTCTGAATGAAGACCATCGCGCTGCGGCGACCGGCATCGGTGTTTGGATAGCTTCCAAGCACCTGGGCAAGGCGGTCGCCATATCCATTTCGTGTGCCTGCGCCGAGAAAGTTCAAGTGGCATTGTCCGCAGTGGGCCGGGCGACTCGGCACCGAGTCCAGTACCGTATTCACGGCATTCGGATACTGGGCGAAGAAAGATTGTCGGATGTTTGGTCGGGCATCGGCCGTTGATACCAGGGTGACGGTAGTGGAGAAGGCAACGAAGACGGCATGCACGGAGCGGCGAGTCATACACATGACGAAAACCTCCGCTCGGCATCAAGATTCGTGATTGGCGAAAATTCCGAACGGCTACAGCAAAGCCGAGCATCAATAATTGAAATTTCCAAGCACGTTGTCCGGGTGCCCCGGAAGAACTAAGCAACTTCGATGCCGGACTGTGGAGGCGGCGCATTTGGTGATTCGAAAACAGCCGATGATGCGGGTCGCGTCACGACTTGAGGCGGGAGATGCGGTCAAGAATTCGGGAGGGCGGTCTCATTTCCCCAACTGAAGTGGGAAATGCCGCAAGCCTGCGGAAAAAAGACGTGCGAGGTCAGGTCGATTAACGATCGACCTCACCCATTACGACATCGATGCTGCCGATGATGGCAGCCATGTCGCCGAGCAGGACGTTTCTTCCGACTTTTTCCGTGATGCAGAGATTGCAGAAGCTGGGGCCGCGGGCCTTTACGCGAGCGGGAATCGCGCCGCCGTCGCCTTTAACAAAAAAACCAAGCTGTCCGCGAGGATTCTCGATTTCGAAGTACACTTCATCATCGGGCAGTTTCAGAGTTTTGCCCTTCTTGTGGAGCGTTTCCTGGCCTTCGGTGCCGCGAAGCTTTTCGAGGGCCTGGCGGATGATCTTCACGGATTGCTCCATCTCGCACATGCGTACGAAGTAGCGGTCCCAGCAGTCGCCGACGGTGCCTTTGCGTCCATCGCCGACGGGAATATCAAAATCGAATTCTTCGTAGCCGGAATAGGGCTTGGCCTTGCGAAGGTCGAAATTGACTCCCGATCCACGCAGGACCGGACCTGACAGGCCGTACTCAATCGCGTCCGCTGCCGTGATGACGCCAACGTTTCCGGTTCGTTTGACGAAGATGTGATTGTATGAGAGCAGGTTGTTGTATTCGTCGATCTTCGGCTCGAAGTAATCGAGGAACTCCGTACAGACGTCGATGAAGTTTTCCGGCACGTCGTCCGTCACGCCGCCAATGGTGATGTAGCTGTAGGTCAGCCTGGCTCCGCAGGTATTCTCGAAAAGATCGAGGATGTACTCTCGCTCGCGGAAGCAGTAGAGGAATGGCGTGAACGCGCCGAGATCGAGGCCGTATGTGCCGATTGCGACGAGATGCGAAGCGATGCGGTTCAGTTCCGCGAAGATGACCCGGATATATCGGCTTCGTGCGGTGATCTCGGCTTCAAGCCCGGAGAGCTTTTCGACAGCCAACGCGAACGCCAGGTTGTTGTTCATACCCGCGAGGTAGTCCATTCGGTCCGTGTAGGGTACGTACTGGTAAGGTTGGACGGTCTCACCAATCTTCTCGGCGCAGCGATGGAGATAGCCGATATGCGGCACGGACTCGAGCACCATCTCGCCGTCGGTGCGAAGGACGACTCGGAGCACGCCGTGGGTCGCGGGATGCTGCGGCCCCATGTTGACGAGCATTTCCTCGGTGGGTAGGTCTTCCTGCTGAATGCGATCAACTGAAAGATCGAGGTTGATGTCCGGCTGGGCTTCGAGGGTGATGTCAGCCATGGTCTGTGCGTTCCTCAATTTGAATTTCGCTTACGAAGGGAAGCTCGGTCGAATCGGTCAATGAATGGGTCGCGTCTGTTCGTATTCAGTCACGGCGGGGATGCCATGATACTCCATCGGGAATTTGTAGTCCTTCTGAAGGGGGTGCCCGGCCCAGTCGTCGGGGCAGAGGATTCGGCGCGGGTGGGTGCCGTCCTCATCGGTCACGGAGTCGGGATGGCCGTCAAAGACGATTCCCATCAGGTCATAGGCCTCTCGCTCGTGCCAATCGGCCGCTCGCCATACATCGGCGACCGTGGGTATGCGCGGCGCGGATCGCGGCACTCTGATCTCGAACGCAATTTCGTTGGCCATGGTCCATGCCGCGCCGGGCCTGGCAGCGGATCGAACTGAAAGCAGGTCGTATATGGCTGCAAATTGTTCGTCCTCAAGCAAGTCAACGGCCGTAATGCAGCGAAGGAAATTGAGCTGGAGGCGCGAATCGCTCTTCAGAAATCGGGCGACTTCAGGCCAGGCATCCGGCCGAACTTCGATCCGAGGATGCGCGGTTTCGAATTTGAAACCGGCGATCTTCTCGCCGAACTGCTTTTTCAACAAATCCGCCAGTTCTTCTGGTGCCATAGTCTTGTCACATTCTGCGAAGATAAGGGTTAGTTTGTTGCGGTGGTCGCCGGTGAAAATGCAGCGTCCTTGACGGCCAGCCAGCGATCCCGGGCCAGCGACTGGTGCTTGATTTTGTCCTGCAGGCGCATCAGTCCTTCGATCAGCGCCTCAGGTCGAGGGGGACACCCGGGGACGTAGATGTCCACGGGTACGACGAGGTCCACGCCTTTGACGACATGGTAGCCGTTCTTGAAGTATGGACCGCCGCCGATCGTGCAGGCGCCCATCGCCATGACGTACTTCGGTTCGGGCATCTGGTTGTAGAGTCGCTTGACACGACTGGCCATCTTGTATGTCACGGTGCCGGCGACGATCATCAGATCGGCCTGACGTGGGCTGGCGCGAAAGGCGCCCGCACCGAAACGGTCCACGTCGAATCGGCTGGCGCCAATGGCCATCATCTCGATGGCGCAGCATGCCAGGCCGAAGGTCATCGGCCAGATGCTGCACGTTCGACCCCAGTTGATCGCCCAATCGAGCGATGTGATGATCATGCCTTCTTCAAAGCGATTCTCGATCCAGCTCATATCTCACCAATCCGCAAATTGCTTTCGTTCCGACAAGTCTTCGTCCGATGCGGCTCGCCCGTCTCAGCCGGCGCTTGGGTGCCGCGTGGAGCCGGGCCTCTTGTTTCAGGCCCACTGCCGCGCGGCTTTACCCATCCGATCGTCCGGCCGAGCTTCGACTGGCTGGCGTTGTCCTTCCGTGGCCCGGACCCAGTCAAGGTAGCCGAATCGCCACAGGTAGAGAAATCCGAGCACCAGCACCGCGAAGAAGAAGAGCATGTCCCACAGGCCGGCCACGCCCGCCGACTTATAGACGACCGCCCACGGGTAAAAGAGGGCGATTTCGATGTCGAAAATCAGAAACACCAGCGCGACCACATAAAATCGAAGATCGAACTGAACCCAGCTCGAACCGATGGTCGGCTCGCCGCACTCGTAGGCCGAATCCTTGTCGGGATGCGGCAGGGATGTCCTCAGAAACTTTCCGGCCAACAAAGCGACGAAGGCCATCAGAAAGCCGGCGAGGGCGAAGAGAAGAACTCCGAAAACGAGATCGTGACCCATTTTGCTTTATCCATGGACCGGTTTGTCAGTTTTCACAGTCAGTCAACCTGCACGACTTTGCGCTGGCTCGGATCCGGCGCAGATTTTTCCGCCTCGTCTGGCGGCGGTTCAGCTTCCCTTGGACGGCTGGAGCGCTTTAAGCATTTCTTCGCGAACGGGCCTGGCGCGTTCCTCCCAGCGCTGTTTCATGTCACCTGCCCAGGCCGGCATATTCGGCTTCTGCATCCAGTAGGGTTCCGGCGTTTGTTTCCCTTGCTTTGCTAATTCGGTAAATTCGACAATCATGTCTTCGCGGGTGTAGGCGCTCAGATCGTGATTCTCACCCATGTGGATGCAGTCCGTCGGACATGGATCCGTGCAAAGTGCGCAAAACATGCATTTGGAATAGTCGATCGCATATCGTTCCAACGCACCGCCAACGGCCACGCCGCTGGCCTTGTCGATTTTCCGAGGACCGCTTTTCTCTATGTAAATACAGTCGACAGGGCACGCTTTCGCGCATTGGTCGCATGCGATGCACTTTTCGGCTTCGAACCAATGGAAACCGCGAAAGCGCGATTTCACGACCGGCGCAACGTCCGGATACTGGACCGTCACCGTCTTCGCAAAGCAATACTTCAGGGTGATTTTCATCCCAATTGCGATGGTCCGGACGGTGTCGAAGATGTTGCGAAAATACTCTCGGGCTGTCGCCATAAGCAATTGCCTCTCGGGCACTTGGCAGAGCACCGACACCGCGCCCTGTGTGCACGCCAGAGGGCTTTCGTTTGCGGCGAGGTGATGCATTCCAATATATCCGGGAGTATAGCGGCCTGTGGAACATTGCACCACCCGCAGGGCCGTGAGCTTTGGAGCCGAAAGGTCGTCTAAAATGGGGGGCAGATCGATCGCACATGTCGAATCCGTTTGCGGAGGACCGACACGAAACCGTAGACTATGCGTTTGCGTTGGCGGCGGGAAGCGTCGCGGCGTTTGGCTGCGCCAAAGCGGCAATGTGTTTTGCGAGCGGGATTGCCCGCTGTTCGTGACGAAGTCAGGTGAAACAATATGCTGAATCGCTCGATTGTCGTTCTGATCGCGTCGGTGATTACGGCATGCGCTGCCGAGAAATCGGCGGCCGGAACGGTTGTCGAGGGGTTGGAGGTCGGACATCCGATTATTGCGCTGCACCTGCGACCGGCCGAGGGGGGGGATCCGCTCTCGGTCGATTCATTTCGTGAACGGAAACTCCTGATCGTTCATTTCGCGCCCTGGCACGCGCAGAGCGTAGAGACGCTGGAGACATGGATTTCCGCGACGAAGAAGCTGCGGGCGTCGAAGAAAATTGCGCTGGTGGCGATCATGCACGAACAGCGTGCGGAGCGCGCCGCGATCTTTGCTCGGTGGAAGAAGTACGGGATTCCGCTTTTGCACGATCCGTACAATTTTTCGAGCGTGGACAGCCTTCCGACAGTCGTTGCGGTCGATGAGATGGGTTTTGTTCGGCTGATCAATCCTGTTCCTGAGACGATTGAGCGGGAATTTGTGAAGAAGAAGTTCAAGGCTGGAAAATACGAGGCACGTGCGCCCGAATTGGAACCCCCAAACCATCGGGCGTTGAAGCGAATGGCCGCCGAAAGTCGGGATGAATCGATCGAACGACAATTGGGAGATGCGCTGGTCATCGCTGGCAGTTCGGTCGAACTGGATGAAGGGCTGCGCACCTATTCGCGAATCCTGCAAAAGAACCCGAAGGATTCGGTTGCGTTCTTCCGGCTGGGGGTCGGTCTTCTTGCGCGTTCGGAATCCGGGGAGGCTGAGGAGTCCGATCGCGATTCCGCCCTGGAAAGTCTTCGGAACGCCGCCAAACTCTCTCCGGGAAATATTGTTTTTCAGGCGCGGTTGGCTGAATACGATCGAAAATCCGCGAAGCCGATGTCCGGCGTGGATTTCGACGGCTGGCTGAAACGTGCCGGCGGCACAGAGGAAACCGGGCGGACTGATGAAACTCCCTGAAGCGCCGGGTCAGCGGCATCCATCAATACTCGCGGGGCTGAACGCTCTGGATTGAGAATATCCCGCGGACGCTGCCGGCTCTGAGCGATCGTCTCAGTAGATAGGCCGCGGTCGCAAGATTTCCGAGGAGAATCAGGAGAATCAACCAAGGCAGGGCCCGAATGAGGCTTCCTTCGATCAGGTAGATGGCCATGCCGGCGAATGCCAGTCCGATTCCCAAATCAAAAAGCGTCGTGATGCCCCACGGATCTCCCAGCATCCGCTCAAGCGCCGTCAGAACATTTTCACTTCTTCCGGCCCACAGGAACATCGCGAGGAAGGCCAGGATCACGGCACCGGCGCTTATCTGAAACAGCCATTTTCCGCGAGTCATGGGTCGTCTCCATTTCAAGTGAAGCGACCCAATGATAGCGCGACACTGGTTAGGCTGTCGTCGAATGTTCGGGCCCGGGGGAAGTCCCGCGCCACGTCAGGCTGTTTCGGCACGGGGCTCGCCGACCTCCACTGGTTTCCGGAAAGGCTGCGGAATGAGCATTGGTGTCTGTGCTCGATATCGCCGATAGTCGTCGCCGATTTGCGTCAACAGATCTCTTTCTTCGATTCGGGTACCGAGGAGGATGTAGGCCGTGAAGATGGAGGCAAACATGAGATGCCCCAGAGTCATCGTCGGGATGGCCCAGAAAGCGATCAAGAATCCGAGCATCAGCGGGTGTCGGACGTACCGGTAGAGCGACTTCTTTGAAAAAGGCACCGGTCTATATTCGACGCCACGAAAATACATGAACACCTGCCGAAGCCCGAACAAGTCAAAGTGATTGATGAGAAACGACGAGTATAGCGCGGTGCCCCATCCGGAGAAGGAAATGCTCAGCAGGAGAACCCGGCCCCAGCCCGAATCGACGGCCCAGATGACGGTGGGCATGGTTCGCCACTGCCACATCATCATCGCGAGGATTGCGGATGCGATCAGGACGAAGGTACTTCGCTCCGCGGCTGGCGGAATGACTCGTGTCCACCACGACTTGAATCGTGGCCTTGCCATGACCGCATGTTGTAAGCCGAAGAGCAGCGGCCATATTGCATTAAGGAGGATGAAAAGTCCCGATTCCGCAATCGGCCCGTTGTCAATTGTCTTTGGAAGGCCGATGTCGGTCACGAATCCAATCAATGCGAGGAAAGTCAATAGAAATGCCGTGTAGCAAACGATTCCGTAGGTAAGTACCGCACTTCGCTTCGCCATTTTTTAAGATCCTCCTGTCGCGTCGACCCCGTCGGTTGCGACCAACCGCGGTCCCATTCAAATCCGAGGGTTATGCGACATCGCGATCGGCGAATCACGCGCGAATCAGGTGGGAATCGCGTCGTCAGCGTTATTAATAACAGGTAAAGACACTGATTTTCGCGGCTCGTGATTCCCCTTGGGATAGCCGCAGTGGGCTGTGCATGGAATCGTCGGTGCGATATAGTGCGTTAAGTACTTTTCATTTATGCGTTTACAGCGACTCAAGAGCGTCCATTGAAGTTTCTGTGCCTGTGAATTCCTGGCGGACAGTCTGGGGCCAAGGACCGAAAAAAATGTTGCCGCAACTCCGAAAAAGATTGACACGAAGGGGCCGGGTTCGATAATTTACCTAGTAGGTGGAAGAAGCCCCGGAGTGTGCTCGGAGAGGGAGTGCATCTGCGGGGGGTCGGAAGTCATGCGGGTCCTATCGTGGCTCGCAGAGGAGAAGGAAGCTTCAATGTTCAAGCGGAAAGCAATTCTCGCGATTGTTGCATTTGCTGCGGTCGTTGCGTCCAGTTCGTCTGTGTTCGCTTCGGCATGGCCGGTGAATGCGTCCGGGACCAACACGGCGTTCGGCTGGACCTCGGGTGAGCATCTGGATTTCGTTCCCGACTCGACTGCATTTGGATCGCCGGCGGTTGATGAACTTGGATTTTTCTTCCGCAATGACTATGGCGACATGTACTTCCGTGCTGAGCAGGGTGGCCCGAATACGGTGCACGGCTCGGTCGATTTTGAATTCGATATCGCTGGATCGAATCCGGGAGGAGCCGGTCCGATTTCGCAGATCATTTTCCGAGAGCGTGGAACATGGGGCGGGAACCTGGCGGACATCCAGATTCAGTATGACTTCAGCATGTTTTCAGCGAGCCAGCTGCTGTTGATTGCACCCGAATCGATTTTCGCGGATTTCAATATGGACGGGACATGGGAAGCGGAATACATCCTCACTCCCGCAGGTGCGACGGCGTTGAATCAGTTCTTCGCGCCGATCTTCGGCTTTGAGAACGCCCAGATTCAGATTACGAATATCCTGCATGTTAGCGGTTCGAACCCGGACACGTTTGTTCAGAAGACGTATTCGTCGGTGATTTTCCCCGAGCCTGGTACGATTGGACTTCTGGCGGTCCTGGGCGGTGTCGCACTGATTCGCCGCCGGCGCTAATTTCGCTCGAATACGATAAGGAAATTGACGGCCAGTGGCTGTCTCGGACTTATAAAGCAAGGCCTGAGGTTCATCAGGCAAAAGTTGAGGAGAGGAAAAGATGACATCGTTTGCAAAGAGGACCGTTGGGGCTGTGGCCGCGATTGTGGGCTTGGCCGTTAGCACGCCTGCTGCACTGGCAGCAGTTCCGTGGACGACTAACGCGGCTGGCGCTGCGCCTTCGGGCAAGTTCACCTGGTCGGGTGGCGAGAGCGATCTGAACATCTTCAAGAACCCGTCGGTCGTTTCCAACGCGGGCGTCGACACGTTCGTGTTCGGTGGCTTGGGCGGCTTCGGGGTGAGTGCGTCGAACGGCGGTTCGAGCTCGCTTGCGGAAGAGGCTCGGTGGAACATCACCATGATGCCGGGATTCCAGATCACTCGCATGGAGATCCGGGTTTTCGGATCGTACGGTGTCCAGGGTGATGGTTCTTACGTCTCTCTTGGCGGAGGCGTTGGACTTGAGGAGCTCGGTGGCTTGAACCGCTCATGGAACGAGCCGTTGGTCATCGCCAGTCCGAACGCTTCGCCGATTACCACCGGCCAAGGTTCCTACTCGGCGATTTCCACGCTGGATATCACCTGGGAGTTTCCTGCTCCGTTCAGCAGTCTTCGCGTTAGCTTCGGGAGCATTCTTGAAGCCGTCGCGGGAGCGTTCGGAACGGCTTCCATCAATCACCAGCTTCAGACTCACCGAATTGAAGTTGGATTCGTGCCCGAGCCGGCGACTCTTTCGCTGTTGGCGTTTGGTGCCTTGGCGCTTGTTCGGCGCCGACGCTAAATGACCTGACATTCGAATGAAGGCGTCGGGCGACTATTAGCGCCCAATTGGGTACAATTCGAATGGTTTAATGAAATTTTTGAGACCGGTGTCCACCGATTGTGTGAGGCACCGGTTTCTCTTTGTATGGACCGTCGCCCGCAAAGGGCTGAACGGGCATTCCCTACGAAACTTCAGAGGCTGGTGGCAGGCTGAGCTTCATGTGAGTTCCGCGGGCGGTTTCTGACTGTTTATGCCGGTCGGCAGTTCTTGCCGAAGCATAAACAGTGTACTTCGGCACAGTGTCCGAGCGGCGGTGCCCGATCTCTGCGGCGACTTGGTAACTTGCACCAAGATTGTCAGTCCGAAGACCTATTCGGACGAGACGAGAGGGATGGCTGTCCCAGATTGCACCTCTAATCGCGGTCAATCGGACGGCGGGGTTTGGAATAGGTTCGCGATGGGCGCCCGCTGGTTTGTACTAATTGTTGCTTTGTCCGCTGCGCTTTTTCCGCGCGCGGCTTTCGGCATGGGCGAAGACGTGCCAAGCGATCAGCGGACGGCATCCATGCCTGACAGCTGGCTCGTTTTATATAACCTGAACGACGCGGAAAGTATTTCGTGGGCCGCCTGGTATCAGGAGCAGCGTCACATTCCTGATGAAAACATGATCGGGCTTCTTGCTTCGACGGACGAGCATCTCGAGTCCATGGAAGAAGTACAGGAGCAGATTGTCGGGCCGGTGCGCGATCTGCTCGATGCGGACGCCGATCTCCGCAGCCGGATCATGGGGATACTGCTCGGGTTTCGACTGCCGGGTTCGTACGCGACGCCGCCGCAGGGTGGCCCGGGGGGATTCTCAGTCGCCGACGCGCTGCAAGACATGTACGACGACCTACTTTCTCCTGCCGCACAGCAGGGGTACAACCTCATGTGCCCGCAATTCGCTGGTGCCGCGCTGCCGCCCAACGGCCGACTTACGAAGGCTCAGATGCCGCCGACAATTTTCATGGTCGCTCGAATCGATGCGCCGACGCTTGCGTTGGCCAAGGCCATGACACTTCGCGCGAAAGCGATCGAGGCTCCGGACCATTATATTCATGGAGAGTATGGCTGGTTCGATTACCGCGATTCGCAATTCGCCAGTTCTGGAGGAATCTGGCCCTGGCTGCGCGACGCGGTGATTTCGCCCCAATTGGCGTCGGTTCCGTGGCGTGAGTTTGATTCCGATGTCGAGGGGACATTCTTTGATGCCTTTCGAATCGACACGCACGACGTGGATGACTGGAACGATGGGCGGCTGATGTCGAAAATTCCTGGCTCACGCATCTTCGCCTACAACTTCAATAGCTGGGGAGCGACCACTGTTCGCAGCACCAGCGCGGACGGGGCTCGGTTCGTTCCGAATGCGATCGCCGGCGGCTATGCATCCGCACTCGGCTCCACCGGGGAGCCGCAGTTCCTGGCGCCGTTTCCGAAGATCTTTGTCGCTTGCATGCAAGAGGGTTGGACGGCCGGTGAATCGTTCTTTCTCGCGAATCCGCTGAATGACTGGATGTGGACTTTTTTCGGTGATCCCTTTTTGCATGTACCGAACTGGTTCGATGTCGTACCGCCGAATTCGCGCGGCAACGGCGACATCAATAACGACGGCATGGTGGATGGCGTCGATCTCGCGTTGCTCTCTCCGCTGTTGCTGGGCCTCGTAAATGATCCAATGATGATTGCGGCCGCGGACATGAGCGGGGACGGAATCATAGATGACGACGACGCCTTCCTCATGCTCGGACCGCTTGTATTTGGCACTGACTC
Source organism: Phycisphaerae bacterium (assembly GCA_019636475.1). Classification (NCBI taxonomy): domain Bacteria; kingdom Pseudomonadati; phylum Planctomycetota; class Phycisphaerae; species Phycisphaerae bacterium. The sequence goes on from JAHBXN010000004.1 coordinate 197,543, forward strand.
GCCTGATCCGCTCCGTGGAACATGCGACCTCAATCAGGACCATCGAGTGGATGCCCGGGACATCGCCAAATTCATGGAGATGATCCTCGATAACGGCGCATCACAGTGGCCGCTGCGAATTTGCTGGGCTGCGGATGCCAATCGTGATGGGCATGTCAATCTCGCCGACATTCCCAGCTTCACTGAGCAACTGTTGTCGCAATCTGGTGGGTTGATGCAGCCGCCCACGCCGGATGACGGCTCGCCAGAGCCTTGAGTGTGCAGGTACACATCGACGTCTTCTCCCTCAGTATCCTACATCGCATATCCTTATATGGAGTGGTTTTGCCGGAGAAGTTCCGTTCACTTCATCGCTAAAATTCGCCGAAAACCGGCAGTGAATTGTATTTCGGCATGGTATTCGATAGTCTGGATTTACCGGTGGATGGAGATTGGAGTTCGCGCGACATGAACAGTCATGCCCCAGTTTCAATTGCGCGCTCATTTCGATCTCGCCGCCGACTTTCCGACAGGGTGATTTTGATTTTTGCAATCGCGATCGGGTCGTCTGGGGGACTTGGCGCGGCGCGGTCGTCTGAAAGCGAAATCGGCGTCGCAAACTCAGAGATTGACGGGAGCGCGGTGGCAATTGTCGACGCGGTGCCGGGGCCGCCGTCGTCCGTTCAAGTGAGAGTTATTCGCTCGACACAGGCCGGTCGGGTGACCTGGGTCATCGCCGAAGGCGGTGGTGCGTCTGCGCCGAGTTTTGAAGACTCGGCTGCGATTTTCGGCGTACAGTCACTCGAAGATGACCTGCAATTCGTGGACGAGGCGATTGACGCGCAGGGCCGGTTACGACGTCGTTTTCAGCAGGTGCACTGCGGGGTTCCGGTTTTTTCCGGCATCCTGCTCGCACATTTCCGAGAAGGCGGGGAGTTGACCGCGGTCAACGGTAGATACTATGCCGTGCCGTCAGAATTTTCGACGGTTCCGCCCATCTCGCCGGATGCAGCCGTCGATTCGGCGCGACGTTCGATTGAGAGCATGGATGCGACGGCGCATTCCGTTGAATTGATGATTGTGGATCCCGGATGGTATGGCGACCCGCCCGCCGGCGTGAGGTTGGCCTATCATGTGGTTCTTCTCGCCTCGAACCCGCATCGTGAAGAGGCGTTTTTTGTCGATGCGAACAAGGGCGTTATACTCGACCAGTGGTCTGTGCTTTGCGACGCGCTCGATCGGCGCGTGCATACTGCCTTCGGGCTGACGGAGCTTCCCGGGACGCTGATCCGCGCGGAAGGCGACCCGGTCTATGGTGATGGTGAAATCGATCGGACGTATGACTACCTTGGCGATGCGTACAACTACTTTCTGCTGGGTTTCGGTCGCGACAGTTACGACGATCAGGGATCGCCGCTGGTGGCCACGACATATTATGATGCTGTCAATTGCCCGATCTATCCGAACGCGTCGTGGAGCTTCGTATTTCGGTGGATGTATTACTGTCCCGGATTGACGGTCGATGACATCGTCGCCCACGAGTACATGCACGGGGTCACGCAGTACACGGCGAACCTGATTTATCAGAACCAGTCGGGACAACTTAATGAGAGTTTCTCGGATATCTTCGGAGAACTCGTCGACTTGTTCAACAGCGGGTCGGCTTTTGCGGGACAGTCCGATGGCACTGCGTGGGTTGAACACGAGTCGGGCCCCGGCAATGACTGGCCGAACAATCTTCGCGGCACGATGTGCAGCTACCGAAACGAAGCCTGGCCGGACGGGGTGCGATGGCTGATCGGAGAGGATGCGGCCCCGTTCCCGATCGGCCTTCGGGATATGTGGCGGCCTACCTGCTACAGTCATCCGGACAAATCGACATCGCCATTGCAAGGCTGCTCGCTGAATGACAATGGCGGGGTTCATAGCGGCAGCGGCATTCTGAATCATTGCTTCGCGATCGTTTGCGACGGCAAGACATTCAATGGTCAGACGGTTTCGGGCATCGGGCCGATCAAGGCCGGGGCGATCTGGTATCGAGCGTTGAGTACGTATCTCACGGTGGCGTCTGATTTCGAGGATGCCTACCACGCAATCAACCAGGCCGCATTGGACCTTGTCGGGACTTTCCCGCTCGATCCGCGCACGGGCTTGCCTTCGAATCAGGAGATTACGGCGGCCGATGCGGCCGAAGTGAACAAGGCGCTGCTCGCGGTGGAGTTGAACGTGCCGGGGGCGTGCGGCGAGACGGTTCCATTGCTCGATTCGTCGCCGGCGCCCCAGTGCGCGGAGCCAATAGTCATCTTCGCTGACGATTTTGAATCCGGGGCGACGGGATGGACGGTTTCGAATACCGGCCCCAATACCGTATATGACTGGGTTCTCCGTTCGTCGCTTCCATTCAATCGACCCGGGACGGCCTGGTTTTGTGACGACCCCAATCTGACGAACTGCGGGCCGGATGTCGCGGAGGCGGCGATCCATTCATTGATCAGCCCGGCGACTGTCGTGCCGCAGGGTGTCGAGACACTAACACTAACGTTCGATCATTTCATGGAGTCGGAGCCTCGCTTTGACGGCGGGACGGTCGCAATTCAGGTGAATGGCGGAGACTGGGTCTATCTTCCCACCGTGGCGTATCACTACAATCGCCACAACACCAGTCTGTTTCAAGTCGTCCAGGACAATACCAATCCGCTTGCCGGCAGACCCGCATTCAGCGGCTATGGCGGATCGTGGGGTACGACGGTCGTGGACATCGGCGCATTTGCATCGGCCGGAGACACGATTCGCGTGAGGTTCGATTTTGCGAAGGATGACTGCTTCGGGCTGACGGGATGGTTTGTGGATGATGTTCGAATCTTTGCCTGCGGTAGCAGCGGCGACTGCGACGGCAACGGCCTGCCGGATGAGATGGACGCGGAACTCGCGCTGGATGCAGCGTATTTCCTGCGTCAGATTCCGAACCGGTCCACGAGCTTCATCAGCGATGCGGATCCTCATCCTTCCGCCGGCATGAACAAACGAGCTGAGGATTTTGAACTGCTTCGTCCAGCAAGGCTTGAAGGTCTGCGATTCTGGGGCGGATACACGCCGAATGCTCCCGCGCCGGATTCGTTCACGATTCGCATTTATACATGGAATGGTGGAATCCCCGGAACGTTTATCACGGAACGAACCGCCATTGTTCCGAGCCGGGTTGCGACGGGTAGGACCTTCGGCAGCGCATCGTTTCCGACAACCGAGTATGTGTACCAGGCGACGCTTTCGACGCCGGTCGATTTGACTGCCGGGCGGTATTTTGTGGAGTTGTTCAACGACACCAGCGGGCATCCGTCGACATGGTTGTGGGAACGGGCGCTCTTTGGCTGGCTCCCCGGCTCGGGTCAGTTGGGACAGATCTGTCAGACTTATTGCCACGACCCGCTCTATAACTTCGCGATCGATCTGCTGGGCCGCTACGATGGCACCATCCGTGGTGATCTGAATTCGGACAGCCTGGTGAATCTCGGCGACATCGCCGAATTCGTCGCGGTCCTGCTGAATGATTCCGCATCCGGAGCCCATCACTGTGCCGCGGACATCAATCGCGACGGCCGAGCGGATGGCGAGGATGTCGTGGATTTTGTCGGCTGCATTCTCTCCGCCGGCTGCCCCTGAGGATTCCATCGCGGCTGAGGCCTGTCATTTCGCGTGAGTTCGATTCGGGCCGAGTCGTCCTTGACGCAGATGACGCGATTCTTCCATGCCGGCTTCCAATCGTTGCATGACCACATCCACGATGCGATCGATCGGCCAGGTCGACGACTCTTCGACAGTGAGCGGCTCGGCGTAGATGACATGGATCCGGTACGGCCTGGGAATGAACCGTCCGCGCGGAAACGCCTGGTAGGCGCCGTCGATGAGCACCGGCACGATCGGAACTTTCGCACGCTGGGCAATGAGGAGTGAGTTGGGGTTAAATCGCGAAATGGCGCCGTCACGCGAACGGGTGCCCTCGGGAAAGATCATCACGAGTTTCCCATCTCGCAAACGGCGGAGCACCTCCTTGACCGCATTGACATCGGCGGCGCCGCGTTTGACGGGAAAAGCGTTCAGTCTTCGAATCAGTCCCCCGAAAAAGCGATTCCGAAACAGGGTCTCTCGCGCCAAATAGCTGCACTCCCGCGGCAGCGACAACGCGCCGACGATTGGATCCAGGAAGCTCTGGTGATTGGCAACGAGCAGCGCGGGGCCCGTCATCGGGACGCGATTCACATGAAATGCGCGGCCACGAAAATAGGTCTTGAACGCGGTCCAGCAGAGGAACCGTAAAGTGCCGTAGAGCGGCTTTGTCGATTCAGTGGCGTATGTGTCGGTCATGAGCGGCGCGCTGTTGTTGCGTCGTTCACCTTCTCACTTGGGCATCGGCGATGTCAATGCGGCAGGGCGATCCATCGAATCGGCTCCGGACTTCGAATCCATTTTTCGGTGGACTTCGACGAGCAGCCGTTCGACGACTTCGTGGCTCGACATGTTGGAGGTGTCGATGTGGACCGCCGAAGCCGGCTCCAGGAGCGGCGCCCATTGGCGTTGATCATTGCCGTCGCGCTGCTGGAGATTTTCGAGGATCAGTTCGTATGACGCTTCTTCGCCATCCGCGGAAAGCTCCTGATAGCGGCGCAAGGCGCGCTTTTCGATTGCGGCATCCAGGAAGAACTTCAGGTCCGCATTGGGAAAGACGACGCTTCCCTGATCACGACCTTCGGAAACCAGCGAACCCAGACGTCGGCCGATCTCGCGCTGCTTCTGGACGAGCAGATCGCGTATCTGCTGGATTCTCGCGACGTAGCTCGTGGCCTGGTTGACTGCCATCGTTCGGATCGCTTCGCTGACATCGACTCCGTCGATGGTAACGCGCGTATGTGTCGGTCCGCAGTCGAGGCTGATTTCCACGTCGCGGGCGACGGCAATGAGTGCGTCCTGATCCTTCAAATGGACGCCCCGTTCCAGCGCGGCGTGGGCAATGGCCCGGTACATCGCGCCGGTATCGAGATAAGCGACTCCAAGCTTAGCAGCGAGCTTACGCGCCGCAGTGCTTTTTCCCGAGCCGGCCGGACCGTCGATCGTGATGATCATGTTTCATCCGTGAAGTGCGAAAGTGTTTCTCCGGGAACGATTATAAGAATTCGCGGACGGGTGGTCAAAAAAAGCGGCAGGGCGCGGTCAGCGGCCCGTATGAGTCAGCCGGCGGCGGCACGAATCGCGGCGAGACGTGCCTCGATCGTCGATGTGAATTCCCGTAGCGAAAGATGTCCGTTGAGGTTGCGGACGAGGCTTAGTTGAGCAGTGCATCGACAAATGCCTGCAAGTCGGCCGAATCCACCACCATGTCCTCATTCATGTCGGCGATCCAGAGTTCATCCGGCGCTGCCGAATCAGGATCGAGGAGAACTTCGACAAACGGATCGACGTCTTCGAGGTCGACGACGAGATTGAGATTGAAATCGCCGCGAATGGGGCCCTGAGGCTGCGGCACGATCGCCTGTAAACTGAATACAATATCGTCAAGTTGCATAGCGCCCGCGGCCGCCGTGCTGTCATGCGTGGTAAAGGTCAGTGTGGCGGAATGGACGCCGGGCGCGGCATTGTTGTCGTCAAAGTGGACCGTGATAGCCACGGAGTCAACGATTCCCGTGATCGGGGGCGAGAAATTGACCAGGCTGAACCGTCCGGTCGCGTCGTCGGAGATTGTGCCTGATTCGATCGAGAGATTCACCTTGTTGGGAAATTGCGGAACGGTCGCGTTGTGGATGGTGGCAGGTTGATCGGTGAACTGGCCGATCTCCTGGGTGCCGAAGTCGACCATGCCGGTGAGAACGATATCGTTGGGGGCGGTCGATGGCACGGCGTGATCCAGAACGAGACCAGCAAGCGTAATGTTCTTGGGGTTTGGCGTCGAATTGCTGGTAATCGAGAGCGTAGTGAACTTCGGGCCGCTGGTTGCCGTGCCGGTGAGGTAGATCGTGTGAAGGCTGTTGGTCGCCGGGTCCAACTCAAACGTGCCGACCGGTGCAGCGTAGTCTTGGGGCTGGTTGAAGCTGTACTGGAGCGGAATGCCCGGCGCCGGCGCGGTATTGGCGATGGTGAGATTGGCGGAGACGCTTGCCCCGGTCAGTACCTGCGGGAAACCGAGCGTTGAGTTCGGCGTAGTGGCGATGACCGGCTGAGAAAGTGGGTCGGTCAGATCGAGATAGACCGGCAAATGGTCGGATGCCGCGAGCAGTGCATTGGCTATGGCGATCCCCTCGGGAATGACCGGTGAATCGTTGATGTCTTTGTTGTAGTGAAGGCCGTCGTTGCCGAATGAACGATAGGAGCCCGGGATGTAGTCCTGACCCACGCCGTCATGCAGCGGGCCGTTGATCAGCACAAAATCGTACCTGTCATCCAGGCCGCCCCCGACCGCGCCGCTGGGGGCTCCGGGATTATCGAGATAGGGGCTCTGGGAGTGGATCAGTGCAAAGGCCGAATTGGAGGACCATGACTGCGGTGCATAATTCGGATTGAGCGGATCCCAGGCGCGGCCGATGTTGATTACCTGCGATTCGGTGAATCGTTGGTACGCGCCTTCCGACGTGGAACCGATATTGAAATCTCCCGAATAGATCACGGCCGAACCAACCGGCAGACTGTTGGCGTTATTGCGGACTTCGGCAGCCTGATCAGCGCGCTGGTCAGAATTGGTCGCGGCGAGGTGCATTGCATAGACGTAAAGGTCATTGTTGCCCGAGGCGTCCGTGACGGGGCGCAGCCGCCAGCGATGTGCGGGTCGTGGCGCGGTCGCAGCCGGAATCAGCACATAGCCGACCTGAGAAAACTTGCTGGTACGATAAAACAACCCGATGTCGAGATTGCTGCTTGTGTCGCTGAAGGATCCGAGTGAATAAGGATTTGATGAGCCTGGGCCGCTGGCATGATTGAGCACATTGTCGCGAATGTTGTTCATTGCCGAAAGGTTTGCGACCTCCTGAACGGCGACGATATCGGGATTGATCGCGGAGAGTATGAGTCGCAGATTGGGATCGCGACTCGCCGATGCGCCGGTCGTGTATTGAAGCAGGTTGTATGTGCAGACTCGAACGTCCGCGCCGGTTTCGGCCGTCCAGGCCAGAAGCAAGAGTGTGGGAGTGACCAGCAAGCCTACGATTGATCGTGCGCCTGCGCGTGTGAACGTTGCATCAAAGCGAGACGGCATCCCTATTCACCCCTCAGTCGATGAGCCGGTTCGCGCGAATCCACGCCTGCGGACGATACAGCCGCGCGATCCGATTCAGATCACCAGACGCCGCCGGTTTCCGCCGAGGGCGACAAATATATCCAGCGAATTGCGTTGCCGCGCGCACCCCATGAATGCGGACCGACTGCATTCTCGAAATGAGCCGGCAAGTTGCGGCAGGCTAATTATTACATTGTATCACGGAAAAGCCCCCGGTCGACCGTTCGACCGGGGGCTGATCCTTACGATTGTCCGACGTCCCTAAATGAGCGACGCTGGATTGTGCCGTGCATCAGATTCCTACGGTGCGACTTCGTTGAATGTTCCCTGCGGGCAGCCCGGGCCGCTCGAGAGGCATCCGCCGCTGAAGAGCACTGACCCCTCGAAATAGCAGTCACTGCCCTGACCGTCGTAGTTGTTCCAGCGGAAGATCCAACTCGCACCGTCCGGACAGCTTCCCGTGCAGGGGACACAGATTGTTCCGCCGTCGATCACCGCGCATCTCGGGCAATTGGCCGGGATATTCGGATTCCCCTGGAACGCATCGACAATCACGTAGCAGTAGGTCTGGCCCTGGGCACATGCCGGCTCGTCCTGGCCACCGCATCGCTCAATGGCTCGGGTGCCTTCCGGGGCGGCGCAGGATTGATTGCCGGAGCATGGATCGAACACGTGTGTGCCCGGATTGGTGAAGATCTGGAGCAGCAGCTTGGAGTCGGCGTCGGTACCGCCTGTTCCGCTGTCGACCGATGTGATCGTCCAGTCTGACACATCGAACAGTCCGCCATTGCTGGAACTGGCGTTCTGATTTCGCTGGGCGACGCGATCGGTGTATTCCCAGGGTTGACCCGTGCCATCCACGCCGAGCACGCCGTAGATGTCGATGATATTGGTTCCGGTTGCATCGTCGGTGATGCCGTAGACGTCGTCGCCGTTTCCGTTGATGACGCTGGACGAGGCATCCGGATTGAAGCCATAGGTGTCGAGGAAGGTTGCGACGCCGCCGTTGGGTGTGCCGCAGATCACGTATGACTGGCCGGCGAGGATCGTCGTCCCCGTGAGGTTGACCACGGTCTTCGAAGTGCTGCCGTTGACGGCGATGAACACGCCGCCTGCCGTAAACGTGTAGTCGGTTGCGCCGGTATTGGTGATTTCAATCCACTTCGGCGTGCCGTTGGTTCGGTCGCCGTCCACCACCTCGCTGATAATGAGGCAGTCACCGCCCGGGCACCCGGCGGAACAATCGGTGTCATCTCCAAGATAGATGCCGCCGGCGAGGATGCACTCCGCCTGCGTACCGATCGTGCAGACACCATTATTGCAGCACGCGCCGTTACCGGGAATGCAGTTTGGTGCGTTGGTTTCAACGTCTTCAAACTTGCGGAGCAGGAGCTGGTAGCCGCCGGTCCGCGGGTCGGTGCTGTCAAACTGACTGTGGATGCCAAGGACGTTAACGGGGCCGACCGGAATGAACTGGCCCTGAAGCGTTGTGCTGTTCGTTCCGACGCGGCAGACAATTTCCTGGCCGCCGACGGTCACTGTGTAGTTGGTGCCGAAGCTTCCACCGTCGAAGAAATTGGAGCCGTTGCCGTCGTTAAAGACGACGCAATCGACTCTCACGATTTCGCTTTCGTAGTTTTCTGCGGTAGCGGAGCCTTCCTGGAATTCGGCCGCGGTGATTGTCACCGGAGCCGGAACGCCGACGATCGCGCCGGTCGAAACCAGTTGCAGCGGGGTCGATCCGTTGACCAGTTCGAGCAGGCCGTTGAATGTGGACAACGTGCCAGTCAATTCGATCTGCTGGCCCTCGCTGACCTGGCTCAAAATGGTGGTGATCGGCTCGCCGACCCCGGTCAGACCGAAGACGGTAATCGCGGTTTGGCCGTCAGCGCCGCTGGTGTCCTGAATCTGGAAGCTGCCCTGCGTACCGCTCGCGACGGTGTCGATGTTGCTGCTGAGGACGCCGCAGACACGGACGCCAGTGCCGTCCGGCAGAGCGCGGGCTTCCGCAATGGTGATGCAGGCCGCACCGCACGGATTCGACGCGCACGTCGTGCCATCGCCGAGATAGAGCGCGTTCGGGATCGTGCTGCAATCCGTAGCGGTGACCACCGTGCAGTTTGTGCCATCGCAGCAGGCGCCGACGCATACGTTGACATCGCAGTTCGTGCCCGTCCCCTTGTATTCGCCACCCGCAGTGTTGCACGCAGCGCGTGAGAGGACGCTACATTGAGTGCCGTTGATGCAGCAGGCGCCGGCGATCACGTTCGGAAGACCGGGTGTGTCGTCACCGCCGACCGGGTTGAAGGGACCGATCTGCCACGGAGTCCCTGCGCCGTCGGTGTTGGTCATTGGATTGTTGCGATACACATGTCCCGGAGCGAAAGCGCCATCGGGGCCGACGATGGCACCCGGTGCGGGTGAGAAGTCATAGACCCATTCATCGTTGGCGGCCGGCGGGGGGTTGCCGTTTTCACGCACGGAAACCCAGTCGTTGATGCCGGACCACGGGAGAATCGCGTTGGGAATGCCGTCGCGATTGTCGTCGATATTATCACCGACTGCGCCGTTAAAACCGGTCACAAGCAGGAAAGAGAGGTTGTCACTGTTCTCAAAGGCATCGATGCCAGTCTGCATAATGAAATCGGGGACCGCGCCGTTGAGAGTAAATGCACCAGTGGCCGCAAGGAATCGACCGTCGGCCGGGATGATCTGGCCATTGAGGTTGTAGGCTCGCTCAATGTAGCCACTTTGATCGCCGGGCACCGAACCAGCACTCGACGACTCATCGCCGATGACAATCAGCGTAAGCCCGTTGAGCAGGGTTCCCGGAGGGCCGGCCAGTTCGAAGTACTCGTCGGTGTCGGTACCGGTCATGTCAATTCGAATTTCATTGATCACAACAGCCGATGTATCGATGTTGCAATTGACATTCGCACAAGTCGTGCCGAGCCCGAAGAAGATACCGCCGGCTGTCTGGCACTCGCTGGCCAGATAGCCGTCTTCGCAGCCCGTCGGGGTGCAGCATGCGCCGTTGGCGCCTGCCGGGCACTGATTGTCGATGCAGTTCGTGCCGTCACCCAGGTAAAGGCCGCCGAGCGCCAGGCACTGCGGCTGCGTGAGAACGGTGCACTCTTCCAGCCCACCGCAGTTGCCGCCGGAGAAGACAGCAGCCACGAAGGCTTGAATATCGGCGCCGTTGTCGGCGTTGTCGCTGTTCATGTCGGCGCAGGGGTCATACACATTATTCAGTAGTGCGCTGACGAAGAGCGGAACGTCGCTGAGGTCAACGGTGTTGTCGGCGTTCATATCGCCGGGGCAGCAGCCTGCGCCGCGACCAGGACCTGACTCAGGGCAGCATGCTCCGGTCGGGAGCGGGCCAGAGCAGTCGTGTATGCCGAGCGAGTGGTTTCCGTTGTCGGTCTCCGGATTCAGACCCTCGAAGATCCACTGGTCGTAATTCACGCCATTCAGGCAGTCGAGCGGCGGATTGGTGCCGCGAGGGCAACCCGGTGCGCCGCAGGCCTTCTCGCCGTCAAAATTGCAGGAGTCGAAATCGTTGTTGCCGACGGTGACAAAGCACTTGCGCTCCCATGCCGAGTCCTGATACGGCATTGTGCCGCGCGGGCCGGCGTTGCTGTCTGTCGGGACGGCGAAGATGTCAACCACAGTCGTCGCGTCGATGAAGAGAATCGCGACGGCATCGTTGCCGTTGAAATTCATCACGCCCGGACGGGCATACACGTTGGATGCGGTTTCGTCGAAGTTGAGGATATCGTCTGTCACGTTGTTGATGAAGACGACGACGCCATTGGCAGGGATCGTGATGCCGTTGAGGCTGGAGGTGGATGTGGGAGTGGCCGAACCATTGGCGTAGTTCGCGAGAAGATGGCCGTCGAGGCTGATCGTGGCGGCGCTTGTGTTGTAAAGTTCGATCGCCTTTCGATTGCCTGGGGCCGACTCGTAATATTCGGAAATAATGACGGGCTGAATCGAGACCGCTGTGCAATTGGTGCAACTCGATGCGCCCTCGGTCCATCGACCGTTGGTGGCGTTGCAGGCGGACTGGAGTACGTCGAGGGTGCAACTGCCGTCGAGCTCGCAGCAGGCGCCGGTCGCGCCGCAGACCGCGTTACAGAAGCTGGCTTCGTACCAGATCGCGTTTGGATCCAGAGCCGAGCACTGTTGAACCGTCAGGTTGTTCGTGCAGGAGAAATCCTGCGAGCAGCAAGCTCCGGTGGGGCCGCAAGGCGTTGGCGTGCAGCTTGTGCTCGGGCCTTTGAAACTTCCGCCCAGCGTGCTGCATTGGGCGGCGATGACCAACTGGCAATCATTCGCGACACAGCAGGCGCCGGCAGTGCAGACATCTTGGGCACATACGGAACCGTCGCCGAGGAAGATGCCGCCGCCGTTCTGACAGGCGATCTGCGTCAGCCCCGGTGTGCAGGTCCCGCCATTGCAGCACGCGCCGGTCACGGGCGGCGGTCCGCCGCAATTGATCACATCGGCGAAGGTGTCACCGGTGCAGACATCGTCAATGACCTGGCTGCACGAATTTGTGCCTTGCCGAAGCGCGAAGCCGGTGATGGCGGTGCTGGCTGTGCCCGTGGCCGAGACCAGGGTGCTTGCTTCGCTGACCGGGTTGATCCACATCTGCGTCGTGCCGTCGAACGAATAGCGCGTGACAACCTGATAAGGGGTGTCAAAGCTGAGATCCGTGGCCCACACCGAGGCGCCGGATGGCGCGGTGCCTGAGTCGCCGATTCCCAGTCGAAAGCCGGAGGTGACAGGCGGCAGCAGCCAGACTCGAGCCCTGAAGTTTGTGCTCTGAATGAAGTGCGCGAAATACTCGCCAGCGGCAGGGACGCCCGATGTGCTCGGGACGATCAGCTTGAATGATGCATATCGACTCTGCCCGGAAGCAAGCGTGGTGAACGCTCGGTTGACGTCTTCACGCGAACCTGCACCGCTTGTGAGAACTACCGTGCCAGAGGAAACGGGAACAGGACTCGAGCCGGCTCCGCTGTGTGCTGTCCAGAGGCCGCCGCTTACGGCTGTCAGATTTCCATCTGCATACGTAAATGTTTCCGAATAATACTGTGTTGCCTTTGCGGTCTGGACCGCACAACAGGAAATGATCGCGCTACACAGCGCGGTACCGAGAATCCATCCTCTAAACTTTGCGTTCATTCTTTCGACTCCTCCAATATTTCCGAGAACTCGTTTCGATTGCGTCACGATTTTTGTTGACGAGCACGCGGGCCACGGACGTGACGCCGCATTGGTGTGTTTATCCAATTCCCACCCTTCGGGGCACACGATAGCCGGAGAATATTGGCGTGGTATCGCACGTGTATTGAAGTTGCGCTAAGAATCGCGTGCGATCTGCCTCGCCTGCCGGCTAGGCATTCAACCCCCGTTTCGCGAATCAATCCCGGGCAATTTCGCCCTCACGCTGGCCGCGTTCGCAGCCGCCTCAATGTCCCCAAACTTCACTGGATTGTATCGAAACGAACGAGCGTTAGGAAGAGTTTTCGAGACGAACTGTCCTGTGACTTGCCGGTAGAATTGTGAATTGTCTTCATGGCGCGAGGGGTCACTGTGGATTGTCGCACAGCAACAATTGGAAGAATCGGCCTTCGTTGTTATCGGCCCATCGCGTGGTCAAATCGGGCTATTCCGAGCAACTCCCGTCCTTCGCCGAGCTGGCGTGCGCGTAAGGCGAACGCGGGGACGCTATATGCAGGCGACGCGCCGACGCCCGTCGAGCCTTACGGATCATGTCCGCGACGCTGCTGAGTCGACTTCAAGGGCCATCTGAATCGTTTACTCCGGCTCCGCCAATCCCTCGCGAATCGCGAATTTCGTCAACCCCACGCGATCGTGGATGTCTAATTGCTTCATAAGCCGGCCGACGTGGTGATCGATCGTTTTGATGCTTCTGCCAGTGATGGCGGCAATCTGCTTCTTTCCATAGCCCTTAGCGATATAGACGAGCATCTCGATAAGTCGGCGGCTGAGTTTCGCCAATCGAGAGGTCTTCTCCTTGGCCAGCCGGACACCGCGGGGGCCGACGATGATGCGATCGCTGATCTCCTTGGAGAAGTACGCTCCGCCGGACGCGACCTCTCGGAGGGCAAGAATGATCTGCTCACAGCCTTCCTTCTTGACGACGTATCCTTTGGCGCGGACGTCGATCGCCATGCTGATGTATGTATCGTTAGGGAATGCGCTGAGGAAGATGACGCTGATCGCAGGCGCCACGCTTGCAATTTGTCTGACGGCTTCGAAGCTGAACAGTCCCGGCATCTGGATATCCATCAGAATGATGTCAGGCTGGGTCTGTTCAGCCTTGATCACTGCCGAAGTGGCGTCACAGGCCATTCCGACCACGGCAATGTCCGGCTCGCGCCGTAACATCTCCCCGATCGACTCACGGAAGCACGCATGGTCGTCTGCCAATAGCACTCGGATCTGCCTGTCCATTTGTGTTCTCCTTTCCTTAATCGTCATAATCGGAGTCGTTCGGATCCGATGTTTCGATGAGACACTCTTCAACCGTTTCCCTGAGGTCGACCGTTTCGAAAGGAGGTCGCAGGAATCGGCAATTATCCAAGCCCGATCTTCTTAAGTTTACCGACAATGTCCGGGCAATTGCAATGATTTGCAGATTCGGCACCGCTCGTCGGAGGGTGGCGACCCGCTGCACTCCTGCGGCGGTGGTGGCGTCGAAATTGATGACCATCACCGGAATCCAGTTCGGCCGGTTCTCTGCCAATTCGATGGCCTGATCGAGCTCCGCGAACGATTTGACTTCACAGCCGATTGTGCGAAGGGTCGAGACCACGATCGAACGTTTGTGGGGATCGCGTTCCACGACGATGACCAGCCGGCCCGCGAATCGATTGGAAGCCCGAGAGTCATTCGCGGAGTGGTTGGTCTCCGACGGCGGCTCGCAGCAAGGCAGGATCATTCGGATTGTCGTTCCTGCGCCGACCTGCGAAAGCACCTGAATTGTCCCGCCAATTTCTTCGACCATTCGATGGATGATCGACAAACCGAGGCCCGTGCCTTTGCCCGGCTCCTTCGTGGTGAAGAACGGCTCGAAGATTCGTTCGAGGTGTTCCTGTGGGATTCCACAGCCCGTGTCTTCGACCGCGAGGACTGCGACTGTCAGGCCGGCATCAATTCGACCGTCTGCACCAGTGAGCCATTCGTTTCCGCAGACCTTCAGACTGATCGATAAATCTCCGCCGTCCGGCATCGCATCCTGTGCGTTGAATGCGAGGTGGAAAATCGCCTGGCCGATTTCGGTCGGTCGTCCAAGGATCCAGATGCACTGGTCGAGCGGAAGCTCGGATCTGAAGACGATTCGGCCGGAGAGTCCGTGCCCAAGTATTTTTACTGTGTCGAGTGCGACTTGGGTCAGGTCGAATTTCTGCTGGGACAGTGGTGTATTTCGACTGAAAGTCAGGAGGGAACTAAGCACGCCCTGCGCATGTTTCGCTGTGGCTTTGAGGCTATCGAGGGGTTGACGTGAAGGGTGGCTGTCGGACAGATAGCGTAACGCAGCCTCGGTGTTGATCGAAATCATCGTGAGCAGATCGGTGAATTCATGAGCAATTCCGCTGGCAAGTGTTCCGACCGCCTGCATTTTCGCGGAGCGAATCAACTGCTGCTCAATCATCCGTTTCTCGGCTTCGGCTTTCTTTCTGTCCGTGATGTTGCGGTTGACAGAGACCGTGCCGTTTCGTCGGCCGTTCTCGTCATACATGGGGACCAGAAATGCCTCACAATATCCCTCGGAACCGTCGCGCCGAATGAAGCGAATCTCACCAGACCAGGGATGGCCTGCAAGTAGTTCCGATTGAATTCGCTCAGTGAGTTTTCGCGCATCGTCAGGATGATTCAGCATCTCCGGTGAATTGCCGATCATCGATTCGCGCGAATACCCGAACATCTGCTCTGCTCCTGGATTGGCGTCGATGATGATTCCATCGGTGTTGGTTAAGAGCACTCCGTCGTACATGTTGTCAAAAACAAGGGCTTGCCTGCGGAGTCGCTCCTCGGCCAGCTTTCGTTGCGTGATGTCATTCAACGAGCCGGCCATCCGCCGAATCTGTCCGTCATCGGTCCATCGGGCCTGACCGCGGGCCTGGTACCAACGGTATTCCTCGGATCGAGTTCGGAGGCGGTACTCGATTTCATACGGAACCCGTCGAACGATGTGATCCTCGAGAGCCGACATCACGCGATCGACGTCTTCCGGATGCAGACGCTCAGACCATGAACCGAGCACGTCGGGAAATTCGTGTTCCTCGAATCCGAGCAGTTGTTTGAAGCGAGATGAATAATAGATCGGTGTCTGTGGAGACGACCACATGACACCGGGCATCACGATTGCATCCCAGAGCCCGTCAATCGAACCGGCTGCAACCAATTCGAATCGATCAATGCTGTCGCGGAGCAATTGCTCGGTCGTCTTCTGTGCGGTGATGTCGGTGAGAATGCCGTTCCAGATGATATCGCCTTCTGTATCGGCCGGTTCCGGTCTTGAGTGGCCGCGGAGCCACTTCAACTCTCCGTCGGGCGTGCGAATACGGAATTCATGGTTCCAGGGTTCGCCTCGCGCGGCTGACAGTCGAATACTCTTCTCCATCGGTGCGACGTCTTCAGGCACGATCTGCGACCATGTAAGTTGAAAGTCCTTTACGAGTTCATGGGCCGGCACACCATATAGCTCAAACGCGCCTCGGCTCATGAAATCGAACGACTGAGAGCCGTCCCTTCGAATTCGGTACTTGTAGACCGCTCCCGGCACGGCATCGGTGGTGCTCTGGAGCAATCGTTCGCTCTCGCGAATGCGTTGCTCCGCCAGTTTCTGCTCTGTGAAATCGGTGGCGATGCCTAGAACCTGAGGTCGGCCGTCCGCTCCCGGAAGCGGAACGCGGGCCACATGATACCAGGTTGTGCGACCGTCTCGATGGACGGTGCATTCGTCCGTCACCGAACTTGTTCCGTACGCGATGCGCGACCATTGCTCTGCGTTGCTCTCCGCCGGAAACAAATCATCGACCAGTTTGGGTGTGGTTGAGTCTGGCGCGGACTCGGCCATTCGATTCGAAAAGACAGTTTGTCCTTTTGAATCCTTGATGAAAATCAGACTCGGCGAGTACTCCAGAACACGTTCCAGAAATTGCCGCGTCGTTTGCAAGGACTCCGTTCGTTCACGAACGCGCTGCTCGAGTTCCTCATTCGCTCGACGCAATGCATCCTCAGCCTGCTTGCGCGCAGTGATGTCGGTCGCCACACCTAGCACGCCGAATGGTACGCCGTCGTTATTCAAGAGCGGAAGCTTGATGGTCTCCAGGTGTCTGCGACTCCCTGTTCGGTCAGTGACGGTTTCTTCGACTTTCTGCTTCTGTCGGCTCTCGATCGCCCGTTGATCAATCTCTCGGAAGTAGGCCACTTCATCCGGTTTGGTGTTGAAATCTGAATCAAGTTTGCCCAGCAGGTCGGCTGTGGTCGTGCCGTAGAAGTCGGCGACGGCTTGGTTGGCCAGCGTGAAACGGCCCAGAAGGTCCTTGGCGAAGATGATGTGGGGATTGACGTCGATCAGTTGATGCAGGAAGCGACGATGCCGTTCGAGCTCGCGTTCGTACTGCATGTTTTCAGTGATATCCTCGGAGACCGTCAGCAGGCATTGGCGTCCTGCCTGCGCGAAACTCTCAGCGGCGATGCGGCAGATCCGATCCTGGCCGGTTTTTGTTCGCAGCGTCGTCGTGAAGCCGCTCACGGTCTCGCCGTTGTTGAGCTTTTCGATCATTTTGGCACGCTCATCGATGTTGCGCCATTCAATCACGGACAATTCCGGCCGGCCAACCAGTTCGTCGCGTGTGTATCCAAACAGGTCGATATGGGCGTCGTTGACGTTAAGAATGACGCCGTCGGTGAGGCTGCTTACGATCATGGCGATCGGGCTTCGGTGGAAGATGGTCGAGAAACGCTGTTCCGACTCTCGCAGCGCTGCTTCGACCTCGCAGCGTACCTGAATCTCCGCTTTCAGTGATTCGTTGGCCGCAGTCAGCTTCGCGGTCCGATCTGCTACAGCCGACTCCAACTCGGCTCGCAATGCCTTCTCGTCCGCCGCGGCGCGCTTCTCGGCCGTGATGTCGACCATCAAGCCTGAAATCAGGCCGACGTTTTCACCCCCGGCCTCATCACCGCCGACCACCCCGGCGATGTGTCTTACCCAGCGTAATTCGCCTGAAGCGCATCGAATGCGATGGTCGGCGACGCAGTGTTCACCGCGTGCGCGGGCCTTGACCCAGAGCGAACGGATCGAGAGGGCGTCCTCAGCCGGGAAAACGGATTGCCACACAGCGTCTTGTGTCCACACCGAAGAGTCGTGGCCGAGCAGTGTCAGCGACTGGGGACCGACATATCTGAAACTGGATTCGCTCGCCGAAGCTTGATACGGAATGACGCTGAGCGATTCCACGAGCGTTCGGAAGCGCCGCTCGCTATTCTCGATCCGTTTTCGGTAGTGTGTCCGCCTCTTGACGAGATAGACGCCACCACCTAGCGTTCCGATGAATATCGTTCCCATCGCAGTCAGAAACCCGCCGTGACGCCACAGTGGTGGCACTACCGTAAAAACGGTGCTGGCGGGCTGGCTGATCGCACCTTCAATTCCCCTGGCTTGAAATTCGGCGATATAAACGCCGGCCGGCAGTTGCGGCAGTCTGACGCGCTGCTCAGTGCTCCAGTCCGACCAATGTTCGGAATGTCCCCTGATTCGATACTGGTATTTTGTGCCGATCTTCTGACGCTGCCCGAGCGGAATCACTTCCGCAACGAGCCCCTGGTCGCTGGACGGAATTTCCATTCGGCCTTCTTCGCTGCGCGTTAGCGTGTCGCCGAGGCTCCACATCTGCATAGTGATGCGCGGCGGTTCGCGCTTGCAATCCATTTCGCTGTAGTTGATTCGAGCCAGTCCGTGCGTCGTTCCTGCGAACATGAGGTCGGAGCCGATGGGGACCAAGGCGCGAACGTCGTCGCTGGGAAGTCCATCTGCGCGTGTGATGCGATGGAGGTGCTGCTGCGCGAGATAGACAATTCCGAAATCGGTTCCGAACCAGACTGTGCCGTTGGGAAGGGCTGAAATGCACTGCACCAGCCTGAGGTCGTCAATCCGCTCGACCGTTTCCAGGCTATCCAATCTGATACGTATGGCGGAACGCCTCGTGCCCGCCCAGATATCGCCGTTGACCTCGCCTCCGAGGCTCACGAAACTCGAATCAGTTTCGATCCATTGCCAATCTTCGTCCTTCTTGACGGCGATTCCGTGCTGGGTCCCAACGATCAGGCGGCCGCTTTTGTCGATGAAAATCGCGTTGATTTTCGAATCTGCCTCCGGTTTCAGCGGAATCTGTACAATCGTATCTCCATCGATTCTGAAGAGGCCATCCGATGTCGCGACGATCGGGCGATCGGAATGATCGATCGCGATCCCCAGAATCGTTCCCGGCACGGCGTGGGTTGCTCCGGTCTCCAGGCATACGGCTCCGGATCGGCAGGCGATCCAGGTTCTTCCTTTCGAATCGGAGGCGATCGCGCTGGCGTGCGTGAACTCGTCGCTGGGAAGCCCCCGCTCAGATTCCAAGTCGAACATGCAATATCCCCGCAGGGACCCGACCACGAGTGCGGCATCGCCGGACTTGGCCAGAGAGGCGACGAACGGGCTTGTGAGGCCATCCTCGATGCTGAAACTTCGGATCTCCGGCGAGCGCAGCAGATATGCTCCGCCGCCAAAAGTGCCGATCCAGATTTGATCATCGAAGTCTATCAACACAGCGTGGACGTCATCCTGAAGTAGACCATTGTGCCGATCGATGGCCTCGAACCGGTTATTTCGAAACCGGAACACGCCACGCTCCGTGCCGATCCAGATTTCACCATTTGCTCGTTCGGCAATGGAATTGACTTCATCATTGAGCAGGCCGTCAGCCGCGGTGTATTTGCGGATTCCGTCCGCGTTCAGTCGGTAGAGCCCGGGCTTACCACGGTGTCCCACCCAGATCGCGCCGTTTGCGCCATGGTGCAGACGCAGTGTTCGGCCTTCGATCTCATCCCGGAGGTGGAATTGCTCACCATCCGGCCGAATCTCGATAAGCTCCTCGACGGTCCCAACCCAGATGGTTTGATCGACAAGCAGAAAGTCCTCAACTCGCATTCCCGTGGTGCGTTCGATCAAAGTCACGGAGTGGGTGTCTCCGTTCGCCGCCAATCGATGCAGTCCGTCAATTGTTCCGGCCCAGACCGTTCCGTCCGGCATGCGCTTCAGGCGATTGATCGGCAGAGTTGCCAGTTGCGGCGGAACGGGCCTTGGTTCGAGCGATTCCATGTCGAGTGCCAGGAGTCCGTGGCCCGTACCTATCCAGAGCGTACCCGATGTGTCAGAAGCGATGGTGTGCGCACTGCGTCCCCAATCTGACGAGATGTTGGACGGTGAACGACCCGTCGGCGCACTGACCAATTCGAAGCCGTTGGTTCTCCATCGCCACACGCCCATCTCGCTACCGAGCCAGATTTCGCCGGATGAATCTTCGTGGATATCGTAGACAATCACTCCCTGAAGCAGGTCAAAGCTCGAAAGTGGAAAGTTGGCGGCGAAGGTCGAATGCGGCAGCCACAGGAACGCCGCCGAGGCAGTCATTCGGATGAGCAACGTTACCCGATGGGGGACGTGTGTCAGCGCGGTCATGGTCGTGCATCCATGCGGCGAGCGCGGTCGCCGTGGCGAGGAAAAAAAACACGACGGGCCGGTCTTCACCGTGGGAAGAACGGAGATCGAATTTCTGATTGCAATAGGTCTGCGCCCGAAGCGGATATGATATCGGAAGGAGTGTGTCTCCGCAACTTGTCACCGGTCGGACACGATTTGGGTAGTCCGCGATAAAGTCCGGAAATGCAGAGGTCGGCGCATGTCGCGCCGACCTCGTGAATTTGACGGCAACCTGAGTGAGGCGGGGCCTTCGACTAGTCCTCGCTCTTGGCATCGCCTCGGGCGAAGATGCTCGCCACATAGTTCAGCACGTCTGTCGCGCTTTGCTCGTTGTAGCCGAAGTACTTGATCAACCGCTGCTTCACCACGTCGATCTTGGCTTGGGTTTCGTCATCGACGACGCCGCTTACGACATTCTTCAGCTTGATCGTGTCGCGTTGATCTTCGAAGAGCTTCAACTCGAGCGCCTTATGCAGCCGGGCGTTGGTGTTGTAGTCAAACTTCTTGCCATCGAGAGACAAGGCCCCGATGTAATTCATGATCTCCTGCCGGAAGTCGTCCTTTCGGCTGTCGGGGATGTCTATCTTCTCTTCGATTGATCGCATCAGCCGTTCATCCGGATCCTCATCGCGACCGGTGTACTTGTTGCGAACCTTTTCTCGCTGGGTGTAGGCGCGAACGTTTTCGATGTAGTTCGACGCAAGCCTGCGGATCGCGTCTTCGTCGGCGCTGATCGCTCGCTGCACTTCGGACTTGAGGATGTCCTCATACTCCTCGCGAACGACGTTGAGCAGTTCCTTGTATTCCTTCTTCAGGTCCTCGTCGCTGATCAGCGAGTGATGGGATAGTCCGCCTTCGAGTTCATTCATCACCATGAACGGGTTGATACCCTTCTCCTTGATGCCTTGATCACTGACGAGTGCGTTTGAGATCTTGTCCTGGATGTATCGTGGGCTGATGCCCTGCATCCCTTCGCGTGGCGCTTCCTCCATCAGTTCTCGAACGCTGTCTTCAGTAAAGCCAGGAATGCTCTTGCCGTTGTACAGCTTCAGTTTCTGCAAGCGAGTGAGGCCGGCCTTTTTCGGCTCTTCGAGTCGCGTCAGCACTGCCCACATCGCGGCGACTTCGACGGTATGAGGAGCGATGTGCATGCCGCGGACGCGCTCCTTGTTGAAGTCCTTCTCATATATCTTGATTTCATCATCGAGGACAACATTGTAGGGGACATCGATCTTGATCGTGCGATCGCGAAAAGCCTCCATCAATTCGTTGCTCTGGAGCTTCTTGTACTCCGGCTCGTTTGTGTGCCCGATGATGACTTCGTCGATGTGGGTCTGGGCGAACTTCTTCGGCTTGATCATGTGCTCCTGCGACGCGCCAAGCAGGTCGTAGAGAAATGCGACATCCAGCTTCAGCGCTTCGATGAATTCGATCATGCCTCGATTGGCGATGTTCAACTCGCCGTCGAAATTGAACGCGCGGGGGTCTGAATCCGAGCCATACTCCGCAATTTTTCGGAAGTTGATGTCGCCGGTCAGTTCCGTCGAGTCTTGGTTCTTTTCATCTTTGGGCTGGAAGGTGCCGATTCCGCGGCGATCCTTTTCGCTGATCAGAAATCGCTTGACGATGACATGATCCATCACCTTGCGCCAGTTTCCGTCGTATCGCTTAAGGAGGTCTTCGAACGTCCTGCGGCAGAACGGATCGAGATCACCGTCGACGCTGATCTGCTGTTCAGGCGGTAGATTCTCGTTGAGCATGGCGAGCACTTCGCGTCGCGCCGACATGGGGATCAGCTTGAGCGGCTCCTCGTGCATGGGGCAGGGGACGATATCGTATTCGCCATCTCCCCGCGGCAGTTTCCATGCGAAGGTGTACATCTTGCCTTCGTCGAGCCGGGAGTAGTATTCAATGCCCTTCTTGAGCAGGCGGCAGATCGTGGATTTTGCCGAGCCAACCGGGCCGTGCAGCAGCAGAATGCGCCGCTCGGTTCCATACCCTTGCGCCGCGGACTTGAAGAAGTCGACGAGGTGCATCAAAGACCGCTCGAGGCCGAAGATGCCGTCATCGCCGTGATCGATCGGATCATTGAAGAAGTTGTACTTCACGAACTCTCGGCGGAACTTCGTCCTTCGTTCGACGCCGAAGTGATTGATCATGTCATAAATCCGCTGAAAGGCGTTGCGGGCGACCTTGGGATTCCGCATGACGATGTCGATGTACTCGTCGAATGTGCCCTCCCAGTGTTCCTCTCGAAAGCCTTGCGGATCCAGTCGCTTATCCACCAGTTCGTAAACCGAATTCTTGCCGGGCATCATCAATTGCCTCCCATCAGGAAACGACATCGCCGACGGCCGGACGTGAGTCGACCGCCTCTTAA
This sequence comes from Phycisphaerae bacterium, assembly GCA_019636475.1. Classification (NCBI taxonomy): domain Bacteria; kingdom Pseudomonadati; phylum Planctomycetota; class Phycisphaerae; species Phycisphaerae bacterium. The sequence continues at coordinate 219,947 of JAHBXN010000004.1, forward strand.
AATCGGACGGATAGCTCGCGGCACCGAGCCTGTTGCTCGCAAAAAATGCTTCCCAATCAAATGATATAGGACGTCATGCCGAAGTCAAGGAAATGCTCGCCGTAAATCGTTAATGCGTATGGACATACGGAGCATGGGAGGTGTTCAGGGTTGCTCGCGGGGAACGATTCGGAAGAGGATCCCGCTGGGAATCAGTCTGAATCGTTCCCGCATCCAGAGCGGAACGTAGTCCGGCAGGTCGGAGCAGACAAAGGCTTTGCCGGCAAGGACGAACGGTTCGACTGCTTCGGGTGTCCGGTCGATGACGGGCGGAAGCGGAATCGTGTCGTGACCTGTTGTCAGGGTCACGCCCGGGTAACGGCCGACGATGTCCCGGTAGTAAACGAGAACGTTCTTGATGGTCGTGTCGGCGTAAATCAGGCCGTCGGGTTGGGCAATCGCGAACGCGGCTTCGGCAAAACGAGTCGCGCTGGTCTCGCCGTTCTTCCAGGGTTGTATGAAATACCGAAGCGTGTCGCGGTAGGGGATGTCGCGCTTCGCACCAATGTCGATCTTGAACCGATCAAGTGCGAACGGTGCCAGCACGTAGATCGCGACCGGCATCAATGCGAACGCGGTCAACATGAAACGAATTGCGGGTTTGAATGTGACATCGGAATATGCCGTGACTTCGGCACGATCGTCCCGATTCAGTCTTTCACCTCTGGCGAGGGCAATCGACCCCGATGCAATCGCCAGTGCGGTAATGACGTAGCAGGGTGTGAAGAAAACGAACTGGTCCGGCACCAGATATCGGAACGCGAAGACAAAATCGACAACGAAGATGAGGGTGGCGAATACTCCGAACCGGCGATTGCCCGCACGGCGCCACAGGTTCCAGAATCCAATGGGCGCGAGTGCGAGAAGCGGAGTCGGGAAATTCATTACAAAATACTGGACAGATCGCACAATCTGCCTCGCCAGGGAAAATGTCGTGGCGAGAACTCGCTGCGAACGATCGGGTGGGCCTACGAGCGATTCCTTCAGTACCAGTAGCGCGCCGCGGCCGGTCGCCAAATCGTCCATGATTAACAATGTATAAGGTAGCGAACCGATCACAAAAGCCACGACAGCCGGCACGAGCTGGCGGGGCGACAGTTCTCGCGATCGGAGGGCGGAGACGATCAGGACGACATATGCCGGGGCGTGGAGCAGCGCGAGCAGATGGTTGGAGACACTCAGGCCGTTGACGAATATCGCGGAATAGAGCCAGCACGCGCGATTCGTGACAAGGAAGCGTTGCACGAACCATAGTTCAAGCAAGAGGCCCAGGGCGTACAGGTTGTACACTTCCGCAATGACGCTATGGGTCCAGAATGTGTGGCTGACGGCCAATGCGATCGTCCCGATCACGCCGACGGTGATTGATCGTGTGAGGTTGATCAATAGATGCATCATGACCGCCAGCGAGGCGGCGCCCACAAATGCTGAGAAAAGATTGACTCTCCACGCAAAGTCGCCAAACGGTATCAGCAGAGTGAAAGTCTTCGCGAGCCAGATATAAAGCGGGTGGGCAAGCGGCAAGCCGCTGTCGCCGAGGTGGTCGGCAAACCAGACGCGGTGTTGAAACATCGCGCTGTCCTGCCAGAGCAGTCCGGGCGCGCAGGTCAGACCGTAGAGAATCGCGCCGGCGATGAAAGCGGCCGTGGTGAGTGGAAGTGATGAATCAAAATGCGGCGCGGCGGACGCCGTGCGTGCCTTCGGGCCGGGCGCGGAGATATTTTGTGAGTCAGACATTCACGCCGTGTTGTGCGAGCAGGGCTCGGAGCACAGGTATCGATTGGGTTCGTTCGAGATTCTCGGTTGCCAAAGTGATGCCGAATTCCTGCTCGAGCGCGCCGATCAGGTTGATGTGGTTCAATGAATCCCACGTGTCCACACGTTCGGGGGTGAGGTCGTCGGTGATGGCACTCTCGGGAACCTGAAGAATCGCGGCGACGATAGATCGAAATTTTGATGCGTGTTCCATTGTGCGTCGTTGAAAAGTAGTTCAGCCTTCGTGGGCGGTTAATTGAATCCAGTCCGGAATCGGCTCGACCTGCCGCGATTCCAGTGCGAGTTCCCATAACTCGACTTTGTCGTCTCGTTTGCCCGCAAGAGTCAGGCCGCAACTTCGAAAAAAAACGGCGAACGGTTTGTTCTTCGGTGTTGGCACAAACTCGGCGAGCAGTCTTTTAATGCCCGATTTCTTCGCACGGTCGGCAATCCACTGCAGCAGGGATTGTTCGACGGTACGGCCCAGCACACGGCAACTCATGAGAAACTGCCTGATGGTCCACTCCGCCGCGTCTCGCCGGACGAGCGCCATGCCGATGATGCCATTGTCTCCGAATCGATCGGCGAGGGCAACGGTGACAATCTCGTGTGAACCGTCTGCCATGAACGCGCGGATGTCGTCCTCGGTGCATCGGGTGGTGTGCATGTTGAATTGATTGGTGCGGTTGGTCATCTGTGCTGCTCTCGCGACATGCGGCGGATGGTTAATATGCAGCGTCATCTTCATTTCGAGCTGCCGATAGAACGTCGGCATGTCCATCGCAACCGATTGCAGTTGCTTTCGTTCGGATTCCGCGCGGTACAGTTCCCCGCGCTGTCGATCCTCGTCGGAGATCGTCCATTGTTCGAAGCAATCGAGCGCATCGATAACGGCCGGATAGCCTGCGGGATCTTTCGGTAGCTGGATTGTCAGGACCTCGTGGAGCGATTTTCGCATCAAGTCGCATTCGACGGGGCTGTCGTCAATAAAGACAAAGCTGTCGATGCCGAGATTCAACTCGTCGGCAATTTCGCGGAGATTCTGCGGCTTTGCGTTCCAGTTAACCCGAAGACTCGCAAAGTGCTTTCGGCGGAGCACCATGTCCGGATGCTGATCGAGAACCTGCTCGACCGCGCCCGGTTCATTCTTGCTCGCGATGACCAGCACGACGCCGCGCTGGTGAAGATCGAGCACTTTCTTCTGAAACGCGACGTAAGCATTTCCGGGGAAGTCCTTACCCAGCGCAATGCCGTGCGTGCCCACATCGCCGACGACGCCTCCCCAGAGCGTGTGATCGGCATCCAGGGCGAGCACTTTTTTCGAGAGGCCATAAAGAGGACGCAAGTGCTGCACATAGAAGCCCGCTAATCGCCAGTAATGCTGGCTGGCGACCGGAATCCGTGCGAACAGACGGGTGCGCGCGTCACTCCACGACTCGCGCCCGATGCGTGCCACAAGGCCGTCATAATCAAGTACGTAGGCGTTTCCAATCTCCTTCGCCAGTGTTAGAAGCCGCTGGTTTGCTGCGCGAATGACCGCGGACTGCGAATGCGATGCGGCCATGTCGGCAATCCCAAGGGCGGGTGCGACGACCGATTCATAGTTCTGAATAAGAATTGGCGATTTGGAACGCTGGCGATACGAATCGAGAGCGGCTCGGAGTCGAGCAAACCATTCATTAACGAGTCGATCGCACTCTTCGGGCGGCAGGCTGTTGAATTCATCGTAGATCGCGGCGCAGGTGTCGGCGAGGCGCACCGCGAGCAGTATCGCCTGGGGGGCGAAGGCTGAAAGCTCCGATTGCGGATCGATCAATTCCTGCTCGAATCGGCCATAGGGGCTGACATAGGTCTCCAGCGCGAAGCCCGCGCGGACGCCTTGCAATTCCATCGCAGCCTTAAGCGGATCAAAAGTGAATGAAGCCAGACAGGCCAATCGGAGTGGCACGCGTCCGAGTACCGCGCGCAGCGCATCGATCTGACGAGCGGCCTGATTCATTCTGACAATCCCCGGCTGTGCAGCCAGCGCGTCGAGAAGCTCGACTGCGTCGGAAGCCGTGAGCGGGGAGGGCCGGGATGTTTCAGTGTCTTGCATCACGGTGAATCAGCCTTCCACAGTCGCGTTCTTGCTGGAACTCCCAGGATTTCGGTTCATTCCGTGACTCTTATTCATTCATATTCAGTGGCGGCAGCGGCTGACTCCAGAAGCTCAATCATCATGCCTTGATACATGGTGAACGCAACGCGCCGCCCGCCAAAGGCGATCGCGGGCTTTGGTGGAGACACAATCATGACACCACTGGATCGCAGATGGTCGAGCGCCGCTTCCATATCGGTCACTTCGTGGCATGTATGGTAAAGGGCGATTCCACGTCGAAGAAGTCCATTGAGGCTGGCTTCGGCGGTCAACGGCTGCAAGAGCTCGATTCTCAGGCCGCCGACAAGCATGAATCGAATTTTCACCTGTTGCAGTGGATCCTCGAATTCGTCGGGCTCAGCCTTCGCGCCGTATGCCGCCTCGTAGAACCGCGCAGCCTGTTCGATATCGGCAACCGCCACGCCAACGTGATGAAACGGTCCAAGATGTTCAACGATTGCGTTCAATCAGGTGTTCCATCAGGTCGCGGATTGCGCCTGCGATGATTGCATGTCTGATCGCGCTTGCAGTTTCGGGCTGGGGCGCAGGGGTTTACGCCAACCGATTTGTCTGCCGCGCGGGTTTCCGCCGAAGTTGGAAAAGGGAGGAACACTCCGCGTCACTTCCGACGAAGCATGTACGATCGCTCCGCGTCCAATCGTTACGCCCGGCATCACCCGCGCCATGATACCCACGAAACTGTATTCCTCGATGATCACCGGCGCTTCATAGACATGCTGCTGGTCCTTCGGCGCCATATGCGACATGCTGACAAGCTGGCCGGGGTCGGAGGGAATCATGGCGACTCCGGTCGCACTGTAGATATGTGCATTGGCCGAGATGCCGACGAGGTCGCCGATCCGGACGCCGCCGCGTCCGGCGATATGAACGCCCGGGCCGAGATGGACATGATTGGCGATCTCGATCGAGCCGCGCTGTCCTTGACGGCGATTGCCCGCTCCCAGCCGCACGAAGGTGTCGATATGACAGTGCGAGCCGATCGAGACGTTCTCCGGGCCCCAGATTTCCACGTTTTGGTCGATCATCGTGTTCTGACCGAGGGACTTCAGTTTGGCCTTCCAGTACGCTCCGCGAAGGAAGAATCCAAATGAATTTCTTGTGAAGGTGCGGGCGACGGTTTCCAGCCCCCAGTTGAGCACCGGGATCGTCGCTATCAACATGACAACCGCCTGGACGACCGCCATCATACCCATCACCACGCGCGCGAGAATAATCCAACTCGGCGTGATTCGCACTTTGGTCAGATCAGCCATGCAACCTTGCAGTGCGGCAAGAACGAAACTCTCATTGTAAATGAGCCAGCCTTTGGGTGGCGGCGGGAGCGGCGCTGTGTACCACATGCGGCCGATCGCGGCGCCTTCGGCCTGACCGGGGTCGGTAATCATCGCAGTGCCTACACCGGGCATACGGGGCTTCTGCTCCTTCGAATTTGGCGGCGCCTGCCCGGGTGATCCGCTGCGTTCATCGACGTGCTCAGCTTGACGGTCGTCGTTCATCAATCCGTGGTCCCTCGTCGCGGCGGTCGTGGGTCAGCCCGCCCGGCTATTGATTGTCTGATCGATCACATCCGCCAGCGGCGCGAATTGAAATCGGCTCAGCAGGGAGAGAATCTTCGGTTCCATGGTGGCGCGGTTTCGCAACTGAAGCGCGTGGAAACGCCGGATTCCTCGTGACTTCGATGGTTCGAGCGATGCGGTATCGATTTCGGCTCCCTGCTCGATTTCATAAGGATGAAGATACACGATGGCCGGCCGCTCCTTTGCGACGCGGCGCATGGCCCAGTTTGTGACAAATCCGGGAAAGTGCCGAATATAGCCTCCGCCGCATGCCGGAAGTCTACGGCCCAGCACGGTCACGGTCGACATCGGCGCCTCGACGATTGAGAGCCCATTCGCGAGCGAGACCCGGTGGATGTCCCGCGGAAAATCGGGCCAGCCGTATCGCCGGCCCTTGATCGGGAACACGCTGGAGTCGTAGTCAAAACCAGCTTCAGCAAGAACCTCAAGACCCCATCCCGTTTGCGGCATGATGGAGAACGCTGGCGCACGATGACCGCGAATCGCAACCCCCGTGATTTGCTCAATGACGCGTTTGGCGTCGACAACCTCCTTGCGAAAGGAGTCGCGATCGAGTTTGAAGACCTGCCGATGATAGTAACCGTGGACGCCCAACTCATGTCCGCCCGCTGCGATTTCGCGAATCAGCTCAGGGTAGAATTCCGCGACCTCGCCGAGAACGAAAAACGTGGCGCGAACGGATCGATCCGCGAGCCAGCCAAGAAATCGATGGGTGTTGTCTACGACGCATCGGGTCGGCGGACCATCCCTCTCCAGATGATCGCGCGCGATGATGTTATGATAGTCCTCGACATCGATCGTAAACGCATGGATCATGCTGGTATACTACGTCAGATTCCGACCCGTCGATCAAGTTGATTCAGCCCGCATCGGTCCGAAAACCGCACGTTCGGCCGGTTCACGGCGAGGTCAGGCTTCGACAACGGCGGAGTTTCCGCTGACACCCAGCCTATTTCGACCGACGGGTAATGGCAAGATCCCGGTCTGTCCTCCCGCGTTGCGGTGGTAACGCAGGTGGCGCCAGTTTCGCGACGGCTGGGTTAATGGCGGCTTCGTTTAGTCCCGACAGTCGTTGAAGTAAGGTCGTTGACTGCGCGTTGGGCAGTTCCGGCGGGAGTCCAGAGAGCAATGTCAAGTTCGGAGAATCGCACTGCATCAGACGGCTCCGGCGTCGAATCGATCGCCACGGCCGGTTCGCTGACCGAGGCAATGCTGGATCGGGACCGACCACGGACCGGTCCCTTGCGTCGCATCGTCCGCTGGATCGAGCGTGGATCGGCCATCGTGCTGCTGGCGTGCGCAGTGTTTATTCTCTCGCCAATCTCCGATGCCGTCTACCGATCGATGGATTGTGCGGACGAATTGAGACCGGCGAAGTTCATTATTTGTCTTGGGGGCAATGGTAATCGCATCATTGAATCGGTACGGCTGCTCAAGGAGGGCTGGGCCGAAACGCTGGTTGTCACCAATGTCGGCAGATATGCGGAGGAAATGCGACAGGTTGCCGTCGATTGGGGCGCCGATCCGTCAAGAGTGGTGGTCGATCGTGAATCGCCGACGACCCGGCATCATCCTGAGGGATCGCGAAAGGCCGCACACATCGACATCGCAAACGATGTCTGCATCATTGTGACGAGCTATACGCACCTCAAACGCTCGCGTGCCTGCTTCGAGCGGGCCGGATATCGGCATCTCATCATGCGTGAGCCACGATGGGAAAGAGGCTCGCGAGATCCGGAAGCAACAAGTTGGAAGGGGCGGTTTCTGATTTTCCCGCAGATGGTTTACGAAGGCGCGGCGTGGATTGAGTATCGGATCCGCGAGGCGATCTGATCGAGATCGAGTGAATCGCCAATGGTCCTTCCAAACCACAAACAACCGCCTCCGGCTAACTCACGTTGCTTTGGGCGGTGGCGGAATTTCCATCTTCGCGCCGCAGTGTTTGCAGGTTCTCAAGGCTTCGTTTTGTATGAATTCCTGAATGACCGGCTTGAGTTGTGTACCGAGATTCGTCAAATAGAAGTGCGGGTCGTGCAGAATCTCACCGCACTTTTCACAGTACCATCGCACATGGTCGTGCTCGCCTTCCGGGCGTCGCCGTTCGATGACGAGGCCCACTGTATTCGCCGGACGCTGTGGCGAATGCGGCACATGCGGAGGCAGCAGGAAGATGTCGCCCTCGTTGATGGGAATATCGCGAACTGTTCCATCTTCGCGAATTCGAAGTGTCATATTCCCTTCCAACTGGTAATAGAACTCCTCCGTCGGGTTGATATGGAAGTCTTTCCGAATGTTCGGGCCACCCACGACCATGACCATGATGTCCGTGTCCTCCCAGACGATCTTGTTGCCGACCGGAGGCTTCAGAAGGTGGCGATGTTCATCGATCCATTGGCGGAAATTGAATGCGTTGCCGATGGCCATGGGGCACCTCTTGTCGGAAAGGACTGCGGCTTCTCAAGGGAACCGGGCGGGATTGTATCCCCGGCCGAATCGACGTGTCAAAGCCGCTGACGGTTGTCCGATTCAACGGCCAGTGCATAGAGGCTCGTTCATGGGCAGCTCTGGTTGGGTCGTATGGGATTGCGACAAGTGTTGCGCCGGGGTCACCGGAGCGGAGCGCGCGCTGTCATGGGCGGATCAGCGATCGGAGCAGGGGGCACAAGGGTAGTCGCCGCGTGCGTGGCGCAAACCCAGCTCCATGTAATTCCGGGTGACATAACGCATGTACTCGCGTTCCTGCTCCGTCACGTCGCGGACGATTTTTGCGGGCACGCCCATCAAGACCTTGCCTTCCGGGACCACTGTATTGGGCGGAACGAGTGCGCCCGCCGCGACCAGGCAGTTTCGGCCGATGATGCTCCCGTCCAGCACAATTGACCCGATGCCGATCAGCGATCCGGACATGACTCGCGTGCAGTGTATCACCGCGCGGTGCCCGATGCTCACGTCGTCTTCGATGTCGAGATCGACGCCGCCGTGGGTGTGAATGACCGTGCCGTCTTGCACATTGACGCGCGAACCGATGCGAATGTGTGAGACATCGCCGCGGATGCAGACATGGTGCATGATCGTACAGTGGTCGCCAAGCGTGACTGCGCCGCCGACATACGCAGTCGGCGCGATGTACACGTTGTTTCCGAGGATCACGCGGGCGTTTTCAACTATCATCGCCCGAATCTTAGCGTCAGTTTGAAACCAGAGGAATGGGAGATGAGCCTATGCCTGACAAGCGAATGACCGGCTTGGGCCTGGCGCCCCGATCGGACCAAAGTACGCGCGAAGTAATCGCGCAAAAGCTGCCACCGATTGCATCCGTCAGCGGATTCCGGTCGACGTGCGCGATTTGTTGGCCAGTTTGTGACCTTCGATCATCACGGTCGCGACGAGGTTGATCGCATCCGTCCAGTCCTGGGTCAGTTGGTCGTTCCATGCGTTGCCGGCCATATCCTTCATGACTCCGATGAGCGTGTCGCGGACGACGGGATAGTGTTCGGGCTCCGCCTGATAGGCGACATGTCGCCGTCCGAGATCGAGAAGTGGCTGTCGGAGGGCGTCTGGCTTTCGTAGATTCTGGACCACGAGAATCAAGGACGCGAGCAACTGTTGCTTCTGCGACTGCATGTCTTTGGGAAACAGCTTGCGCAGCGTCGGATTCTTTGAGAAAAGGTGGGCATAGAAGTGATCGACCAACTCCGGGCCCCTCGGCGCCAGCAGCTTAAAGCTCTTCTCCAGCCGCTGAATCATCGCTTCGTCCATGGTTCCACCTCCTCGGGTTGAAAGTGTTGATGAGATCGACCTGATGCAGTGCCGTGTCAGATTCAAAACCGATCGCTGCGCGGATACCGTATCGGAAATGGCACGCCATCGAATAAGGAGGAAATGGTGGGAGGCGTTCAATCACAATTCGAGTGGTCGCCCAATAACCGAGGGTTCACCGGGCGTACCGAAAATCATCACATTTGAAAATCGATTATCCCGTTGTCTCTAAATGCGAACGATCGTATCGTGGGGCAGATAATCGGATGCAACGTATGAGGATTATTCAATGCCTGTGCGAATCGATTGGTATTATCGCCGCAAGAGCTGAAACTCCTGCGAAAAGTCGCAAGGGTACCTTGCGAGGAAAAAAGCGGATTTCGTGGAAATCACCGACGCAGGCAAACGTCGATTCACGAAGGACGAAGTGCTCTCGCTTGCCCGGCGCGTCAAGCGCATTGTCGCCGCGCGCGGCCGCGGCACGATCATAATTGAGATTCAGAAAGACCATCCGTCGGATGCTGACCTGCTGAAGCTGCTGCTCGGTCCGACCGGAAATCTTCGTGCGCCGACGGTCTTGAAAGGTAGCACCCTTCTGGTCGGCTTCAATGAGGGCGCCTACGACTCGACTTTCAAGGGGCGTTCGTCCGGACGATCCCGCTGAAGCGTCATTAAACCGGGCAATAGCAGGAATGCCGACCCGACGCAGGCGATATCGCAGCAGATTAGAAGAATCCCCAATCGAGCGTTTGACGGAATCTGAGACAACAGCATGACACTGAAGCCCAGGCAGATCGCCATCGCGTCGGTGACGATGGCCGGGCCTGTTGTTGAGATCGATTGGACCGCCGCTTCACGAGGCCGTGATCCGGAAGCGCCCAGAGATCGAAAGCGGTCGATGAGATGAATCCCGTGATCGACGCCGATTCCCAGCGTCATCGCCGCGAACATCGAGGTTGCCACTCCGATCGGAATATTCAGCCAGCCCATTACGGCGAAGTTCGCGACGACCGCGAGCGAACACGGAATGATCGCGAGCAGGCCCCAGCGGATCGATCGATTGAGCAGAATCGTGACAATCAGAATCCCCGCAAGTGATCCGATAACCGAGCGTACCTGCGTACGCACAATGGATTGGATCAAAGTCTGGCTGGCGGCCACGTCGCCGGCGAATTCGATCTTCAGTTGCTGTGGAGACAGGTGCTCGCGCTCGAAGTCACGAATGTGCTCCATGAGCCGAGCCGTGCGGTGGTAATTGGCGTCATTGAGGAAGATCGTCACCAGGCAGCGTGAACCATCGCGCGTGACGATTTGCGAGAGTTTCTCCGCTCCACGCAGCCGTTCATATTGCTCCCAGAGCCAGGTCAGACGCTGCGCGTTCGGTGGGATCCGGCGTTCGTCGTCGCGACGCGCCAACGCGGAGTAGTTTAGTGCGGCGAGATACTCGTAGGGACCGAGCACTCCGCCGACAGCGTCTTCGTGCCTCGCTCGGATCGATTCGTCGAGTTGGCGGATCAGTTCAAGTGTCTCAGGACGATACATTCGGCGCGGCGAAATGGTGTACGACATGTGAATCGGATCCGAACCTCCGGGGTGGAAATTCAGCGGGCCGCCTTCGCGCTTTGTCCTGACCAGGACTTGGCCCGCCTGCTGCTCCACGGATTCAATTTCCACGAGGCGGACAAAGCGAGAAGGCAGATTGATCGTCGCCGATCTTGGCGAAATCAAGGATGACGACGTCGCTCGCGCGGACGACGCCTCACGATCGATGCTGACTTCGATCCGGGCGAATGCGCCCACCCAATTGCCCGGACTGATGTCGGTCTCCGAGCAAACCGCGTCTATTGGCACGCTGAAATCAAACATCCCGACGGCTTCCGGATCAAGATCGCCATGAATCTGCCAATCGGGCGACGCGATCTCGAGCGCGAGCACATGCGCGCCGAAGAACCCACGGTTCACCGCCTCGGTCGCGCGACGAAACTCGCTGTGGGGTGAAAATCCATCGATCCAACTGTCCTGCACCCTCAATTTTGCAATTCCCCACGGCGTGGCAACGAGTAGCGCGGCGGCGGACAGGAGGATGATCGATCGCCGACCGATGATCCATTGGGCGACCGCGGCCGGCCTGCTGCCGTTTGGAGGAGGAACGCGGTCTTCCATCGACAGCAATCGCGGCCGCACGAGCCGTCCGCGTGGAATCAAGGCCAACATCGCGGGCGCGACGGTCAGCGACCAGGCAAGACAGAAGAGAATGCCGATCGCGCAGAAGACGCCGAATGCCTGAACCGGTTTCAGGTCGGACAGTGCGAACGAGCAGAATGCAACGGCCGTCGTCATGCTGGTTTTTACGATCGGTCTCCAGAGATCGTTGACGGTTGCGGCGATCAGCCCTCGGCCATCCGCGTTCGGCATTTCAGCGGCGAGTTGGCGATAACGGCTGAAGATGTGGATTTCGTCTGTGATTCCGGCGGCGCAGAGGATAATCGGCAGCACGGCGATCGTCAGGTAGACCGGCACCCCGGACCAGCCCATCAGCCCGAAGGTGAAGACCAGGCACGAACCGGCCTCCATCAAGGGAATCGCGGCTGCGATCGGATTCCGAAATCGCGCGAGGAATACGAGTGCCATCGTCGCGACAGCAATCGGGACGAGGCCGATGTTTCCGGCGATCCAGCGGCGAAGGTCAAACAGGGATCGAGGCAGGCCTGTCATCGGCGGCTCCGTGGGATCCCATCCACCCATCCACGCCGACGGCACGCCGAGATCTTCCAGAATGTGCGTGCCCAGTAGCGACTCCGCGACCGGTGCGCCGACGACATCGATCCTGTCGGGCGCGGGCGTCATTTCGGACGCCAGCTTTCGGACTGCGTGGTACATCGCCTGCCGGTTCTGGCCGACGCGCACGCCGACGAGTACGCAGGCGGCTTTCTCGTCATGGGATATGAGCGTGCCGCGATAGATGTCGAGCTTGCGCAAATCGTCCCGAAGCCGTGCGATTGCCTCCGGACTTTGGGGGATCTCGGCCAGAAACGTCTGGAAGTTCAGAGTGCCCGGCATGACCCGGTCGTTTTTCTCCGTGGAGAGGCTGGTCACATGCGACGAATCGATGTCCGGCAGTGCGATCAGGCGGTCGGTGACGTTGCGAATCAGCGAGAGCGTTCGAGTATTGAAAATGCCGTCGGCGTCGGACGCCGTGATGAGCACGACGATTTGATCGCGCAGATGGAAGGTCGATCGCACTTGGTCGTCAATGAGGATGCCGGGATCGTGCAAGGGCAAGAGCGCGTGGCCGTCCGTTCGAAGCTGCAGCCGCGTCAACCCCGGCGCGGCCAGTGCGACAATTACCAGTGCGATCACCAGGGTCGCACGAGGGTGTGCGATTGCCCATCTGCTGAGCCGAGGCACGAAGTTGCCCTTTCAATTGAATGCACGACCAGGCGATTCACCGACCGGAACTTGCGAATCATCTTAATGCGAGACGCGGGCGAATCCCATTTTGGCGGGCAGTAGCGACTTTTATGGTGAGACCGGGATGCGGATGCGTCCAGCCAGGGGCGAATAGCCGGGTTATTCCTTGCGGCGCTCGTCCTGCTCGAGTTCCATTCGGCGGAGTCGGTAGGAGACGTCCTCCAGCACGCCCCGGCTGGCGTTGATCAGATCGGCGACGATGCCGGTCAGCACCATTTGAAAGCCTGCCAGCAAAAGAATCGCCGACAGAATGAGCGATTGGGTATGTTCGTTGGGCAGTCTGCCCGCGGCGAGCCATAACCAGATGAACCGCAGTCCGATGATGAATCCGACGCCGAACGTGATCGCGCCGAGCGTGCTGAAGATTTTCATCGCCCGGTAGGACGAATAAACCCGAAGCATGATGCTGATCGAATGCGTGATGAAGACGCCGATATTTGAGAACAACCGTGATTCGCGGAGCTTGTCATTCGTGCGAATTGGCACCGAGACCGTGATGATGCGCTTGCGGCCTGCCTGAATGACATGATCGACGGTATGGTCGAAATCCGTGGACAGCGAAAATCGCATGGCGGCTTCACGGGAGTACGCTTTGAAACCACTGGCGACGTCGGGCACTTTGAGGTTCGCCAGGCGACTCACAACATGGCTGCCGAGCGTCTGCATCTTCTTCTTGATAAACGAGAAGTGCGGCACCTTCTCCGGCTCGCGATCGCCGATGACGAGGTCCGCCCGTCCTTCGATGATCGGCTGTACCAGCTTGGGGATGTCGCCGCCGAAGTACTGGTTGTCCCCGTCGGTGTTGACGATGATGTCCGCGCCATGGCGCAGGCAATAGTCAAACCCGGCCGCAAATGCATGCCCCAGTCCACGATTTCCCGTAAAGCTGACGATGTGTTTGACGCCGTGCTGACGTGCAACCTCGATCGTGCGGTCGGTGCATCCGTCGTCGATTATGAGCACGTTGATCTCATCGATTCCGGGGATTTGCGTGGGAAGGTCGCGCAAGGTGGCCGGGAGAGTGGCTTCTTCGTTCAAGCAGGGGATTTGAATGAAGAGTTTCATGGAAGGACGCCGGTGTTCCAGGCCAGTCGCCTCGATGCTCAGAAAGACGATGGGCTTTGGCAAGCCGGCAGGCTGTTTTCCGTTTTCTAGTCCGGACGCTTACAATGCGCCCCTGTCGTTAACATCGGCCGAAACTGCGTCTTTTCGGAGTTATACATATGCAATTCGCTGACACAATAACCACATCCTGCCGGTTCCCGTCGGAATTGACAATCGCGGAACGAAGGAGAGGGCGACCAGCCGCTTGGGCATCTCTTCGAATCTGGACCGCATCGGCAATTCTCGCGCTTCTGGCGGCCGCCGTCTCCCCGGCTTCCGCTCAGGACGTCAAGTACGAGAAATACAAGCTAGAGAACGGAATGACCGTGATTCTGCATCAGGATCACTCCTTGCCGGTCGCAACAATCAACCTTTGGTACTACGTCGGAGGCAAGGACGAGTCTCCGGGGCGATCGGGCTTTGCGCACCTTTTCGAGCATCTCATGTTCATGGGAACCCGCCGAGTGGAAGGCAACAAGTTTGATGCCCTGATGGAGGGCGGCGGCGGTTGGAACAACGCATCCACGTCTTGGGACCGAACGAATTACTACTCCTTCGGGCCGAGCCGCCTGCTGCCGACTTTGCTCTGGCTCGATGCGGACCGGTTGGAGGACCTCGGCCGCGAGATGACTCAGGAGAAGCTCGACAAACAGCGGGAAGTCGTTCGCAATGAGCGTCGACAAACCAGTGAGATGCAGCCCTACGGCCGCGCTGATCTGAAGGTTTCCGAACTGATGTACCCCATCGGGCATCCTTATCACATCGAGGTCATCGGCACCCATGAAGACCTCCAGGCGGCCAGCGTGCAGGACGTGAAAGAGTTTTTCAATACGTTTTATGTTCCGAACAATCTGTCGCTGGTCGTCGCCGGCGATTTTGATCCTGCGGAGATCAAGCCGCTTGTCGAGAAGCTGTTCGGCACGTTGCCCAGATCGGCTGATCCGCGGCACGCGCAGGCCGATCCGGTCAAATTAACCGAAGTGAAGCGGCTGACCCTGACGGATCAGGTGCAATTCAGTCGGCTCTCACTGGTTTACCACAGTCCCGCCGAGTTTCAGGCAGGTGACGCGGAGATGACGCTCGTCGGACGCATCCTCGGCGAGGGCAAGAGCAGCCGCCTGTATAAGCGGCTGGTCTATGACGACAAGCTCGCCACGAGCGTCTCGGCTTATCAGATGTCGGGTATGCTGGGATCACTGTTTCAGATTCAAGTCATGGCTCGGCCCGGCGTGTCACTCGATCAGATCGAGCAGGTGACGGATGAAGTGATCGGCGAGTTTTTGGCCGAGGGGCCGACCGACGCAGAGCTGGAGCGACAGAAATCCGCAATTGAATACGAAATGCTGTCCGGTCTTGAAAGCCTTCTGAGCAAGGCAGACGCGTTGAATAAGTACAATTTCTACTTCGGCGAGCCGAACGGCTTCAAACGCGATCTGGACCGGTTTCGCCGCGAGACACCGGCGTCCATTTTGAAAGTCGCGAAAGAAACGCTGACGCCGAACGCACGGCTGATTATGCGCGTGCTCTCGGAGGCTGACGCAGGAAAACCAAGCTCCAGTTCGAATGACACGCTCGCCGGCCGGGACGAACAACCGGGTGAAATGGCGACGCGCGACTTTATCCCGCAGGCTCCGACAATCTTCAAGCTGTCGAACGGGATTGAAGTTCGACACTGGCAGCGAAGTGAGTTGCCGTTGGTCGAGATTTCGCTCTTTCAAAAGGCCGGCGCGCTGTTTGCAGACGTGGACAAGCCCGGACTTGCCTACCTGACTGCGTCGATGCTGGATGAAGGCGCGGGAGATTTGGACGCGCTGGCATTCAGTGACGCGCTTGACATGCTGGGCGCGACATTGCAAGCGAGCGCGGACCGTGAATATGCCTCGGTCGATATCGCCGTCCTGAAACGAAATCTGGACAAGGCAATCGGGCTGTTCGCCGATGCGATACTTCGACCTCGCTTCGATCAGAAGGAATGGGACCGCGTCAAACGGCTGCATCTCGAGGCGTTGAAGCAGGCCGAGGACCGGGCGACGGTGGTCGCGTCGCGCGTTGGTATGATGGCGTTTTTTGGCGCGGATCACCCGTTTGGCGTTCCGGTAAATGGCACCACCGATTCGATCAACTCGATCGAACTCGCTGATGTGAAACGGTGTCATGCGATGGTCTATGTGCCTGCCGGCGCGATCATTTTCGTCGCAGGCGATCTGACGGCGGACGAAGCGAAATCCACCCTTGAAAAGGCGTTCGGCGGCTGGGCCGCACCGAGCGGAGCCTCTCAGCCTGCGCCGATGGCGGTGGAGCAGCCCGCGGCAGCGCCGATGCGTGTGGTGCTCGTGGACAAGCCAGGCGCGGTCCAGACCGTGATTCGCTTCTACATGCCCGGCCCGAAGGCAAATGACCCCAACCGAGTGAAGTATGACTTGCTGAATACCATCCTCGGCGGAAGTTTCACGAGCCGGCTGAATCAGAATCTGCGAGAGGACAAGGGGTACACCTACGGCGCGCGATCCACTTATAACATGGCTCGGAGCGTCGGCTACATGAGCGCGGGAGCAGACGTGCAGGCCGAGGTCACCGGCGCGGCACTGAAGGAGTTCTTGGCGGAGTTTGGCGCAATTCGCGGGGGGGATATTAAATCCCAGGAGGCTGGAAAGACGAGGGAAACGAATCGGATGGAAATTGTGCAGGGATTCCAGGGACTTTCCGGCGTGATCAACACGGCCGAGTCATTGGAAGTCGCTGGTCGGCCTTTCGAATCTTTGGCGGCGGACCTTGCAACCATGTTCGGCATCACGGAATCCGATCTGAACGCGCTGGCCAACAAGGCGATTCCACTGGAGAACGCCCTCGTGGTGTTGGTCGGTGATCGCAAGCTGATCGAGTCTCAGTTAAGTGGGCTGGGCCTGCCGAAACCGGAGCTGCTGACAGTTCGCGGAGAATCGGTCCCTTAAGTTTGCGGATCGATTGAACGTCGCGCAACTTACGGGCGGGGGAGGTTTGCGAAGACTGAGCGTCCGAGGCTGCGGAAGGACAACTCCGGCCAGGGCGCCGGCGGACCGCCGGGGCGCAGTGCTCCGAGCATCGCCCGGAACCAGACATACAGTGAATGGGCTTTGTCCCGCAGTGTCAGTTTCGGCGCAAGGCCGTTCACGCGGAAAAGCAGCGCGGTCACATCGTCTTCCTTTAGGTTGGTCGGGTTCATCGCCTCAAGTGCGGCCAGGACGGCCGGAACGAACTCAGCGGGATCGGAGAGGTCGATGGACTGAACCAGTTCGAGCAGTCCGCGCGTTCCGAGCATCTGGCCGTCCGCGCCGCGGCATTCGCTCAATGCATCGGTATAGCACAGAACCAGATCGCCGACGGCCAGCCGCGTGGCGAACTGTTCGTACTGCACTCGCTCAATAATGCCGAGCGGGGTGTTGCTGATTTCCGCCGGCCTGGCGGACCGCGTGCCTCCGGAGCTTGCCCCGCTCCTGGCTTCGAGCACAGTCCATCGCCCGGATGCTGCGCAGTAACGCAGAGGCGGCGGATGTCCCGCGTTGCAGACGGCCAGCTCACTTGTCGGCGCGAAATAGGTTGTTACGACCGCGGTTGCGAAAAGTCCGGCATGATCGAGATTCGTGAACTGTTCGTTCATTCTGCGCACGAACCGCGTCTGATCGATGAAATTGACGAATTGCCGCATGAGATTCCGAAGGCCTGCTGCTGTTCGCGCAACCGGATCGCCATGTCCGCTGACGTCCGCAAGTAGCAATCGGGTAATGCGGCCGGTGGCACATGACGAAACGTAATGCACATCGCCGCCGGCGGCGGCATCGCCATAGGGCCTGCTGTAGACCCATGCATCCAGGCCGGCCATCACGACACCGCAATTGACAGGCTGGTTGCCGCCCCAGACTTCCATGCATTGCATTTTGTGTGGATCGGTCATGATGTCTTGAGTTCGGAATCGTTTTGCATGATGCCGTTTGCGGTGTTGCTCGCGTTGATTCCGGGCAAACAAGTTCAGGAATCTGGTCGGACAATGCCCGGCTGGGGTTCGTGTTCGGCTCGGCATTTCCGCCGTCTGCATAGGTTGTAGTCTCCGAGGGCCGCTCCGTCCAAATTCGCACTGACTCAGGGCGGCGTGCTTTCTCCGGAATTCGCTCCGGGCTACCATTGAGATGCATATGAAGTACGAAAGGGTACATATTGAATCGATCGGGTACGAACTTCCACCCTGTGTGGTGACCTCGCGTGCGTTGGAAGATCGGCTGGCGCCGCTCTATCGGGAGCTTCGGATTCAGCCGGGCCAGCTCGAGGCGTGGACCGGCGTTCGCGAGCGGCGGTATTGGAATTCGGGCATGTCCGTAGCCGAAGGGGCGACACGGGCGGGGCGCCGGGCGCTGGCCGCGTCGCGCGTGGCGGCAGAGGATATCGGCGTGGTCGTCTACGCGGGTGTCTGCCGCGATCTGCTGGAGCCTGCGATTGCGTGTTCCGTGGCGAGCGGATTGGGTGTCAATGGCCGAACGCAGATCTACGACGTCTCCAATGCGTGCCTAGGGGTGATGAACGGCATCCTTCAAGTTGCGAACGCGATTGAGTTGGGGCATGTCCGGGCGGGGCTGGTCGTCTCGTGCGAGTCCGCGAAGGAAATCGTTGACCTCACCATCGAGGAGATGTTGCGTGTTCGAGATATGGAGACGTTGCGACTGAAGCTGGCAACGCTCACAGGGGGAAGCGGTGCAATCGGGGTGGTGGTTTGTGATCGTGACCTCGCGCCGGACAGCCACCGACTCGTTGGCGGCGCGATGCTGAGCGATTCGCGCCATCATGAATTATGCCGATGGTGGCCGGCAACGAGCGGCCCGGAACCGCGGCCGATGCGTATGCTGACCGACGCGGCGAAGGTTCTGGAGCACGGAGTCGCGCTGGGTCGTAACACCTGGGAGGCGTTTCTCGCTGAAACAGGCTGGAGCGGCGACGAAGTTGATCGAACGATCTGCCATCAGGTCGGGGCGCCGCACCGCGAGACCGTGTTGAAGCTGATGGGTGTGCCGATGGAGCGAGACTTCGTCACCTATGAATTTCTCGGCAACATCGGAACGGTTAGTCTGCCGATCACCGCGGCAATCGCGGACGAACGCGGATTTCTGGAGAAGGGGCATCGCGTCGCATTCTGCGGCATCGGCAGCGGGCTGAATTGTGTGATTCTCGGTGTCGAATGGTAGCTGCCGCCGTCACGCGGACCTCGGAGCGTCCGGGCGATGCCTCATGTTTTATTTCCGGTCCTTTAGTGCCGCGCGATCCGCACTGATTGCGATGGCGTCATTCTCCGTGATGATTTCAACGATGTCGAAATGCCCGTTTTCACGGGCGATCTCAAGCGGGGTTCGCCCTTTGAGGTCCTTGGCTTTTGTATCCGCCCCGCGAGCGAGCAGCGCCCGAACAACACGCGACTGATTGTGCGCGGCCGCATGGTGCAGCGCCGTAAACCCGCGGCGGTCCCACTCTTTGATATTGGCGCCCTGATCGAGCAGCAGCCGCACGATGCCGCTGTGCCCGGCGATGGCCGCGATCATGAGTGGCGTGCGAAGTTCCTCGTCTTTCACTTCGGTCTTCGCGCCGCGCGCCAGCAGCATTTGGACAATTCGGAACTGTCCATTGCTTGCCGCCCAGTAAAGCGGCGCCCTGGCAGCCGGACCGTCGCCGTCGATCAACGAGGGGGCTTTTCGCAGCGCGGCCTCCACATCCGCGACAAGCCCCAATCCCGCCGCAGAAAGCAGATCGATCGAAGCGCCGTTGGCGATGAGCGTCTGGCCGGTCTCAAGATGCCCGTTGAAAACGGCGGCCATCAATGGCGAGTAACCGCCGGACTTCGGCGTTGCATTGATATCCGCGCCATGCGAAACGAGAAGCCGAATCATGCCGATGTGGCCCTCCCGTGCTGCAAGGAACAACGCGGTCTCACCATAGTCGTTGCCGACTCCCACGCGCGCGCCGCGCGCGAGCAGAACCTTGGCCATCTCCAGTCGGTTGGCGAAGGCCGCCATATGCAGCGCGGTCCATTGGCCTCTCGATGTTCGAAAGGCGAAGGTCCCGTCGTCGCGTTCGATCTTCATAAAAGATGGACCCGACGCGAGTTGGACATTCGCTCCGCTGGCGATTAGAAAATCGAAGGCCCGCTTTTTGTTCATCATGACCGAGAGATGCAGGGGAGTAAGTCCGTCGTTGTCGCGGGCGTTCAGCAGTGTGATGTCTCGGGAGAGCCATTGCCGCAGCGCGAGCGTATCGTCGTCGCGAACGGCACGATGAATCGAACGCGGGGCGTCGTTGGCGAGAGCGACCGTATCAACGCGGACGCCGCATAGTGCGACGAGAAGCGCCAGCAAGTGCGTGAACTGAATGCGACCGGGGGGCATGAGTCTCGCCTCCGTTGCGAAAAGGGCGTGCGGCCGATCCATCGACCGATTTGTCGTCATTCTATCGGCACAATCGTCCTGACTCCAACTTTTTCAGCGCGACCTCATCGAGCGTCCACGTCGGCCGATGATGTGCGCATTTCGTGCTTTTGATCACTGATTTCCTGCCATTTCATGATGCCAAATTGGCAGCGCCGCCGGATCCGTGATCCATAACTATCGGCCCATGCACGAGTTGTAATTCGACACACCGCGCGGTACTCGGAATGCTATGTCGTGACGCATGAACGCCGAACGTTTCACAGTCAAGTCGGTCGAGGCGATGCAGTCGGCCGAACGCCTGGCGCAATCTTTGGGCCATGCGGAATTACTGCCGCTTCACCTCTTGTCGACGCTTGTCAATCCCTCGCGCGGTGCTGGCGGCGCGGAAGCGGGAGCCGACGAGACGATTGCCGTTCCACTTCTGCAAAAGGCTGGCGCGTCCGTTCAGCAGATTCGTTCGCTGCTGGAAGCGGAGTTGTCGCGACTGCCGAAGGTCAGCGGAACCCAGCCGACAATGTCGCGCGGCCTGCAACAGGTTTTGCACGAGGCCGAATCTATCGCGGCGAAGATGAAGGATCAGTACATATCGGTCGAGCACCTGTTGCTGGCGCTTGCAGAGGTTTCGGGTGATGCGAAGGAAATCCTCTCCGTCAGCGGCGGCCGGAAGGACGCGCTCCTCGCGGCACTGAAGCAGATTCGAGGCGGCGCGGCCGTGACGTCGCAGAATCCGGAAGACACTTATCAGGCGTTGGAGCGTTATGGCAAGGACCTCGTCGCGCTCGCGCGTCAAGGAAAGCTCGATCCCGTGATCGGGCGCGACGAGGAAGTTCGGCGCGTGATGCAGGTGCTCGCCCGGCGGACAAAGAACAACCCGGTGTTGATCGGCGAGCCTGGCGTCGGCAAGACGGCGATCGTGGAGGGCCTGGCACAGCGAATCCTCGCCGGTGATGTGCCGGAAGCGCTCAAGAACAAGCGCGTGGTCGCGCTCGACATGGGCGCTCTGATCGCCGGGGCAAAGTATCGTGGCGAGTTTGAGGAGCGTCTCAAGGCGGTCATTCGTGAGGTGATCGAGTCAGCAGGGCAGGTGATACTCTTTATTGATGAACTGCATACCGTAGTGGGAGCCGGAAGAGCGGAAGGCGCTGTGGATGCCGGCAATCTTCTGAAACCTGCTTTGGCACGGGGAGAGTTGCGATGCATCGGTGCGACGACCCTCGACGAATATCGAAAGCACATCGAGAAGGATAAGGCGCTCGAACGCCGGTTTCAGACGGTGTATGTCGGTGAGCCGACCGTGGAGGATACTCTCGCGATCCTTCGCGGACTGAAGCCGCGCTACGACGCCCACCACGGCGTGCGCATACAGGACAGCGCCCTGGTCGCAGCCGCGACGCTATCCCATCGCTACATCAGCGACCGTCACCTGCCCGACAAGGCGATCGACCTGATTGATGAGGCGGCCTCCCGGCTGCGCATCGAGAATGACTCGCTTCCTGCTGAACTGGATGTGCTTCGACGTCGCATCGCGCAGCTCGAGATCGAACGGGAGGCGCTAAAAAAAGAGCGCGACGATGCCAGCCGCAAGCAACTCGCGACCACTGAGAAGGAACTGGCTGGTCTCAAGAGCGAGGACGCCACGCTGACAGCGCGGTGGCAGAACGAGAAAAACGCGATTGCTGCAATCAAGCAAGTGAAACAGCGGATTGAAGAAAGACACCTTGCACTTGAGGAAGCCCGTCGCAAGTACGACTGGGGCACCGCCGCGCAGATCGAGCGGGGGGAGATTCCCGAACTGAATCGGCAACTGTCCGACGCGGAGATGAAGCTTGCGGAACTGCACAAGCAGGGCGGCGGACTGCTCCGCGAAGAAGTCACCGCCGAGGAAGTCGCGGAGATTGTCAGCCGGTGGACCGGAGTTCCGGTCAGCCGCATGTTGGAAGGCGAAAAGGAGAAACTCCTGAGGATGGAGGATCGACTGCATGATCGCGTCGTCGGGCAGGACGAAGCGGTCCGCGCCGTGTCCGACGCCGTTCGGCGCAGCCGTGCGGGACTGGGGGATCCGAATCGACCGATCGGCTCGTTCCTGTTTCTTGGGCCGACGGGCGTCGGCAAGACGGAGCTTTGCAAGGCGCTGGCGCAATTTCTTTTTGACGACGAATCGGCCTTTGTGCGCATCGACATGAGCGAATTCATGGAGCAGCACAGTGTCGCTCGATTGATCGGTGCGCCGCCCGGCTACGTTGGATACGAAGAGGGCGGCCGACTGACGGAAGCGGTACACCGCAGGCCCTATTGCGTCATCCTGCTGGATGAAATCGAGAAAGCCCATCGCGACGTGTTCAACGTGCTGCTTCAAGTTCTTGATGATGGCCGACTGACGGATGGACATGGCCGGACGGTGGATTTTCGCAACACCATCGTGGCCATGACGAGCAACATTGGCAGCGAGCACATTGCCCGCCTCAGTGGCGATTCGGGTGCGAAATCCGACGAGCCGCTCGACATCGAGATCGAGATGGCTGTTCGGGAGGAATTGAAGAGGCACTTCCGACCTGAGTTCCTTAATCGCATCGACGAGACCATCATTTTCCATCGATTGGGCCGAAAGGAACTCGTTCAAATTGTCGACATTCAAACCGAGCAGCTCCGACGACGTCTGGCAGATCGCGAGATTGCGCTGACAATTTCCGACCGATCGAAGTCAAAGCTCGCAAGCGACGGGTACGACCCCACCTACGGGGCTCGTCCGCTCAAGCGACTGATTCAGAAGGAGATCGAGAATCCGCTCGCACAGCATATTCTGTCGGGCGAATTCGGTCCCGGCGATCGGGTGACGATCGACACCGACGGCGGAGAGGTGTTCCGGTTCAGGAAGGAATGACAGGCAGTTCGACGTCGGTCGGTCGCGATCCGGGTACCAGCCGATGTGACCGTCGCAGCGACTTCACCGAGCGGAGCCATTCCTTACTGGTTCAGCAGCGCCTCAAGGAATCGCAGCGTCTCACCCTTCTTCTTGACGACGAGGACCGGGACGGGTGAATAGACGATGATGCGTTCCGTGAAGCTGCCAAGCAGCACGGCGGATGTGGCGGAAAGACCTCGGCTTCCCAGTACAATCATATCGAGGTTCTTTGTTGATACGAGATCATACACGGCCGCTGTCGCCTGATCAGAGCATGTGATGACCGTGCTCAAGTTCACTCCGGAGTGGTCCACATCGGCAAGAAACGCCTTGAGGGTTTCCTGGGCCTTGCGCTCTCGCTGAGCAACGGCTTCCGCGAAGCTGAGGCCGGCGTACTGGTAACCATAACCAATCTCGTAGATAGTCTGGACGACGATTTGCGGACCGGACTCGCCCGAGAGACGGGCAATTTCGATCGCGGTCTGGACGGCCATCTTCGAGTGTGGTGAACCGTCAACCGGCACGGCGATTCGACTCAGGTGGGGATGTGTCTGGTGGGGTACCACCAGCACATTGCACGGCGCCTTGCGCGCCAGGCGAGCGAAGGCCGAGCCGACCGCCAGTTGATCGTGTGGCTGTCTGCGCCCGACAATGATGAGGTCGAGCGATTCGTCGCGAGCGCTCTTGAGGATGTCCGCTATGCCGTGGCTGGTGTGCATTTCAATGCGCGTCCGACCTGCGACCTTGGCCGGGAGTCTTTCGCGAACGTTGCGGGTCACTTCGTCCACCGATTCGGTCGGCGATGCGGATGGGTCGGATTCCACGCCGCGAACGTGAACGCAGAGAATCGACTCGGAATCGAAGGATTCGGCCAATTTGCCGGCCATCGTCAGCGCCTCGTTGTCGCCGGGCTCCTGATTCAGAAACACGCCGATTTTTCGGAAATTCTGCATTGGAAGTCCTCCGAGCGTGTCCCGCAGTCGATCGACTGAATGGCCAGGTGTCCGCGAGACGCGACGCCTTCCTGAGTTTACCGACCAATCCTCCCCGGGGCAATTACTGTGCCGCTGTTATTGCATTCGCGGAGCCTATTGCGGCGCCGGCGTGTCTTCCGGATGCCGGAGCGTGCTTTCAAGGCTTGATCGACCGGATACCGGCTCGCGTGGGCTGCTGGCCAGTTCATGCGATTCGCGATCATACCGCCCCTTCAATTCGTCAATTTCCGTTCCTTTCCAAAGCGGAACCCCGATGAAGTACGCGGCGCGTCCGATCATGTGCGCCGCGACAGGCGAGGTCAGAAAATAAAAGAAAATCACGAGCACGGCCCGAATTCCCACGCCTACTTCGTTGAAGTGGATGACCGCCGCGAGCAACAGGAATGCAACGCCCAATGTCATGGACTTGGTTGTCGCCTGCATGCGAGAGAACAGGTCGGGCATTCTCAGTATGCCGACGCCGCCGATGAGCATCACGGCGCTTCCTGCGAGTAGCAATCCGGCCATGATGTACTCGCTCATGGACGTCCTCTCTTTTCGGCGTATCGGGCAAAAGCGATAGTCCCGAGAAAGCTGATCAATGCGAGCACGATGGCTGCCCGCAGAATCTCTGCTCGACCGGTCTGGATGGAGGACACAACGATCAGACCGACAACGAGTGCGGCGAACTGGTCGAGCGCGACAACGCGATCCGGCAGCGTGGGCCCCAGCACGAGCCGCGTAAACGTCAGGACCAGCGCAACGCACAGGATGCCGCCCGCGACGTTCAGCACCATCGGCAGCATGGAATCGGCAGCCGCAAGGATGACGCTCATCGGAGCACCTCCAGGACGCGCCGCTCCATGCCATTCTTGATTTCTCGCACGATGGCGTCGCGATCCTCGACGAACATGGTGTATATGTAGAGCACCTTCCGATCGCTGGAAATATCGAGGCTCAGGGTGCCCGGCGTGAGAGTAATCAGGTTGGAAAGGGTGGTGATCTCCAGATCTGTGCTTGCATCGAGCGGTACGGCGATAATGCCGGGTCTCATGTGGTAGGTCGGCGTGAGAATGTCGTACGCGACGCGAAGATTCGAAATGACAAGGTCCTTCAGGAAGTAGAGCATCAATTTGATGAACCGCGGAAACTTCGTAATGAATCCGCCGCTCCCGACGACAGCGCTCGATGTCAGAAGTATGACATACGCCAGGACAAAGCCGATGAGCAGGTTTGATAGCGTGAATTCCTCGGTCATCGCCGCCCACATCAGTGAAAGCATGATGATCCAGATGAACGCGATCATGATCGGGCCCCCAATACCGCTTCGACATAGCCTGCGGGATTCAACAGCTCATCCGCCGCGCGAGCAGCCACCTTCAATACCAGTTCCGCGCCAATTCCGATGGACACGGTCACCAATGCAAGGACAGCTATTGGAAGGAGCATGCTCCAGTTCGCACGGCTCATCAGCGGCTTCGGTGTGACGTAATTATGGCACTCATGCGATGCGGTCTTTTCGTTCGGCGCGGAATCGTCAATTTGCGTGCCATGTGGGAGAATTCCGATGCCCTCAACCCGGGGTCGGGCGGCGTCCAGCGAAGGAACAGGGGCGGGTTTCCAGAATGCCTCCGACCAGATCTTGGTCATGGAAAAAAGCGTCAACACGCCGACGACCAGTGCAATCGTGACGATAGCGTATTGCTCTATCTCGAGACCGGCCCGGATCAGCGCCAGCTTGGCGAAGAAGCCCGAAAGGGGCGGCATTCCGGCCAGCGACATGGCCGGGACCATGAACAGCAGGGCGAGCCAGGGATACTGACGATAGAGCCCGCCGAGACGTTTGAGTTCGTAAGAGCCTCCGAGCCGATTTGCCACACCGCTGACGAAGAAGAGGTTTGTCTTCACGATGATGTGATGAATGATATAGAAGATCGAACCGGTAATTGCCGCGTGGGTGTAGAGCCCCAGTCCCATGATCATGTAGCCGATCTGGCTGATGATGTGAAACGACAGAATGCGGCGGAAGTCATACTGGGATGCGGCGCCGAGGACGCCGGTGACCATGGTCAATCCGGCGATAACCGTGATGATGCCGTGCGTGTGCGACACGTCGTGAGTAAACAGAAGCGTGAACACTCGAATCAGCGCGTACACTCCAACCTTTGTGAGCAATCCTGCAAAGACCGCCGAGACCGCGGCCGGCGGCGTGTGATACGATGCAGGCAGCCAGAAAAACAGCGGGAACAACCCCGCCTTGATGCCGAACGCGATCAGGAACATCATTGCAACCGTGGTGTGAACCCCGCCAACCAGAGGCGAGTTCAGCTTTTCCGCCAGATCGGCCATGTTCAATGTGCCGGTCAGGCCGTAGACGATGCCGACGGCCGCAAGAAAAACGGCCGATGACATGAGGTTCAGCGTGACGTACTTGATGGAGCCTTCCATCTGCGCGCGTTCGCCGCCAAGCACCAGCAGCACAAACGACGCGATCAGCATCACCTCGAACCAGACATACAGATTGAATAGATCGCCGGTCAGGAAAGCGCCGCAGATTCCCATCAGCAGCACGCTAAGCAAGGGATAGAATCCGAATGATTGCCGTCGTGAATCGACCGACGATGCGGCATAAATCGCCGTCGCAAGGCCGATGATCGACGCCAGGACGACCATGATCGCGCTGAACATATCGGCGATGATCGTGATGCCGAAAGGCGACGGCCACTTGCCGATCTGGGTTACGAGAATTCCCTCGTGCCACACGCGATCAATCAGCGCGATCGACGTGATCAGGAGCATGGTCATCGTCATGATGCCGATCCGGCATTGCAGCGCTCTTCGGCCGCGCAGCAGGAGTGAGACGGCCGCGCCGGCCATTGGAATCACAATCGGCATGACGAGAAGTGCATTCATACGTCGGTCGATTTCATGAGATCCAGGTCGTCGGTTCCGACGGCTTCGTGAGTCCGGTGAATCATGACAAGGGCAAATGCCAGAACGCCGAATCCGATGACGATGGCAGTCAGAATCAGCGCCTGCGGCAACGGATCGGCGTAGGGCGGATTGAGGGTTTCCATGCCACGTTTAACGAGTGGCGGACCGTCGGTCGAAACACCGCCGGCTGTGAAGATCAACAGGTTGCTCGCATGGCCCAGCAGCGACAAGCCGATGATGAGCTTCACGATGCTTCGCCGAGCCATCAGATACAGTCCGGTTGCATAAAGGCTGCCGACCACAATGGCCAGAATGAGACTCATGTCAGTTCTCCGCCATGCTAAGAATGATCAGCATGGTGATGCCGACCACGACGAGAAAGACGCCCGCATCGAACAGCAGCGGCGTTCCGACGCTCCATTCGGTCGATCCCGGCATCCGGAGATTCGCCCATGCTCCGGTTAGAAACGGCTCGCCAACAAACAGGCTGAAAAGCCCTGCCGCCAGTGCCGCGAGCAGTCCGGCTCCGACCAGCACATGCGGCGACACGCGAAGCGCCCGGCGTGCCGAGGCCGCACCATTCGCCATCGCGTGCAGGACGTAGGCGGATGCCGCGACCAGCCCTCCGGCAAATCCGCCCCCCGGTTCGTTGTGCCCGCGAAGCAGCAGAAACACCGCAAACATGAGCAACAACGGGTGAAGAATTCGTGATGCCGTAATCAGAATCGTTGATTTCATCCGCCGGCTTCCTCTCGTCTTCGCCGGATGCGCAGCAGGGCGTACACGCCGACCGCCGCCACGGCAAGCACCGTGATTTCACCAAGCGTGTCAATCGCCCGGAAATCAACAAGGATGACGTTCACCACGTTCCGTCCGTGTGCGTCGGACACGCTGTGTTCGGCGAAGTAGTCCGAAATTCGCGAATGAGATTCGATCGTCGCGGCCGACAAAGTGAGCCATGACATCAGCCCGCCGAATGCAATCGCGATGGTGGCATCAAAGGAGCGCGAGGCGCGACTGGAGTAAATTGAGAACGCAGGCAGGTGATAAAGCACAAGCACGAAGAGAATGACGATCAGCGTCTCAATGAGGAACTGCGTCATGGCCAGATCCGGCGCGCCAAAATAGGCAAAGATCAGGGCAACGCCATAACCGACTGCTCCGAGCGATGCCACCGCGCCCAGCCGCGTCCTCGACCGGACGGCCGACAGCGCGCCGAGCAGAATCAAAACGCAGACAACGACAAACTGCGGCTGAACATTGGAGAAGTCAACTGCCTGTAACATGTCAAAGCTCGAATCGAGATTCAGTCCGATCAGTGCGACTGCCGTCGTCAGGATGATGAGCAGATAGCGCCGCAGGTGCCCGCTTTGAATCACGCGGGTCTGCATCGTGGCGATGTGGTTGATTCCGGTAAGCATCCGTTCATATGCGGCGCTCGGCCCGAATTGTTCGAACCTGCTCAATCGGGACAGCGCGTGAACGATTGCAGTCCGCCTCGAGAACAGGATCATGCCGCCGATCAGCGTAGCGGCGCTCAGTGCCAGTGCCGGCGTCAGGCCATGCCACAGCTTGAGTGCGGGCAGCGCGCGGCTCTGTTCCATGCCGATGATCGCGCCCACCGTCGGGTAAACCACCCGCTCGCCGATCACCGTCACGAAGATGCCGCCGGCAGCGCCGCCAACCGCTAGAATCAGCGGGCCCAGCCACATCCCGAGTGCCCCTTCATGCGGACGATTCACGAAAGACCGACCATTGCCGAAAAAAGGCCGCAGCCCGACGCGCAGCGGCACGACGAACAGCACCATATGCGTCGCCAGGAATGCCGCCGTCACGACAATCCACCAAGGCGAAGCGTCCATGCCCGCTTCGTAAAGCAACTCTTTCCCGACGAATCCGAACATCGGCGGAATGCCCGCCATGGAAAGGCCGGCAAGTGCCCCAACTGCGGCACTCATCGGCATGGCTCTTCCGAGGCCGCCGAGGCGATCCGCGTCATATTCACCGGTTGCATGCGAAATCACGCCGGCCAGCATGAAAAGCGCGCCCTTATAAAACGCGTGCGCGATGAGATAAACAACCGCGGCCATGATCGCGGCCGGCGTGCCGATTCCAATGAGCATCGTCAGAATTCCGAGCGTGCTGACCGTGGAGTACGCGAGGATTCGCTTAAGCCCCGCGCTCGACAGCGAGAATGCCGCACCGATCAGCATCGTCGCACCGCCGATCAGCGTCAGCGTTGTCTGCCACGATGCCGTGCCACCGAGAATCGGCGTCATGCGTGCCAGGAGGAAGACGCCTGCCTTCACCATTGTCGCGGAGTGCAGATAGGCGCTGACCGGTGACGGCGCTTCCATGGCGCTGGGCAGCCAGAAATGAAATGGAAACTGGGCCGACTTGGTTGCCGCTCCGATCACCACGAGAACCAGGATCGGCACATACAGCCCGTGGGCCCGGACGGTTGCGGATCGTTCAACCATCGCGGAGAGCTCGTAGTTGCCGCAGACGTGCCCGAGAAAGAGCAGTCCCACCAGTAGCGCAAGACCCCCGATTCCCGTCACCAGCAGCGCCTGGAGCGCCGCGCTCCTTGCCGACGGTCGCTCGTGATCGAAACCTATTAGAAGATAGGAACTCAGGCTCGTCAGTTCCCAGCAGATGAACAGCAGGATGGCATTGTCCGCCAGCGCCACCCCAAGCATCGACGCCATGAACAGCAACAAGTACGAGTAGAAAAGCCCCAGTTCTGCGCGTCCTCGGAGGTAGTCGCCGGCGTATATAAGGATCAGTGAGCCGATGCCGGACACGAGGACGGCGAGCATCAAACCCAGCCCATCGGCGCGGAGCGAAAACGTCAGGCCCATCGATTCGACCCACGTGTATGATTCGATAATTTCGACCCCTGCGGCCGCATCGCTGAATCGCATGCCCAGGCGCGCCGCGACATAGCCCGCCGCCGCCGCGAGCAGCCAGTGCGTCGCGCGGCCGAGCACGCGATGCAGGATCGGCGCGCTCGCCGCAAGGGCCAGAACAAGAAGAATCGCTGCTGTGAGGGTCATGAAACCGATTGTAACGGCAGTTGCGGTTTTTCACGAGTTGCGGAGACGCTGAGTGGGAATAGCGCTGATTTGCACCACGTCATCGCGATGTCAGCGGCAAAATTCGCTTTCACTGCGACAACTTCCGCTCCATTGCCTCCGGTGGGCTCGCTCCACCGATTCGAAGATGGCCGCATCGCATCCCGGGAACCGATCCGCGACTGGAACGGTGCTTGCAATCCTGCGGAGTGATCCCCGGAGACGGTGCGGCGTCTCGCACGCTTCGGGATTTCAAAGGAGCTGGCGTGGATGGCAACTCAAAGTCGTTCGTGGGCGGAGCCTTACAAGATCAAGATGGTTGAGCACCTTCGTGTCACGACGCGCGAAGAACGCGAACGAGCGATTCAGGAGGCGGGCTACAATACGTTCCTGCTCAAGAGCGACGATGTGTACATCGATCTGCTCACGGATTCCGGCACGTCCGCAATGAGTGACAGGCAATGGGCGGGCCTCATGTGCGGCGACGAAGCCTACGCCGGATCGAAGAACTTCTATCATCTGGAAGAAACCGTTCGGCGCTACTATGGCTACAAGCACGTCATCCCGACGCACCAGGGCCGCGGCGCCGAAAATCTGATCAGCCGGCTGCTGATCAAACCGGGCGACGTGATTCCCGGCAATATGTATTTCACCACCACGAAGCTGCACCAGGAACTGGCGGGCGGCACTTTCGTTGACGTCGTCATCGACGAGGCCCACCAGCCGGAGAATGAACATCCCTTCAAGGGCAATGTGGACCTGGGCAAGCTTCTTCGCGTGATTGAAGAGCACGGCGCGGGGCGCATTCCCTACTTCGCGCTGGGAACCAATGTCAACATGGCCGGCGGCCAGCCCATCTCGCTGAAAAACCTTCGCGAGACCTGCGAGCTATGCCACAAGCACGGCATCAAGGTGATTCATGACGCCACGCGCGCCGTGGAGAATTGCTATTTCATCAAGCAGCGTGAATCGGGATACGCCGACAGAACGCTTGCCGAAATCCTGTTGGAAATCTGCTCGCATACCGACGGCTGCACCATGTCCGCGAAGAAAGACGCCCTCGTCAATATCGGCGGGTTCCTCTGCGTGAACGATGATGAACTGGCCGACGCCGCACGGAACCTCTGCGTTGTTTATGAGGGGCTTCACACCTATGGCGGCCTGGCCGGACGAGACATGGAGGCCATCGCAATCGGCATTCGCGAATCCGTCGAATACGACCACATGCACGCCCGAATCGGGCAGGTGGAGTATCTGGGACGCCGCCTGATTGATGCCGGCGTGCCGATCGTCCATCCGATCGGCGGCCACGGCATTTTCCTGGACGCCATCGGGTTCCTTCCGCACATTCCGCGCGAGCAGTTTCCGGCGCAGTCACTGGCCGCGGCGCTCTATGTCGATTCCGGCGTGCGGGCCATGGAGCGCGGAGCGGTCTCCGCCGGCCGCGACAAGGCGACCGGCAAGAACATTTATCCGAAGCTGGAACTGGTGCGGCTGACGATTCCGCGACGGGTCTACACGCAGGCGCACATGGATGTCACCGCCGAGTCGGTCATCGCGGTGTATGAAACTCGCGAGCGGATCAGGGGACTGCGCATCACCTACGAGCCGAAGCATCTTCGCTTCTTCCAGGCACGTTTCGAACCGGTTGGCTGAGCGGGGCGGGTCTCACGGCGGGATTTCGACGTAGATGAAGTTCGTCTGAATCTCCCGCAGGAGCGGGCCGGGGATGCGCTGGACCTGAAAGGTGCCGCCGATGTCGGGCCGGGTGGGCACATACTCGTAAATGTCCATGAAGCTCGCCCGGGCGCCGCGCATCGCGCTTTCCAGCGCCGCGGCCATGTCATCTTCCAGCTTTTCCTTCAGGGCCTTGCGGGCTTTTCGGCTGCCGTCCGGCAGCAGCCAGTCGGCCAGGGCGTCGAGATCGCAGTCGCCCAGTTCGATCGGCGGGGCGACGGCCCGGGCGGCGGCGAGCTGCTCGGGGGTGAGGGTGTCTTTTCGGATGAGGCGGTACTTTTTCATGGGCCATCCGGTGGGCGGTGCATCGAAGAGGACAGCGCCCGGCATTCATTGTACCGGGCGCTGCCTCCGGGATGCGTGGATGTCTGCGACCGTGCAGCGCGTCGATCGCGTCAGGCGTTGATGGTGGCGTTGACCGGGTTGCTCCACGGTCCTTTTTCGCCGCGGCTGTTGACCCACCGGAGCCAGTACCAGGCCATGCGGCCGCCGTCGCTGCCGGGGTAGGTCACGACGAGCGGGGCCCGGGTGGAGAGGCCGCGGAAGATGAACTGGGAGGGGTCGGTCGGCGGGGTGTCGGAGATGGCGCCCCAGATTTCGGCGCCGAGGACGCCGAGCGGCTTGGCCTTGCGGGTGGGGGTGGATTCATCGACGAAGTCGATTTTGTGGCGGAGGCGGCCGGAGCATTCGATGCTTCCCAGCGGCGCGGTGGCGGGTGGGCCGATGGGGGACGGGTTGCTGTCGGGAATGGTGATGCCGAGTGCGGCGCGTTCGGCATCGTTGACCTGTGGGCTGGCCTGGAGCCGGCGGACGAGGGAGCGAACGAGGGAGACATAGCCGGCGCGTGCGGCATCCTTGGCCGCTCGGGCGCTTTCGGCGGATGCCACGGCGGTGACATGTGCCGGGTAGGCGGATTCCCATTCGGTCTGGGCGGTGTCGATGGGCGCCATGTCGGCGGCGGTGAGGCCGAGTGCCGCGAGATTGGCGTTTGCATAGTTGACGAAATTGGTCTGCCATGCCTGGAATTCGGCATCGGCGGCTGGGATGTAGTCGGCCATGCTGTGATTCTCCTTCGCGTCTGGCGGATCCGGCGATCCTTGAAACGGGGCGGTGCCGCGATGGCGGCGCGCGGGTTTCGCGGCCCGATCGTCACGACACGTGTCGCCCATGAACGCCCCCACGCGGCCCGATGCCAGTGGGACGGCATTCTGGCATTTCCGATCGGCCTGATCTTGAAAGTGCCTGAGTGAAAAACGGGATAATTTTTCGCGGGCGGGGAAGGGGGAGAGGGGGGACGGATCCGGTTCACCCCCACGTGTGTGGGGACATCGTAGTGACACCTGTGGCAGTGGTATCGCTGCACGGTTCACCCCCCACGTGCGTGGGGACATCAGCGCCGGACCGATCCATTTCTTCGTGCCGATCGGTTCACCCCCACGTGCGTGGGGACATCGCCGGCGCAACGTCGGTCGCACTGCCCACAGACGGTTCACCCCCACGTGCGTGGGGACATCGTTCCGAGAGCGGCATCATAGGTTCAGCTCCACGGTTCACCCCCACGTGCGTGGGGACATCGCATCGGCCGCGGCCTTCTGCATTTCGCGGTACGGTTCACCCCCACGTGCGTGGGGACATCATCGCGCCACCGGGATCCGCGGACCCGGTGATCGGTTCACCCCCACGTGCGTGGGGACATCCCCTCATGCTGGTCGCAAAACCATTCGGCGTGCGGTTCACCCCCACGTGCGTGGGGACATCGAGCCGCCGGCCTGCTTCAGCGCCGCCCCGCTCGGTTCACCCCCACGTGCGTGGGGACATCCACCCCACACGTCAACGCGCCCTGAACAATCGCGGTTCACCCCCACGTGCGTGGGGACATCGCGGCACGGGCACGCACGATCAGACGCATGTTCGGTTCACCCCCACGTGCGTGGGGACATCGGACTCATCGCCGCCGCCAACGGACTCGTCGACGGTTCACCCCCACGTGCGTGGGGACATCGTCTTCATCGCAGTCGATTAGCCGCTTCGAAGCGGTTCACCCCCACGTGCGTGGGGACATCGCCGCGGTGCTGGACGCCGTCACGGATCGTTCACGGTTCACCCCCACGTGCGTGGGGACATCTGTCGGAAAAACATGACTCCGAATTCGCCGAGCGGTTCACCCCCACGTGCGTGGGGACATCCATCCAGCCGGCTTCGCGGAGCATCGCCAGCGCGGTTCACCCCCACGTGCGTGGGGACATCGCTGACCTTTCCCACGGCCCGGCGCGGCGCCCTGGTTCACCCCCACGTGCGTGGGGACATCGTGACGCCAGCCGAATGGCGCGGAATCGTGGCGGTTCACCCCCACGTGCGTGGGGACATCTCAATGCCGCCGTCTGCCCAAGTCATGCACGCCGGTTCACCCCCACGTGCGTGGGGACATCGCGTCGAATTCCGGCTTCATGAGTCGCGGTCCCGGTTCACCCCCACGTGCGTGGGGACATCAGCCGGGACGCGAAGGTGGACGCCGCCAGGCCCGGTTCACCCCCACGTGCGTGGGGACATCCGTTGCAGAGGCGAATGGCGAGCGATTGCAACCGGTTCACCCCCACGTGCGTGGGGACATCACATGGCACGGCGGTCGCGAGCGCCGGGATTGCCGGTTCACCCCCACGTGCGTGGGGACATCCCATGCCCTCGCACCGCTCGCGTTTCGGTCCGCGGTTCACCCCCACGTGCGTGGGGACATCGAATGCGCCCGCCATTGTTGCCCGAAGTTGTTCGGTTCACCCCCACGTGCGTGGGGACATCATACTCGCGATTCATTTTGGTGTCTCCGTTCGCGGTTCACCCCCACGTGCGTGGGGACATCCATGCATACGGTTTGTACTCGAATCCTGGATGCGGTTCACCCCCACGTGCGTGGGGACATCTCGGATTCAACCGACCTGGCCGATCCCGCCGACGGTTCACCCCCACGTGCGTGGGGACATCGTGCTTTTTCGTCTTCCCTTGTTTTTCGCACACGGTTCACCCCCACGTGCGTGGGGACATCCATGATGCGAATAATCGCATCGGCGCATTCTTCGGTTCACCCCCACGTGCGTGGGGACATCCTCGGTTAATACGCTGTCCAAAACGCTAAGCGCGGTTCACCCCCACGTGCGTGGGGACATCGAATTTCGTCGTCTCCGGCGGCAGGCTCACCTTCGGTTCACCCCCACGTGCGTGGGGACATCCATACTCGCGATTCATTTTGTGTCTCCGTTCGCGGTTCACCCCCACGTGCGTGGGGACATCTTCCCAGTTGGTTGCTAAGACCGTCCAACATCCGGTTCACCCCCACGTGCGTGGGGACATCGATTATTCCCATTTCCAATTCGCAGCCCTCCGCGGTTCACCCCCACGTGCGTGGGGACATCTGGAGCTTCATTCCCGCCGCGCCGGCTTTCGCCGGTTCACCCCCACGTGCGTGGGGACATCTTCTTCCACGACAGGCCCTTCCATTTCGCGTTCGGTTCACCCCCACGTGCGTGGGGACATCTTTGCTGCGATATCGGATTCGGTGCGACCTGCCGGTTCACCCCCACGTGCGTGGGGACATCACTGGATATTACGCTGATTTCGGCGTTTTGGGAAGAATCAGGCCGTCAAAGTCTCGCATGATTCGCGGCGTCCTGCCATACGTCACGATCCGATATCCCTGTTCGCAGGCGTCCGGGTGGATCAGAATCGCCGAGCCGCCCTTCAGGTCAATCTCCTCCTCGACCTTTTTCCAGAGCCGCTCCCGGATTCGCGCCGACGGATGACCGACATACACGTTGGTCCGCGGCTGGACCAGCCAGCGCGTCAAACGCCCGCGAAAGCCCGGGCGCACCTTGTGCAGAATGAGAACCATCATGCCGCATCGCCTCCTTCCGCGCCCGATGGCCCGTCGCCGGACGAGAGAATCAGCCTGATCGGCACGTCGCCACCCGCCAAGGGGGTCCAGAGCTCGGCCGGCCGGGCGGGATCCTCGACGAATTCGTCCGATTCGTCGTCCTCGACTTTCAGGCATTTTCGAATGTCGGGGAGGATCCGCTGAAGCAGTTTCGCTCCGTGGAACCGCCGCCGCGCTTCCTCGCGCACCGCGCGCTCGAGATCCTCCGGTTGCGCCGCGGCCAGTTCGAACGCGAGGGGAATCGTCAATTCCGCCTTGTACAGGTCTGCCACGTCGTAGACGAACGAAAGCTGCTTGCCGGTGTGGATGAAGCCGATCGCCGGGGAATATCCCGCTGACAGGATCGCGGCATGGACAAGGCCGTACAGGCAGGCGTTGGCCGCCGAAAGGGCGCGGTTGACGGTATTTCCCGCGTACCAGTCCTCACGCTTGTATGTGCGGCCTTCCCATGGGATGCCGGTCGCCTTCGAGGCCTCGGCGTAGGCCTGACGCACGCGAATTCCCTCCTTGCCGCGAAGCTGTTGCAGGGTGATATCGGGATCGATCGCGTCGTCGGCGAACCGGGAACAGTACATGCGAATGACGACCTGAAGGCGCGTCCGCTCGTCGGCCGCAAGCCGCGCCTGGCGCAGCAGGTTGCGGCTGTGACGGGCGCCGCCGCAGCCGGCGGCGTAGTATCGGATACCGAGCTCACCGGCCCAGACGGTGAGGCAGTTGTTGTCGGCGAGGGATTTAATCGCCTCATGGGTGATGCTGGTGCCGGGCCCGAGCATGAGCAGGGCGAGGGAAGAGACCGGTACATCGGTGACACCATCGAACTCGTGAATGGCGATGGCGTTCTCGCTGTGCCTGATGACGGCGCGATCGACGTAGAGGAACGAGAGGCGGTCGTCAAAGCGCCCGATGTCGTGAAGATTGGTCCGCATGGCGGCCTCCCATGGCGGCGAAAGGCTATTCACTTGCCAAAGATCGGGCTGCTGACGGGGCGGCTTGAGGATTAACGCGCCACCGCCGCCACCGTGGCACTAGAGGGGGGCGATGGAGAGAAGGCCGAAGCCGAAGGCCTTGGCAGGGCCGATGCCAGCAGCCAGTGTCCTGACGAACCTCTCCGCTTCCGTCACCCGCAACCGACCAGCAAATTCGACGCCATCCCACTGGCGGACGCCGCCGCGCTTCGGTTTGCCAATAATCCGTCCTATTGGAAGGATGGTTAGGGTGCCGTCGATGAGGGCAAAGCCCGATTCGACAGCGCGATTCTTCAACCATGTTTCCAAATTCTCGGTACCGCGAAGGCCCACGCGCTGCCCCTTGCGACCTTCTGGACCGTCCGTGCGGAGCCGCTTTACGGGATTCGCTTCCAGTTCAAAGTTCCACTCGCTACCAGACACATATTGGGCGAGCGTCATTGGACGGGGCGGTGGAAGGCGGTTGGCGACGAGCCAATCAGACTTGTTAAATGCGCGAAACCAGTCGGGTCGAATGTGGCTGCGAACCAACAAGCTGACAACCGTTCCTCGTTGTATGCGGAATGAAAAACTTCCCTTGTCCCGCTCGACACCATAGCCCCTTGCGGCAAGCTCGTTTCCCACCTCAGGAAATGCCATCGACAACCGCTGATGAACGTGTTGCCGATTGGCGATCCATCGGTTTCCGGGGGAATCGGCATCATAGGCGTCGCCAGCCAACAATGGAATCGTCGACTCGATCAATTCACATTCCGTCGTATGCGCCCCAACTGGCTGCACACTGATCGGAGAGTTTCGACGCAGTTGTTCGCGGGCCGCGAAAATGCGATGTTGCCACATCGGATTGCGAGGATCGACACGATCAATGCCGTATCCGCGCTGGTACTCGATCATTGTGACCGCAGCATGGCATTCATTGCAGAGCATGACCAGATCATCCCTCTCTGTGCTGCGGTGATCCTCGGTTACGGTCTCACGGCCGTGTCGCCGATAGGTGATGTGGTGGGCGTGCAGATTTTTCGGGTGATTTGGAACGAAGTGGCAGAAGATGCAGCGTCCGACCCCCTTGGGCCCCGCTTTGTCGCGGGCAGCCTTCTTCGCCTTGACCATGCCGGACATTTCGATTGGGGTGGGAGGCGCACCGTAGTAGGGACAAGTCAGATCAGGCCGCTCCAATTTACTATCGGGTCTGGGAATCATGAAGTCGAGGGCGACTCGACCCGTGTGAACCGGCGGATCGACTCGCTCGATACGGTCAGATAGGTACACCTTTGCGCGCGCAAAGTCGCTTGGCGATGTGGTTGTTTGATCGCCAAACATTTTACTGAAGGTGTCCACATCGAGAAGATCGCAGACTACGCGCACTTCCTCACCGACATCCAGGGGAAGTGAAGCCCTATCCTCGGGCCCGTCCTGCTTGATCGCAGTTGGCAGGTCCAAGTCGTCACGCACTCCCGCGTAAATTGGTTCGGAGGGCACGCAGCGCTTGCGACCCAGATATAGCGGCCAGATCGGAGAGCGCAGGGCTTCCGCCAGATTGCGAATCAGCTGGGGTTCGCCCTGCAACACTACTAGAAAACTGGCGTCGAATAGAAACTCGCGGGGCGAGATGATCGCCTCGACTTCGCCAGTACTGCCCGTACGTTTTATTTTACCGTCCGCCGACAAGATGCCGATGCCTGCTCCCACCGTCTGGTAATCCTCGTCGCAGCGACCCGCGCGATCAATGCGGACCGCCATTGTCAGGGCATTGAACGCAACCAAACGAGAATTCAGGCTCCGGCGAGTCAATCCCAAGGCTGCCCCAAGCAAGCCTATGACGCCAGATTTTGTTGGAAACGCTTCGGTGCGCCGGACGCGTCCGATTGCTCGACTGCCCCAACTTTGCATCGGGCCCTCCAGACGCAAGTAAAGCGAGGAAGTCTCGCCACTTTCGATGCGTGTCGTCGTCATTTCCTGCCTCCCGCGACGGCCGCGTTGACTGCCGCCACAAGGTCATTGAAGGCGTCGCAACTCTTGAGCGTGGAGTCGCTGAAGAACTCATCATCCGTCAGAGGCGATTGATTCCCCTTCTTTAGGTCGTTGCGAAGCCGTTCGACTGCCTGCTCGCAATCAGGATCGTTTATGAAGAGAAATCGTTGGGTGCCATCGACCGCCATTTTTCGATTGCGATATTGCGCGAACGCCAGCAGTTTTCGGATGCTGTCGGTGAGAAGGGTTTCCGTGGTCCCATTCTCTCGTTCGCCGGCGCGTGCGGGATCGTGGAAGGCCGTAAGGTAGCTGGTGGCAACGTGCGCCTGCTTCACTTCGACAAGGATGAGACTCGGTTGCTGGTTTTGAGCGTGGCTGTTGATTTTGCCTCGCGGAACATTGAGCATAAGCGCCCGAAGCAGCCCCTCAATTGATTTCGCCGCGACATCGTTCGCCTTGGCGGCCGCTGCATGAAAGAACTCATCATCCTTCTTGTCATCCGGGATTTCAGCGCCGAGGTTGCGACACAGGGCCGTGTGATCGACCGAGAGATATTTGTAAAAGACGGCGGACGCAAACTGCGATTCACCCAAGTGCGCAGCGCCGGCATCAGTCGCCAAGTCGTCGACAGCGGTGAAATAATCATATTCGGGATAGGCCGGATGGGTGCTGATGGCGTCAGCGACCTGGCAGGCGGCTTCGATGTCGCGGAAGGCATCGGAAGTGGTCATCCGTCCAAAAAGCGCGATGTCGGCGGCCGAAATCGGGCGGTCCGAGGTGCATTTGAGCGAATCGGCCAGAGTCACCTTTGCGCCGCTGACTTTCTTCGCCCCGCGCTCAGGTTTTAACGATTTGGAGAGCGCGGCTTCATCTTCATACGCTTCGTTTTCCCGGAGCTTGAGAATCACCCGAAGCAGCCAGTATGCGAGATCGTAACTCGGTGTGAGCTTTTCGGCTTCAGTCGACGGCTCGAAGCCGTCGGGTCGGTCGGCGACATCCATTGCCTCGACAACAGATTGAATCATGGGCCAGTGCGCACGAACAGATGCCCAGGCGATGTCTTTCTCCGGGCTCGATTTCGGCCACTGCAACTTCTTGGCCGCGTCGCCGAGATTGTCGGCGAATATCTGCGCAGGATCGGCGAGATCGTCAAGCTTATCCTTGGCCTTCAGGTCCTTCAGAATCGCGATGATGCGCTCCACTTCGCGATCAAGATCGAGATAAATCGCCTGTGGTGTTCGCACCTTGCCGTCCGGCCTGACTTCGTCCTGCTTACTGTCCTTCTGAGCAATGATGGAAACGGCGGCTTTGATGCCTTCAACGTTCTTGTCGTCCGCTCCGAATTCGGCCTGCCACGCGGCCGCGACGCGCTCGGGCAAGAGTCGCGTTCGAACTCCGAAGTTTGCCGAGCCCACAGTTTGTTCGAATACTCCGAGAGTTCGGTCGTCTTGATCTGGGCGTCTCGGTTGTCGGATAACCCGCTTGAGGCACTGGCTGCTGATACGGAGCCGTTCCGATCCGGCGTAGAATGCCTTCTTGGGCCGACCCTCCTGGTCGCGATTGAGGTTGGACGGTCCGAATTCCTGAATGACGTGAAATTCAATCAACATATAAGGTCCTTTCTCTCCGAAATGAAATCGGAACAACGGAAGTCAATCTGTGAACCCTTGGCGCCGCTAGGCCAGAATTGTTCGCCAGCGCGCGGGAGTCGGATCAATCGGATCATGCCACTTCGACAGTTCTACAAGCAGATCGGCGAAGTCTATTCGAGGCGGCTGTGGGGTCGTTGGTGTCTCAGTGATGGCGGAAAAGAGGCGGCTCAATGCCCCTTGCCGGGCTGCATGCGGGGCAGTAACCACTTCGGCGAGAAGTCTGCGAAATCGGCCGCCGCCGCGAACGCCGCCTTGACGATCTTCGGCAACTTGCTGATTAGCAAGCGTGCGGAACGTCGCGCCGGGGACGGGTTCATGCTTCCACGCCTGCACATGGTGTGCGGAGTAGATTGGTAGGATCGCCGCGACCGCCTCCCGGAGCGCGTGACGGCGATGCCCCGATTCGATCCGCGATTGTTGCCAAACAAATGTCATGGCCGCCTGCCGCTCCATCGTCGCCGCACCGGCGGTAACATTCGTCATCGACCATGCCTGACGCTGAAGGTCAGGT
The DNA here is from genome assembly GCA_019636475.1 of Phycisphaerae bacterium. Taxonomy (NCBI): domain Bacteria; kingdom Pseudomonadati; phylum Planctomycetota; class Phycisphaerae; species Phycisphaerae bacterium. The sequence continues at coordinate 260,898 of JAHBXN010000004.1, forward strand.
AGGCTCTCCATTTGCTTGACCAGTGCTCGCGCGGCGGCATACAGAATTGTATTCACCTCGGCGGTGTCAACTGATCGAACGCCGTATTTGTCGTCTTCATTCGGTTTGGTCTCACTCGCCCATTGCGATAGATAGGCATTCGGATCATCATCAGTCGCAATTGCAACCCACGTATCGAGGACTTGGGCGAGCGACAGTTGGCGACGCTTCGCCGCATGTTCTTTGTCAAAGAACTTCACTAACGCCTCGGCCGTCGCGTCAAGCTTCACCGATGGCTGAGCCATCAACTTGGATGGGATTGCGTATTCGGCAATAGGGGCGTCGTCGATTTTGGCTTGGTTGCCGGCGCTCGATGTTACGACGACCGAAATGTCGGATTTCAAGTGGTGCGCTCGTTTAATCATGCGATTCCACCCCACGCGTCCGGGCTCCGTGAGCCAACGCGTGATCGCACGGACGGGCCAGAATTCGAAATCGCCTCCGAGATTGAACGTGTCCTTGTTCGAGGGAATCAGGTGGGGGTCGTCCGGCGACGATTTCCACTGTTCGACGTCCTGCTTAGCGCCATACGGGCTATTTGCATGGTTGTAAGTGTCAGCAACAACAACCTTGGTGAATCGATCGAAATGGCTTTCGCCGCAATGGCAGCAAGGCTCATCACTTTGACTGTTCGATACGGGCGTCACAAGGCGAGGCCGCCAGGTCATCCGAGCGACGGGCCCCGGCACGCCATCCGCGCGACCGTGGATCGCGACCCACGAAGGTCGGCCGCGATCGCCGACAATAAGATTGAGGAGCAGCGTTTTGAGCAGTGTGTCGGCATAAGGAATGACATAGCGCGGCTCGCTTCCGCCGATGGTTGAGAGCAGATTGCGGCTAATCGCCGGACCGAGGCCGCCGCGGGCGAAGGCGGATTCAGCCAGCCTGCCCTTGAGCATGCAACCGACACACAGCGGCGGATCGGCGTCGTAGGCGTGGTTGAAGTGGACGATATTGGTGCCGGATGGAATCTCAGCGAGCAGTTGGGATGCCGATTGTGGCGTGTTGGGCGCATCCCAGCCGGGAATATTCTTAATTACCTCTGCGTCGAAGTACGATGCCTGAGAACCACCGTCGCGAGCCGTCGCAGTCTCCAGCGGCGCGATGATCGCCGCGACCGCGTCGCTCTGAAGCCCTGTTTCGGTGCGGGCAGTAAGTCTGATCAAATCTTCTTCACAGCCAACGCGATCCCTAAGTCCATCGCTAACAAGCGCGATGAGAAACCGCAGCATTGCGACGTTGATCAGCGGAGACGATTCCCCGATTCGCGCGATTGCATGAGCATCGGCAAGAAGTTCCTTGAGCGAACAAACTCGACTCTGTCCATCAATCAGTGTGACGCTAATCCACGGCGATGAGACGAGACTGAATGAAGGCATTTTTTCCTTTCCTCCGAGTGGAGTGGCGGTCCTCTTCGCATGAGCCAATATTCTACCGATTCAGCGCATCTACAAAGGCGTCTAACCGTTTTTTGGTGCGGTCCCGGAGTGTCGAGGGCGCGACGCCACGAAAATGCGCATACTTCAGATATGTGACAGGTTTGCCCAGAACCACCGGCTCTCCGATGTACGCAAATAAATCATCACGCTCCTCTGATGGCAATTTCAAAATGCGATCTATTTGCTCATTCCGAATCGCGTTTGCCAGTGGAGTCTCGCTGGCGCTAACCAATGTCATGGTGCCGTCAAAAATCCTCGTCGTGCCGTGCATCAAAATTCTCCGGGTTCAGTGGTCGATTTTTTTTTGATTCGTCGAAAGCGCGCTTCGCCATTTTCGACACCGCGTGACGCACGACGGTGCCAATGTAGGCGTCTGGATTAACAATTCGTGCCAGCGCCGTGGTAGGGCGATCGAACAGCTCGCAAAAAATTTGGTTGGCCGCATCGTCCGGGTCGTGCCGCGCTGCGCGTAGCCAGCGCTGCGGGCCTGGGCGGTTAATTTGATCCTGAATGGTTTCGTAAATCTTGATTTGGTCGAGCATCATTTTGAACCTCCATAGTTGATTTGCCCTGTACCCGATTTAGTGCGGCTCCGGCGATCGAATGACGGGATTAATAATAGAAGATACCTGCCCTATTCAATTAAATTCGCTTGAATTTTTCGATAGACACTGTTAGTTTGTTTCCCGATGGAGATTGCCCAGCATTGTATCTCCACCTCAGTGGAGGTGAACCGAGGGCGGGTCTGTTCTATTCAGAGGTGCAACCTCGATCCCCACTCCTGTGGGGGAGCATAACGCTCGTCGACAGGTTCCATCATTGTGCTGTTGCTCGGGCGACTGCGCCAGGCAGCAGCATAATGGTGGTGCACTTTGCTCTTGCATCGGCGAATGCCCAGCCGCTCGAACCGCCCATTCGCTCGCAGCACCGGGATCCAGGCTTCATCCAGCAGGTTGAACACGCCCGCGGGATTCGACGGGTCTTCGTGTCGTGTTGCGTCCGGCTCGTCGTGGCGGTTGATCATCGGTGGCCCTCCGTCCCGGATCTTGACGGCGCCCCGCTGCGATTTCAAGCTGTGAAATGGCCGCAGTGACAGAAACTGTCACTCTCGAGACATCGCCGCGCCTCAGCCCCCGATCGTCGCGGACGAAGTCGGCCCCCACGGGCCGGGACGCCCGCGCGTCGACAGCCACCGCGCCGCGTACCATGCCGTCTGGCCGGCACTCGAACCCGAAAAAATCACCGGCGACGGCGTCCGCGTCGCCAGGCGGATGAACGCATAGTCGCCGGGATCCGCCGGGGGACCGTCGCCCGCCGGCCTCACCGCCCCGCGCAGCTCCAGACCGGCAATCCCGCGCGGACGCGCCCGCCGCTGCGGCGTCGCCGAATCGACAAAATGAATGACATGCTCCAGCCGCTCCCCCGCGTCAATCCGCAGCAGCGGGAAGGTCTGCGGATCGCCGGATGGCGCCGCATAGGCGTCGGGCAGTGTCAGACCCAGGGCCGCACGGGCCGACGCATCCACCTCCGGCCGGACCCGAAGCTGACCGGCAATCTCCCGGATCGTGCCGACCAGCGCGCGGCGGCTGTCCGCCTTCGCGGCGGCCGCGCTCTCAAACGCCGCCCGCGCGGCGACGAGGGCATCATACGCCTTGATCCATTCACGCTGCCCCTCGCCGAGGGCGTCGATCTGCTCGCTGGTCAGACCCAGGGCGCGATGGTGGTCCAGGGCATAGGTGACAAAATTGATCTGCCAGCGGTTGAAAAGGCCGTCGGCGTCGGGAATGAAATCGTGTGGCATCGCGGCGGCACCCACCTTTCGATGGGATGTGTCGGCCCGATCGGACCGCGACTTGCGGCCGGGCGGCGCAGAAACAGCCGGACGGGCTGAAAAACGGGCGGCGCGGCCGCGATGGGCTGCCGCGCGATGGGCACGCGGGATTTTATCGGTGAAGGCCCGGGCCCGGAGCGATCCGGCCTTTCCGGAACCGCGCGCCGGAATGCCGGAACCGCGCGCCGGAATGCCGGAACCCCGCGCCGGACCGGCGGCACCCCGCGACGGACCGGCGGCACCCCGCGACGGACCGGCGGCACCCCGCGCCGGAATGCCGGAACCCCGCGCCGGAACCCAGCCATCGCGCCCGGGAACGCCGCCGATTCACCACACCCGAACCGCCCCGGCTCACGCCTTCATCATCTTGCGCAGCACCGTCTGAAGAATGCCGCCGTTGCGGTAGTACTCGATCTCCACCGGCGTATCGATTCGCACGACGGCCTCGAAGGAAATGTCCGGCTTCGACTGCTTCGGGCATTTCGCGATCACCGTCAGCTTCCGCCGCGGCCGCAGCGAATCATCAAGACCCTGGATCGAGAAGACCTCCTCGCCCGACAAGCCCAGCGACTCACGCGACTGACCCTCCAGGTACTGCAGCGGCAGCACACCCATGAAGACCAGGTTGCTGCGGTGGATGCGCTCGTAGCTCGTCGCGATCACCGCCCGGATGCCCAGCAGGAACGGGCCCTTGGCCGCCCAGTCCCGCGACGAACCGGTGCCATACTCCGCGCCGGCCAGAACGACCAGCGGCGTGCCGGCCGCCTTGTACTTCAGCGAGGCGTCGTAAATGCTCATCACCTCGCCGGAAGGCAGGTGCCGCGTTACGCCGCCCTCGGTGCCGGGCGCCAGCAGGTTGCGCAGCCGCACATTGGCGAACGTGCCGCGTGTCATGACTCTGTCATTGCCGCGGCGAGCGCCATAGCTGTTGAAGTCCTTCGGCTGCACGCCGTGTTCCATGAGGAATTTCGCGGCCGGGCTTTCCTTCGCAATGTTGCCCGCCGGGGAGATGTGGTCGGTCGTCACGCTGTCGCCCACCATGACGAGCACGCGGGCATTCGCGATCGGCTGAATCGGCGCGGGCTCCCGGCTCAGATCGACGAAGAACGGCGGCTCCTGAATGTAGGTGCTGCCGGGATTCCAGTCATACACCGCGCCCTCGGCGACCGCGATGCGATTCCACTTGTCGTTGCCGTCGAAGACGTTGCTGTACCGATGCTTGAACATCTCGGCCGTCACGCACCGCGAAACCGTCTCGGTCACCTCGGCGTTGGTCGGCCAGATATCGCGGAGATAGACCGGCTTGCCGGCCTTGTCGGTTCCGAGTGGATCGGTCGTCAGGTTGATGTCGGTCGTCCCCGCGATGGCGTAGGCCACGACCAGCGGCGGAGACGCCAGGAAGTTCGCCTTCACCTGCGGGCTGACGCGCCCTTCAAAATTGCGGTTGCCGCTCAGCACACTCGACGCGACGAGATTGTTCTTCGTCACCACCTCGGCCACCGCCTCCGGCAACGGTCCGCTGTTGCCGATGCAGGTCGTGCAGCCGTAGCCGACCGTGTAGAACCCGAGCTTGTCCAGATAGGGCGAGAGCCCGGCCTTGTCCAGATAATCGGTCACGACGCGCGAGCCCGGCGCCAGGCTCGTCTTGACGTAGGGCTTGACCGTCAGACCCTTCTCGACAGCCTTCCGGGCGAGCAGGCCGGCCGCAAGCATGACGCTGGGATTGCTGGTGTTCGTGCAACTGGTGATCGCGGCGATGACAACCGCGCCGTGGCCGATCTCGCATGAATGTCCGTTGTCCCTGAAGGTCACGCGACGCGCGGCATCCTCCGCGGCCAGTTCGTAGCCCCGGTTTTTGATCGGGGCGGTGAGCGACTTGCGAAATTCGGACTTCAGCTCGGACAGGCGCACGCGGTCCTGCGGGCGCTTCGGACCCGCGAGGCTCGGCTCGATGGTGGAGAGCTCGAGGTGGAGCGTGTCAGTGAAGATCGGATCCGGACGGCCGTTCACCCGGAAGAGATCCTGCTCCTTGCAGTATCGCTCGACCAGATCGACCTCCGCCTCCGAGCGGCCGGTGCGGCGCAGGTAGGACAGTGTTTCGTCGTCGATCGGGAAAAAGCCCATCGTCGCGCCATATTCGGGCGCCATGTTGGCAATCGTCGCCCGGTCGGCGAGGCCCAGATCCGCAAGGCCGTCTCCGAAAAATTCGACGAACTTGTTGACGACGCCCTTGCGGCGAAGCATGTCCGTCACCGTGAGGACCAGGTCCGTCGCCGTGGCGCCTTCGGGCAATCGGCCGGAGAGCTTGAAGCCGATGACTTCCGGAGCGAGCATGTAGATCGGCTGGCCCAGCATGCACGCCTCGGCCTCGATGCCGCCGACGCCCCATCCGAGCACGCCGAGGCCGTTGATCATGGTCGTGTGGCTGTCGGTGCCGACCAGCGTATCAGGCAGCGCGTAGAGCGTGCCGTCGACCTGTCGCGTCATGACGGCCTTTGCGAGATACTCGAGATTCACCTGGTGGACAATGCCGGTCGCGGGCGGAACAACACGGAAGCCGTTGAACGCGCGCTGCCCCCAGCGAAGGAATTCGTACCGTTCGCGGTTCCGCGCGAACTCGATGTCTTCATTCAGCGCCAGTGACTGCGAACTGCCGAAGACATCCACCTGCACCGAATGGTCGATGACGAGGTCAACCGGCACGAGCGGATTGATGCGATTCGGATCGCCGCCCAGCCGCATCATGGCCGAGCGCATGGCCGCGAGATCCACGACGGCCGGAACGCCGGTGAAATCCTGAAGCACGACGCGGGCCGGGGTGAAGGGCACTTCATCCTCGGCCGGTCTGGCGGCGTTCCAGTTCGCCAGCTTCCGGACATCGTCCGGGTGGACGATGCCGTCTCCCGAATGCCGAAGGGCATTCTCAATCAGAATCTTGATGGAAAAAGGAAGCCGGGAGATGTCGCCGACACCGGCGTCGGCCAACCTTGCAAGATGGAAAAAGGCGACTTCCCCCATGAGGGTGCGGAGGGTCTTTTTCGCCGAGTACGGATCGGGATATGCTTTGGCGGTCATGGAAGTCCTTCGTGAATGCGTGGCATGAAGATCGTTTCAAGAAGATGTAACTTGTTCGGTGGGAATTATATCCAAGAGGCGAAAATTGGGCAGGGCGCGCCCGGCGGTCGCACGGTATCATGCCGTCAGCGCGGGCCGGTTCGCCGGGCAGGCCGTCCCGCCGCATCAGAAGGTCAGTTCGGATTCCCGGAGGTCACGCTTCCAGACGGTCGCGGCATGGGACAGGCCGCGTGGGCAGGCTTCTCACCTACGAAAGGGCATCAGATGAATCGAATGCGAATCGGATTTTTGGCGCTGCTGGCTGGCGTCGTGGTTGGGGGAGTGGTTCAGGCTGGCGAAATCGGCGACCAGGCTGCACCGCTCAATATCAAGACCTGGGTCAAAGGCAAGCCGGTGGATCTGGCCGACGGCAAGGGAAAGAAAATCTACGTGGTCGAGTTCTGGGCCACGTGGTGCCCGCCGTGCCGGACGAGCATTCCCCACCTGACCGAGATGCAGACGAAATTCAAGGACAAGGGTGTCGTTTTCATCGGGGTCAGCGATGAGCCTGCGGAAAAGGTCAGGCCGTTCGTCGAGAACATGGGAGACAAGATGGCGTATGTCGTCGCTTGTGACGACGGCAGGAAAACCACCGACGCGTACATGAAGGCGTTCGGACAGCAAGGCATCCCGACGGCCTTCATCGTCGACAAGTCGGGGCAGATCGTCTGGGTCGGTCACCCCATGTTTGGCTTGGATGAAACGATCCAGAAAGTCATTGATGGGAACTGGGATGTTGCCGAATTCAAGAAGCAGCAAGACGAGGAAATGGCCGCGCAGCGAAAAATGATGGCGGTGGCGATGAAGCTCGAAGAGTATTTCGAGCTGGCGAAGATGCCGAAGAAATCCAAGAAGATGAAGAAACTGGCGACTTCGATCCTGAAGGACGGCGGCAAGAATCCCATGCTAATGAATGAGTTCTCCTGGACCATCCTGACGGATGAAAATGTGAAGCATCGGGACATTGCGACTGCCGTGAAAGCCGCAAAGCTTGCGTATGACGCAACCAATGGAAGCGAGCCGGCAGTCATCGACACCTACGCCCGCGCGTTGTTCATGGATGGAAAAGTCGAAGAGGCGATCGCCGAACAGAAGCGCGCCATCGAGCTTTGCAAGGATGCCCGGATGCTGGAAGGATTGAAGAAGGCGCTTAAAGAGTACGAAGATCAGGCCGCCAAGAAGGCATGACGACCGGTTATCCGAGATCGCATCCCCGATAACTGTATCCAATCTTCCGACGGCCCTGTGTTGCACTTGCTCGCAGGGCCGTTCTTTTTTTTGACGCGAACTTCGAGGCGGCTCGGTTTCATCCCGATCGATTATTTTTCATACTCGACGCCACATTCCGGACATCGGCCGCAAGTGATTCCTTTGAGGTTGTAGCCGCAGGTCACACATGTTCGAAGCCCGATCGCAACAAGTTGCCGCCGCAGGCATCTTCTCGTCTCTTCTTTCAGAAGCGCCACCCGCGCAATCTCCATCCAGCCCATGACCCAGGCTGTGATAATTGCGAGGACAGCGACGACGGACGGAGTCATGGGCGTGATATGCCGCGCGACCGACGGCGCCCACCAGATCGCTGAAAAAATCCCGCCCGACAACATCAGGACCGCCGCGCCGGTCAGAATCACCTGCACCAGAATGCCGGTCCGCCCGGGTGAATGAAGAGCGATGAAACGCGATGTCGCTGACGGGAATCTCGACAGTTCCGGAAGCAGGCGTCCGACAATTCGGTTACGAATGTGAAACGGATCGATGATCCATCTGACGGCGGCCATCGCATAGACCACGGTTGGCACGGAAATGAATAGCAGCGTGTCAAAAACGCGCTCGATCGGCGTCCGGTCTGACATGGCGGGAATCTTAACCGTTCGTAATGATTCGCCCATAGCGATTGTTAAGTGGCATTCGGACCGCCTTCCCGCCGTTCTGCGATATATCCGGCGTTGATTTGATGGACACGGTCGGTTTTGAGGAGTGCGTCGATCAGGATGCGCATCGTATGATAGGCCGTCATGTTCACGATGTGCCCGCTGGCGTCAGCCGGTCCAAACGCAAACCACCGTTCGACCTCGTGCGACCGGCCGTGAACAAAGAGGCAGACGATCCCGTCTTCGAACCGCATACCTTCCCAGCCTGATTCACGCGCGAGCAGGTAGGTGTTGCCTTGGATTCGCCCGAACACCTGCGGTGTACACCGGTTCGCGAGATCGATGAAAAAACCGTCGCGATGATCGAAGCGTCGCCATGCCTCATGGCTTCCAAAGAAATTCGGTTTCTTGATGAACGGGCCGTCGTATTCCGGGCAGAACGTGTCGCAGTTTCCGCAGTCATTGCAGAAATCCGCGAAGTTCGCAATCTGCGCCGCCTTCTCGACCACGATGCGTTTGGAATCGCCGGACCTCAGCTCGTTGCCCACGATTCGATAGTCAGTGAACTCAACAACGACCGCATCCGTCGAATAGACAAAGTTCGCGGCATTGGGACACACGGGAATGCACTTGTCGCACGTCACGCAGTCGAAGGTTGTCAGATGCGTGCCGATGCGTTTCGGTGTCTTCCGGTTGGCATCCGCTCGGTAGCGAGCATCGGCGCGCGCTGCCGCCGCCGCCGCGGACAGGTTGGCTGCGGCGGCGGCCGCGCCGTGCAAGTGCTCAGTGCCGGAGGTCGACGCATTTGCCGACGAATCAATGAACTCCTCGATGCACGACGCGTTCAGACGTCTCATTGCCGCGGAAAGCTCCGACAGGTAGGGCGGCAATCGCCCGTAGCCTCCCGGCCGCAGCAAATCGGTGCAGGTTGTGATCGGTCGAAAACCCGCGGCGACCAGCGAAGTGAAATTCTGCCGGTCCACGCCGGCGCTGAAGGTCAGCGGAAATTCCGGACCGACAGCCTTTCGGAATTCGTCAGCAAGTGTCAACGTGATGACATGTAGCGGCTGGCCGGACAGATACTGCGTCTTGTTGTCGGACGAAAAAAAAGTCCGATGATTCTCCACTTCGAGCGTATTGGAAAACTTCGCGCCGAGCCGCCGGCCGCGCATGGCCGCGAGCCGTGTCAGTCGCTCGCAGATCCGAAGCGATTCGTCGAATTGCAGACCGTTAACGTAGGCGTGATCGGGTACCCGTATTTCCTCATAGCCCATGACATCGTGTAGAAGATGCTCCAACCGGTCTTTCCCGAGCATCGGCGGATTCATCTTGATCACCACATCACAGTCCATTTCGGCGATAAGATATTCGCAGATCCGCTCGATCTCATCCGCCGGGCAACCATGAAACGTGGACAGCGTGATGCTCGTCGCGATCTTTGCGGGAAAGTGCATGTCACGCAGCGCCGAATACTCCCTCGGGATCTCGCGTCGAAGTTGCTCGATCCACGCCGAAGCATCTCGCATTGACTGAATGAACGATGTAACCGGGGAGGATCGAATGCCCGCCAGATCGTAGCCGACGCTCAGGTCGAATATGGTTTCCGTCGCGTGCGAGGCAATCGGCGAATTCGAAAGGAGGCCGCCGCGAGCGAGCATCTGAATCAGCATCCAGCCGGCGACATACTCCCGGAGGGCTTCCTGAATTCTCAATTCCTGCGACCATTCGATGTTGTAGCCGATGTTGGTCGCATCGATGCACGGTCGGCCGATCTTCAACCGATCATTGATTTGCACCGTCTTCAGTTCGAGGATACGCGAGCCGGCAAGCCAGCTAAGCACCAGGTTCTGTGCCATTTGCGTGTGCGGACCGGCGGCCGGGCCGACAGGTGTGCCTGCCGGGTTCTCATGGAATCGCACCGACAGGTTCGGTCCGTCTGGATCGGGCGTCCACCATTTGCGTCGGGGCAGAAGGAATACCGCATCGTCACTTCGCAGTTCCAGCACCACTCGGTGGACAAGTTCCGAAAATGGCGCGGGCACAAGTTCGGCCATGTTGTGGCGCCTCCGCGCAGAATGAAACGCCATGCGCACCGTGGCGCATTCGGCGCTGGTCGCAGATCAGGTCGACTCGGACGAGTCCTCGATCAATCTCTCAGTATGAGACGATCATTCTGACCAGTTCGTCCGATCAGGCCGCGCAGCCGAAGATCGCATCGAAGGCAGCGCTCACATCCGGAATGGTCGCACCGAAAAATCCGTAGATGTTGTTGGCCAGAAACTGCGGCAGAAGGAAAAACAGGTCGATCAGCGTGCAGAGAAAGCTCATTAAAATTCTCCTTGGTCATGTACTGGGCCGCGAAACCGCTAAAGGTTGCAGCCGAAAATGGAACCAATCCCGTATGTCAGGTCGGGCGAATTCAGCCCGATGAGATCGTAAACGAAGTCGATCACCGCCTGCGGCAGCCCGAAGAAAAGACTCACAAGCGTGCAGAAGATTGTCATGCTCAAGCTCCCCGGAGGTCGAATCCAAGGCACGCGGTCAATGACTGAATCGGCGGATTGACGTCGTCAATCTGAGATCGCGCACGGTTCTTGCTAAATCCCCGCAGGTCGTGCCGGCATACGGCACGGACTCTCAGATGCGATCAGAATCCGCAGGTGAAGATATCGCCGATCAATCGCAGGAAGTTCGGGCTTGCGATATTGAACAGGTCGAAAATCCACCCGGTAAAGAAGTCGAAGACGCGCTGAGGCGTCGACAGGAAGAGATTTAACAGGAAACAGATGCCGCCTTCTGCATTGTTCATCGTGATGGTCTCCGTGATTACAGTCGTCGGTTTGACCGGCGATTATAACCGGCCAGGTCGCCGATTGTGAATCGCATATCCTCCTCGGGTCTTCGATGCACCCCCGATTCCCCGACCCGCTACGATCGTCGAGCCCCGGCCCGATTTACTTGAGCGGGCCGACAACCGCTTCCACCGCGGAAAGGGCGTCCTGCCTGCGAAGGATCGCCAGCGATTCGGCGATGTCACTGCGGAATTCGCGGTCCTCCTCCGCGTGCGAAATTGTCTTGCGAATGGTCTCGAGCGCGATTCGCGGTCCGATGCCCGGCTGAGTCGGCAATCGAAAATCCAGCGCCTGGGCGGAGCAGAGCATCTCAATCGCGAGGACCGTTTCCGCATTTTCCAGAACCTGCCGACACTTCAGCGCGCTCGTCGCGCCCATGCTGACATGATCTTCCTGCCCAAGGCTGCTCGGAATCGAGTCAATGCTCGCCGGCGTGCAGAGCACCTTGCATTCGTTGACCAGCGCGGCCGCCGTGTACTGCGGGATCATGAAGCCGCTGTTAAGTCCCGTATCCTTCATCAGAAGCGGCGGTAGGCCATCCGGCCCATGAAGCAGCATGTAAGTCCGCCGTTCCGAAATGTTTGCCCACTCAGAAAGCGCCATCGCAAGATGATCGAGCGCCAACGCCAGTGGCTCGCCGTGAAACAGCCCGCCGCTGATGAACTCCTCATCAACCAGCACCGGGTTGTCCGTGACGCTGTTGAGCTCAATCTCAACCGTCGCGGCCGCCTGTCGAACCACATCCCGGCAGGCGCCGTGAACGGGCGGGATGCACCGAAGACTATAAGGGTCCTGCACCTTGTCGCAGTTCGCGTGCGATTTGAGTATCTCGCTGTCAGCCATCAGGCGTCGAACATTTTCCGCCGTCTCAAGAATGCCGGGGTGTGGGCGCAAACTGACGAGCTCCGCTCGAAACGGCGCCAGGCTGCCCTGATAGGCTTCCAGCGAAAGCGTCGCGATGAGGTCCGCATGTCTGGCCAGGCGACGCGCGCGAACGATCACCTCTGCCGCGTACGCCAGCATAAACTGTGTGCCGTTGATCAGCGCGAGTCCGTCCTTGGGTCCGAGTGAAGCCGGGGCGATGCGGTTGCGTTGCATGGCCGCCTGGGCTGATACGACCTCGCCGTGTTCGATCACCTCGCCTCGGTTGATGAGCGGCAGGACAAGGTGCGCAAGCGGCGCCAGATCGCCGCTTGCACCGAGAGAGCCGCGTGTCGGAACAACGGGCAGTAAGTCATGGTTCAATAGGTCGACCAGGCATCGCACGCAATCCGGGCTGATCGCGCTGGCTCCGGCGAGCAGCGCGTTCGCCTTCAGAAGCAGCATCCACCGAACGATCTCCGGCGGCGCCGGCGGACCGACACCGACCGCGTGCGAAACGATCAGGTTTTGCTGCAGGCGTGCGAGATCGTCCGAACTGATGCGGACATTGCATAACTTTCCGAACCCCGTATTGATTCCGTAGATGGATCGTCCCGTGGAGATCAACCGTTCGGCAATCTCCCGCGCGGAGTTCAGGCGTCCCATGGCCGCGTTCGAAATTGTGACGACCAGGGGCCTGCCCAGGCACGCATCGAGGTCATCGAGTGAGATCGGAGCGTCACCGATCGTGAGCGGCCGGGGCGACGGTGCTGCGACATCGGACCTGGGAATCATGGTTGGCCAGTATAGCATCGGGCGTGCGGCCGGGCACGGTCGAATGCTTGCGCCGGCGCTTGGCGGAACCACGGTTTCGGAGACGGTGATGAGTGGATCCCATGTCGCAAGCCGCGTTTCCGGGGAGCATACGGAGGGAATATCGCTCGCTTCCGTCGGCGGTCGCCTCGGCTTGACAGGCGTCCGACGCCGGACGTATAAGGCGCGTTGGGGAGCCGCTCCGAGGCGGCTTCCGCGACGTCCGACAAGGGTGATGTTTTCTGTCGCGCCTATGCGCGGCGTGGATTCAGATAGATAGCTTGGACCGCATTCGAGGAGTGATGCGATGATCAACGATGCGCTGATGTTGGCCCAGGGCATGTTCGTGATGGAGTGGTATAGCTGGGTTGGTCTCGTTGGGATTATTGTTGTCCTGGTGGGCTACAAGATTTACAAGAACAAGACCATGTCCTGAGCGACGATCCCGTCTTTTTCACCATTCGATCGTAGCCCGATCTCGCTTTTAGGTCGGGGCCGTGGAGGCTTTGATTCCGTCGGATCGCTTCGATCGGCGGGCTACTCCGTTTCATTTCGACATGTCCCGATTGCTCGGCGGATTCCTCGCCGGTTGAACCGCGTCGATCAGGCTGGCTACTTCGTCTCATCATGGGCAAACCGCGCGAGTGGGCATCCGTCACACCGCGCCGTGGGGCCGCAATGCCGTTTTCCCACGGCAACGATTAGCGCGTGATATTCATTGAAAAGCTTCACATCCGGGCGAACGTTCTTTTCAAAGAGTGCCTGGAGCGCAGCGTAGTCGTGCGATTCGCCGATGAGCCCATGACGCCGTGCGATTCGGCCTGTATATGCGTCAACCACGAATGAAGGCCGGTCAAGCGCATAAAGCAGAATCGAGTCCGCTGTTTCCGGCCCGATCCCGTTGATCTCGAGCAGAGCCGCACGAAGCTCGGCCGATGGAACGTCGCGAAGGCCTTCAAGCCGCCCACCGTAACGCAGCCAGAGCCACTCCACGAAATTCTTCAGCCGTCGCGCCTTGAGGTTGTGATACCCCGCCGACCGGATGATCGGAGCCAGTTCGTCCGTCGGAATATCGTGCAACCGGCGCCAGTCGATCAGCCCGGCGGAGCGCATCGCGACAATCGCCTTCTCGACGTTCTTCCAGCTTGTGTTCTGCGTGAGGATCGCGCCGATTACGATCTCATTGGGAGACTCCCCGGGCCACCAGTGCTGCGGTCCGTACGCCTCATACAGCGCGTCGAATATTCGTTCGACGGTGGTCCGAACATTCCTCCTCGAGCGGGTGTTGTCATGCCTCGATGATTGAAGGTTGCGTCGCGCCATTGAATGGCACAGAATTCTACCGTCGGCTGTCCGGGAGCACACGGAAGTGCGATGCGAACGTGGGCGAAATTGAGAATCCGGACCTGCCCGGGATATTCGCTTCGCCGAATCCCGCCCCGTCCGGAATCTGAAATGCAGGTCCACCGTGTTTCGGCCGAACTGCGTGGGCATGCCTGACGCAGTGAACTTCCTCGGCAAACACCCATGCCGACTCTTGATGGAGCAAGATGCGAAAGCGAGTGACGAAGCGCACACCCCCGAAGACTCAGGCACGCCGAACCCGGCGTACGCGCTCCGAGCTATCCAGTGCTTATCTGGATGTCACGCATCGGCCGCTTCAGTGTCTTGTCTTTCTCCTGCCATTGGTAATCGCCTACGAAGTGGGAATGGCGCTGTTCTACGCCGACCGCCCGGTCAACATGCGTCCGTCGCTCGCCGCCGAGGAACTGATCCTCTGGTTTTTCAGTCTGTTCGGTGGCACCGGCGCATACCTTCCCGGTGCGGTGCTGGTTGTTGTTCTGCTGGCATGGCATGTCGCCACGCGAAATCCCTGGAAGGTCACGTTGCAGCCGCTTGCCGGAATGGCGGGTGAAAGCGTCTTGCTCGCGATGCCGCTCCTGCTCTTTAACAATCAGCTTACCGGAGGGCTTCAGGCCGTCGCGCATACCGTGCCCCCCGACGCGGTTGGAGAGCCGCCGCGCGCCGTCATTGAATTGCTGCTCAGCGTCGGCGCGGGAATTTACGAGGAACTGGTGTTCCGCCTGATCATCATCGGACTGCTGAACCTGCTCTTGATTGACATCTGCGGAATGAAGAAGGTGGCCGGCGTTGCGGTGGCGATCATTGTCTCATCGCTGCTTTTCGCGCTGCATCACTACCCGCCCATCGGCTCGGATTTGACTTATACGGCGGGCGAGTTTGCTTTTCGAACGCTCGCCGGAGCATATCTCGCGGCGATTTTCGCATTTCGCGGATTCGGGTTGGCGGTGGGATGTCACACGATGTACGACGTGTTCGCGTTTCTCGCCAGTGGCTGATTCGCCGGGCGTTCGCCGTCATGCGATCAGGCCTGCCCGACTCAGTTCTTGTCTGCCTGAATCAATGCCTGCCGTTTGGCGGCCTGCAGCTTTGATTTCGCAATGTCGTCCGCGGGAGCAACCAGGTCAGGAATCGCCTTCTCGTACAATCGAATCGCCTCGGCGATGTTGCCCATTTTCAGTTCCTGGTCGGCGTTGGCCACGAGTGCCGCCGCATCGAAGGCCTTGGAAAGCGCGATCAGCTTCGCGCGGGCCTGTTTGTTCGGATATTTCCAGAGGGCATTGTCCAGCTTCTTCTTTGCCTCAAGCAAATCGCCGGACTTGATCGCGTCGCGAGCTTCGTTATACAGTCGCATCGACGACGCCATTTTCAGCTTGGCCTCAACCTGTTCAGACGGATCGATCGCATTCGCCGACTGGTATGCCGACTCCGCTGCGGAATAGTCTCGCTCCTGCATCGCCTTATCGCCGCGAACCATCCAGCTATATCGAGTTCGACCGTCTGCAATGTCCTTCGCAAGCTGACGAGTCGCGTCGGTCTGCCGAATGAGGATTGCTTCACGGCAGGCAAGTTGCGCCGCATCGAAGTCGTTCTCCGCGAGCGCTTTTCGGGCTCGCTGGAGCGCTTCGCCGTAATCGCGATCTTCCCGCTCTCGCTGGACTGCTTCGCGAAGCGAAGCGGGATCCAGCCCCGCGACGCTGGCGCTGGCTTCGTATGCCGGCAGCCGGTCCTCCGCTTCTTCGAAATCGCCGGACTCCGCCGCCTTGATTCCCTCGGACGCCAGGCGAATCGCGCGGCGCTTGGCTTTCAGCTTATTGCTCAACGACGCGAACGCCGGCAGATCGCTCCCGCGCAGACGTGCTTCGTCCAGCATTCGCTCAACCCGATCGAGTTGGTCATTGCGAAATGCCACTTCGCCCTCGACCAGCAGTTGCATGGTCTCAGCCTGATCCTTTGCGGATGCCAGTTCCGGGTCACTCGACGCCGCGACGATTACCTCCAGAAATTCCGCGCCGGCCTGTTCATACTGCTCTTGATGGTACAAGCGAAGGCCATCTTCGATCCTCGATTGCAGACTGCTCAGGGCCGGGCGGTGGGCCAGTTCGTTCCACCACGCTCTGCTGCCCATATACCCCGCGATCAGCAGCATGATCGTCGCGGCGACCGGAATCAGAATCGGACGTTTCCGCTTCGGCGGATCTTCGGTCGGCGCCGGAATCGGAATCTGCTGCGGCTCCGAAACACGGCGTTTGACCGGCCCGGTCTTGTGCGAGCGGATCGATGCACGCTCGGTCGCGATGGGCGTGGAGCGTGTCGCCGGCGCGGCACTTGCTGAAGTCGAAGCTCCGACGGCTGGGCGTTGCGTCAACTTCTCGGTTCGGTCGATCACTACGCCGCGGCGGCTTTGCGCGGTCGATTCGGTCGAAGTGCGGTTCGCCGCGGCGGCCGGCGCGGACTTGGCGTGACGAATGACCGGCGCGACCTGCTTGGCTGCGGGTTCCGGAGCCGATTCGAGACTAATGCGATGGGTTGTCGTCGTGGCCTGCGTCGGCAGAAGATGGAGCAACGAGGGCGGGCCGCCGGTTTTTGCCTGATTGGCTGTGCCGGGCAATTCCGATCGCGACTCGACAACATGCGACAACGCGGTCCGGCCCACCGTCGGTGACGCGTTCGCGCGAGGCGCGTTGAACTTCCGGATGATGTCCTGAAGCACCTCCTCGGCCGTCGCATATCGTTCGTCGATGTCCTTCGCCGTCATCTTCGCGAGTATCACGGCAAGTGCCGGCGGCACGGCCCGATTCAGAGCGCTGGCCTTCGGAAGTGCCGCACTCATGTCACAGTGCCATTGTCTCCAGCGTTCGGCTGCGCCCAGCGGATCGCGAGTGATGTGCGCGAAGTGTGCGTGCAGTGCCCGGCGGCCGACGCAAACCTCGTACACCGATACGCCAAGGCCGTAGATGTCCACGCGGTCATCGTGGGGCATCCCCATTTGCAGTTCGGGCGCGGCATACTTGAATTGAATGACCGGAGGCGGAGTGTGATCGCCTTCATGCACGGCACACGAAAAATTCGCGATCCGAACCTGCCCGTTCGGAGACATCAGCAGGTTGGAAGGCACAATATCCCGGTGCACGATTTTTCGCGAATGAAGCGAACGCAGTCCGAGACAGCCGTACTTGAGCAGCCGCAGCGCATCGGCCGGGCCGACCTTTCGTTTGGAGATGAGGGACTCGAGCCAGTCGCCGCTGACGAACTCCTCAACGATGAACAAACCCTGATCGTCCGCGATCAGTTCATGGATGCCGACGACGTTTCGGGCATCCTTCGGCACGCGCGCCAGAAGCTGCGCTTCGCGCTTGAAGTCGCCGCACGCCAGCGGATCATCGAGGAGTCCGGGATTGAGCTGTTTGATCACGACAAGGCGGTCGAGCATCGCGTCGCGCGCGTTGTAGATGATCGCGTGATGGCTGTTGCGGATTCGATCGAGAATTCTGTACTTGCCCAGCCCGCTGCCGAAAGGAATACCTCGAGCAACCAGCGCGCGCTCCGCGCCCTGCGGTGTGGTGGAAGACAGGGGCGCGGGAGGTTTCGGGAACTCCGACGAATCGGGTGGAGGATTATCGTTCCAGATATCTGCCATGACTAACGTAACCGGGCTTCGCCAGACGCCCAGCCCCCATCATTCCCAGTATCAGATGCGCTCCCCGGCCGTGGCACGTCGATGACGCTCGGTTCGGTCCGGGCTGGTATGCCTAACTCAAGTGCGTTTCGCGACCGATGTTTCGCTGGTGTCGTGGACGGTGATGAGCACTCAAGCACGCGGATTATTCGACGGATTTAACCATCGACTGGCGCGAGAAGCCCATCGATCATCCGATTATTCTAGGCAAACCAACTTTCATAAGTCCAGAGTGAGTCGAACTTTCGAACGCCAGTCCCGGCCAGCGCCGATACCTCGGCATCCCCGGGCGGATCATCAAGCAATCGGCGACTGCGATCGATCGGAAGCGCTGAGCAATAAATAGGAGTATGAACATTCAATCACTTGTTTTTTTTCGGATGCGTTGAGGAATGAACCCATAACACCTACCATACACCGCTATGATTCTCCTTCCATCGAGTATTCACCCCAATTCCCTTTTTAGATTCAGACGGCCGGCGAAGGCTTACTGGCTACTTGCTGTCACTTTGGCCGCGTTGGCCTTCAATGGAGAGCCGGTTTTCGGCCAATTTGGACCGACCCGGGTAGAGGTCGCGGCCGTGAAAGAGGAAAAGATTGCGCCGACGACCCGGCTGGTCGGCACGGTCGTTCCTCAACGCCGTGCCACCGTGGCTGCCGAGGTTTCGGGCTGGGCCATTGAGTTTCCGGTCAGCCGCGGCGACTACGTCCGAAAAGGTGATGTGATCTGCCGTCTTCGCGATGCACAGCATCGATTCGCCTATCTGGAGGCCGAAGCGCGGTACGCGGACGCACAGGCCGTGCTCGCCGTCGCCAGGGCCGAACTGGACAAGGCGAACTTCGAGGAAAATCGAATTCGAAACCTGAGGGACACGGCGGAGAAGGAGCGCGTCGTGGCGAAGGCCGATCTTGACGCGGCCCAGGCGCGCGTGGCCCAGGCCGAAGCGTCGTCGGCGGCAGCGGATGCCGTCCGCCAGCGGCTGTCCGACTCGCTCGCCCGCACCGAAGTCCGAGCGCCGTTCGATGGGTTTGTGGTGACGCGGCGTGCCGAGTTGGGCGAATGGGTTCAGCAGGGCGGCCCGGTCGTGGAGTTGATCGACCTTTCCACGGCTCGGGTGCGGCTGAATGTGCCCGAAGCATATATCGATTTCAACGAAGTCGGCGTCGAGGTGACGGTTTCGATCGATGCGCTAAGCCGGGAATTTGCGAGCCGGGTGTCGCGCGTGGTGCCGGATGCCGACCCGCAGGCGCGGACCTTTTCCGTGGATGTCGACATCCGGAACCCGGATTTTGCGATCAAAGCCGGCATGTTCGCGCGTGGGAACATGCCTTGCGGGCCGATCGCGAACCGGCTCGTCGTCCCCAAGGACGCCATCGTCAGCCGCGGTCCCATGAACTTCATCTTTGTCATTCGTCAATCGGTTGATGGGGCGATTGCCGACATGCGGCCCGTGACCATCATTTCCGAAGTCATCGATCGTGTCGCCGTCGATGTCCCCGGCTTGCAGGCAGGTGACATTGTCGTGACACGTGGCAACGAAATGATGTACGCGCCCGGGCCGGTGGTGATCATGTCCAGAACCGCTTCCCAGCCTGCCCGGAGCGACACACCCGCGACGCAGCCCGTTGTCGATGAGGGCGGTGCAACTCGCGAGTCTGCCGCGGGCGATACCCATTCGAACAGGGCGGGGTAAGACAGAGCAATGAGACTTGTCGATCATTTCATTCATAATCCCGTCAAGGTGTGGGTCTGCGTTCTGCTGCTGGTCCTGTTCGGACTGCTGGCGATCGTCCCGCCGTCAATCATCCCGTCGCCGCTGCGCGCGCCGGTGCAACTGACACCGACGATTGACCAGCCGATTGTCACCGTCAACACGATCTGGGAAGGGGCAAGTCCCGAGGAGGTGGAGCGCGAAATCCTCGACAAGCAGGAGGACATGCTCAAGAGCATTCAGAATCTGCGGAAGATGACCGGAACCGCTCGGCAGAGCCAGGGTTCGGTGGAACTGGAGTTCATCGTCGGAACCAATCAGGACATCGCCAAACAGGATGTGTCTGATGCATTGCGCCGCGTGAAGTACCAGATCCCGCAGGACGAGTTCGACAATCCCACGGTTGTCAGCGGCCGCGAATTTGGTGAAGAAGCCATTGCGTGGATCATTCTTTCCAGTGAACACGAGGATATCTACGTCCCGGACTACCAGATCCTGGTCGAAGAGGACGTCAAGCCGATGCTGGAGCGCGTGGACGGCATCGCTTCCGTCGCGGTGCTCGGCGGCAAGGAGCGTGAAATCCAGGTCGTCGTCGATCCGTACAAGCTTGCGCAGGCCGGCGTGACTTTCGGGACATTGGAAAGAGCGCTGGTCACGCAGAATACGAACGTGGCCGCCGGCAACAGCGCTCAGGGGAAACGCGACATCGTCATTCGCACGATGGGCCGATACGAATCTCTCGACGATGTTCGACAAACCGTCATCGAGGTCGGACCCGGCGGCCCGATCCGCGTCGGGGACGTCGCGGATGTCGTCGATTCGTTCAAGAAGCAATACAGCTTCGTCCGAAGCAACGGCCGGTATGTCATGGCCATTCCGGCCTATCGTCGCACAGGCTCGAACGTCATCGAGGCGATGGATGGATTGAAGAAAGCCATCGCCGAGGCGAACGAGACGATTCTCGCGCCGCGCGGTCTGAACCTCGAAATGACGCAGGTTTATGACGAGACCACCTATATCCACAGTTCGATCGACCTTGTTCGCTCGAACATCTACTGGGGCGGCGCGCTGGCCATCGTCGTATTGATGCTCTTCCTGAGGAACATCAGCGCGACTTTCATCGTGGCCGTCTCGATTCCGATCTGCGTGATCGGGACGTTTCTGATCATTCCGGTCACGCAGCGTTCGATCAATGTGGTGATGCTCGCGGGACTGGCCTTCGCGGTCGGCATGGTTGTCGACAACGCAATCGTTGTACTCGAAAACATCTATCGCCATCGGGAGATGGGGAAGTCCGCGATTCAGGCGGCGTCGGACGGCGGGAGCGAAGTCTGGGGCGCCGTGCTGGCCAATACGCTGACGACGATGATCGTTTTCCTGCCGATCGTCTTCGTGAAGGAAGAGGCCGGCCAGTTGTTCCGCGATATCGCGATCGCCATTTGCGGTGCGGTGGGGTTGTCGCTGCTTGTGTCCGTGACGGTCATTCCTGTGATGTGTTCACGACTGCTTGGGCGCGTCAGGATTGCAAGCGAAATGCAGAGCGGCTTTCTGGCGGACCGCGTTGCGGGGATCGTTCGGTGGATCAACCATCGCGTCGTCGCGAAGGTCGGCGTTGTCGGCGTCGCGATGTTTTTGTCGTTTTTTCTAAGTCGGGCAATGGCTCCCGAGCCTGATTATCTTCCTTCCGGCAACAAGAATCTGATATTCGGATTTCTCCTCACGCCGCCGGGCTACAACACGCCGGAGTTCGCGAACATCGGAAAGATCATTGAGGACGGTGATCCCTCGCGAGGACTGATCGGCATTCGGAAATTCTGGGAAACCAAACCCGGAACGCCCGAGCACGAGAAGCTGCTTCGCGACTGGTCGCAAATCGTTGAGAACACCGCCGTCAAACAGCGCGAAGCTCAGATCGCCGGGCTGAAAGCGACGATCACCGATCCGAAATCCGATCGGGCGGCGCGCCGCAGTGCGAAGGAGCGGATTTCTGAATTGGAGCGAGAGATTGAGGAGTGGCGACTGCCGCCGCCGCTGATCCAGGATTTCTTCTATGTCGCGTTCAACGGCGGCTGTTTCATGGGCTGTTCCAGCACCCAGTCGGATTATGTGAAGCCGTTGGTCAATGTGCTTTCGTCAAGCCAGTTTGGAATCGTTGATTCCTTTGCATTTTTCTTTCAACCCGGGATTTTCTCCGGCAACTCCAGTAAATCAGTGGACATCGAGATTCGCGGAGAGAATCTCGAGAAAGTCGTCGCGGCTGGTACCACGGTCATGGGCGCCTGTCGTCAACGATTTGGATTCGTCGAACCGGGACCGAGAAACTTCGCTCAGGGTCGTCGCGAGGATCGCCTCGTACCGGATCGCGTCAAGGCCGGTGACCTCGGTTTGACAACGGCCGATCTGGGGGCGATCGTCCGCGCTTGCGGCGATGGACGGGTTGTCGGGCAATATCGTGAACAGGGCCGCAGTCTGGATCTGTCGATCAAAGTGCGTGGGACGGAGGATCCGACCGGCGGGCGTAGCGCGACGAACATGATTCAGTCCGTGCCGATCTTCACACCAGCCGGCCGGATCGTGCCGCTGGGATCATTGTGCGGCGTGGTGAACACGCTTGCGCCGGAGGAGATACGGCACATCGAAACGCAGCCGGCGGTGAAGCTGACAGTCAATCCGCCGGAGGGCATGTCGCTTCAGCAGGTGATTGACACGATTCAGGACGAAATCATCACGCCGATGCGCGGCGAAGGTCTGGGCCCGATGAAGGCGCGCATGGATCCGTCCGTTGTGGTCAATTTCGCGGGCAATGCCGACAAGCTGGCACAGACCTGGGACTCGCTGAAATGGCTGCTGGCCTTGTCTCTGTTGATCTGTTTTCTGATCATGGCGGGGCTGTTTGAGTCATTTGCGTACCCCTTCGTCATCATTTTGACCGTGCCGCTCGCGGTCGTCGGCGGATTCTTCGGTCTCTGGCTGGTTCACAGCTGGACGCTTTCGAATCCCGTCATGGCCGTGCAGAAGCTAGATGTGCTGACGATTCTGGGATTTGTCATTCTACTGGGCATCGTTGTAAACAACGGGATCCTGATCGTACACCAGTCATTGAATTTCATTCGTGGTGGCATGGAATCGAAGGACGCCATTACCGAGTCCGTGCGAACGCGCATGCGCCCAATCTTCATGACGGTGCTGACGACGCTGGTGGGACAGCTGCTGCTCGTGATCCGTCCCGGTTCGGGTGCGGAGATGTATCGCGGAGTTGGGGCAGTAGTTCTCGGCGGATTGCTTTGTTCGACGGTCTTTACGCTCTTCGTCATCCCGGCGATGCTATCTCTGTTTATCGGCGTGCGCGTCCGACTGAGCCGCGTGCTCTTCGGCGGAGCGACCGTGTCTCGATCGAGCGAACCTTCCGCGATTGGCCAGGCGGTCCCGGTGCCCGCTGTTGTGCCGGAGCTGGAGTCCACCCGTCGCTGAGCGGCGGACGCTTCCCTTTCGGCGTTGAAGGTCCGAATTGCGCGCGGCGGAATCCGATGAAGCTTCGGCTTCGACCTTTCGACGAAGCTGTTCCTGAGTACAATGACTGCGATTATCTGAATCGGAATTGAGTTGCGTCCCCCGGCGTTGAGGAGGTCTCTATCCGACATGCGAATCCGTGAACGGTTGTCCGCCGGCCGCCCATGTTTTTCATTTGAGTTCTTTCCACCCAAGACAGATGCCGGTCTGGAAAGCCTTCGCGAGTCGGTGCGCGCGCTTCGCGATCTGAATCCAACCTTCGTCTCAGTCACCTACGGCGCGGGCGGCAGCACGCGCGACCGCACGATCGGATTGGTGACAGAAATTCAGCGACACTACGGCATTGACGTGATGGCTCATCTGACCTGCGTGGGCGCTTCGCGTGTCGAGATCGAATCCGTCCTCGCGCGGTTGCACGAAGGCGGGATTGAGAACATCCTGGCGCTTCGTGGTGATCCACCGAAGGGCGAGTCGCATTTCGTCGCTCAGTCAGACGGTTTTGCTTACGCGAATGAACTGGTCCGCTTTGTTCGATCAAAGGGCGTATTTGGCGTGGCCGGGGCCTGCTATCCCGAGGGCCATGTCGAGTGCGTCGGACAGAACGGCCATCGCGACCTGGAACTCGATCTGGCCAATCTGGTCCGCAAGGTGGATTCTGGCGTCGACTTTCTTATCTCCCAGCTTTTCTTTGATAACGACGCCTATTTCAATTTTGTGGCTCGCGCGAGAAAGGCGGGCATCGGTGTGCCCATCATTCCGGGGATCATGCCGATCACGAATGTCGAGCAGATACGGCGATTCACCGAGATGTGCGGTTCGAGTTTGCCGCAGACGTTGATTAAGGAAATGGAGCGTTTCAAAGACAATGCGGACGCCGTGTTGTCTCAGGGCGTCGCTTATGCGGCCGCTCAGTGCCTCGATCTGCTCCAGCGCGGCGCACCGGGCATACACTTCTATACGCTGAACAAGTCTTCAGCGACGCGGACGATTCTGACCGCCCTGCGAACCATCTGGCCACCAGCGATGCGACCTGCTTGATCGGGCGGCGTCTCTTTTATGTCAAAGTCACCCTTTGGCGCCCGGCCGCCGACGGTTCGTGTTTGCCCCTTTGGGGCGTGCGCCCGGATCCGGATTTTATTCGGGCAGTCGATCGACGGAATTGATAGAATCCGGGATCGGAGTATGAAGGGTCGATCTCATGCGGTGCGAGAAGGTGCTCATTACCGGGGCAACCGGACTGCTCGGCTCGGCGGTAGTCGAGGCGTTTCGTATGCGGGGCTGCTCCGAGATCATCGGTCGCGGTCGGCACGAACTCGACATCACGGATGAAGAGCAGGTTCGCGATTTCATCGACGGCTTTCGTCCTGATCTGATCGTGAACTGCGCCGCGTACACTCGCGTTGATGACTGCGAAACCGGAGAGGCCTATGCCCATCGCGTTAATGGCGACGGCGCGGGGTATGTCGCGAGGGCGGCACGCGCATGCAATGCCGAGCTGATTCATGTCTCGACCGATTACGTCTTCAACGGCCATGCAAATGCGCCGATCCGAGAGGACTCGCCGCCGGGACTGCCTGAACATCTCTCGGCATATGGGCGGTCGAAGCTGCGGGGTGAGCAGTGTGTGCGCGAGGCGCATCCTGATGCCGTCGTGATCCGCACGGCGTGGTTGTTCGGTCGGGAGGGGACCTCCTTTCCGAAGGCCATTCTGAATCGCGCGCGTGAAGGACTGCCGTTGCGCGTCGTCAATGACCAGGTCGGCTCGCCGACCTACGCGAAGGATCTCGCTGACGCGATCTGGGAACTTGCCCAGTACCGGGCAAAAGGGACTTACCACTTCACGAACCGAGGGTCATGTACATGGCACGACCTGGCCGGAGAGGTGCTGCGTCATGCTGGCATCATCGCCAATATCGAGGCCGTGACATCGGAGGAACTTGGCCGGCCAGCGAGGCGACCGAAATATTCGGTTCTCGATATGAGCCGATTCATCACCGAGACCGGCTCCACACCGCGGCCGTGGCAGGACGCGCTGGAGGAGTTTCTTCGGACGTAGGATTTGGCGCTTGGCGTTGTCCTATTCGCCGGGGCGAAGATAGCTCGCGGCGACCATTCGAACGAGCTCACTGGGATCATTTTCAGCCAGTTGATCGAGAACGGCACGAAATTTCTCGCCATGCTGTTCGGCAAAGAGCTTGACGGCAAGCATTCGGACGATCGGCATTTCGTTTCGCAATCGCAGTGACGCGGCCACGGCGATGATCCGCTGCTCGAGCGTGGACCAGCCTGCCGCGACCAGGGCATGAGCCCGGACCTGCCAGGCTTCGTCATTCAAGAGCTTCGCCAACTCCGACCGCAGTGTATTCACCGGCACTTTTGCGAGCGGGCCGCTGCCCTCGGACGCCTCGATGGCAGAGAGCAGGGCGCCAATGCGGTCAGCGGCCTTGATTCGATCTTCGATCTGCGCGGAGGCCGCCATCGTCGTCAATGTGCTGATGCCTTCGGCGGATGCGTCGATCGCGGGTCTCGTCGCATTGATCTCCGCAAGTTCGAGCGAGCCGGGCCCCGCGGAGAGCCGGCCGTCCAGAATGATCGGATCGAATACGGCGAGAAGCCGCAACTGCGCGGGTGAGCCGGAGTACTGCAACAAAGCCTGCTGGAGGGGCCCGACGTTGATCGCAATGGTCTTTTCGATCGCGTCGCCGGGCAGGAGCGTGGGGCGCGAATTCAACATGACTTGCAGGTAGTTTTCAAATGAGGGACGGCCCTGGCCATTGATTTTCGCGGTCAGGGCGATGAGCGGCCGTGCCATATACCCTTCACCGAACGTGATGGGGAAGGGGCCGACGTTTTCGATGCGAAATGTGACGCGGATCGGGCCGACGGCGGGAAGCGGATCATCGGCGAAAGTCATTGATGCATCGATAAAGTCCTGCGGGCGGCGCAGGTAGTCGAACACATCGCGATTGAATCGATCCAGCGCGTCAGCAATACGCTGGTACTTCGGCGGGATCGGCGGTGTTTCGCCATGTTTTCGAAGAAGGTCGGCGATCATGTCGAAGGCGATGCCGTCGTACTGGAGCGTGGCGGCCTTGTGGAGGGTCGTGATGGCCGCGCCTTTTTTGTCCTGCTCGAACTGAATTCGCGCGATTTCGAGGGCGGCAAGCTGGTCGATCGACACGAGCGCTTTGAGAGCGGCCATTGCCTCATCTTTGCGGCCAGACATCTTGAGAGCGTAGCCGTAGGACAGGCGAGCGAGGGAACTGGGCTCCGGCTCTTTCATTGCAAACTCGGCGAACTTGAGAGCGCGAGCGGCGTCGGGTTTGTGGAATGCGAAAAACCACGCGATTTCAGCGGCCGCTGCGTAGTCCTTCTGCTCAAGGACGGTCTGCATTCGAGCCTCGTAGGCGCGCGTGACGAATTCGACATCGGCGGCGGCGCCGGCTTCGTCACCGAGGCGGGACTTCGCCGTGGATCGCAGCAATCGGGCGATGTGCAGATTGGGATCGACCTTCAATGCCGCGTCGGCGGCATTCAGGCATCGTTGGGCATCTCCGCCATTTAGATATGAGACGGCCAGCTTGTGCCAGTAGTCAGCGGGAACAGGGCCGGCATTGGACTGCCTGTGGAGTTGAATCGCGCGATTGTACCATTCCTGAGCCCGATCGTGCATGCCAAGCCGATCCAGGCTCTCGCCCAGGTCCCAGATCAGATTTGTCTGGCTTGGATTGGCCGAGATCAACTGCAACGCCATCTCGACGCGCTGCAGCGAGGGCTCTGTCTCGGCGAACATCTCGAATGCGATCTGACGGGCATTGATGTTGGTGGGGTTCAGCCGCAGCGCCTGTTCGATCTGCCGGGCGGCCGATCCGTTTTCGCGCCGTTCGAAGTAGTACCGCGCGAGCCAGCGATGCAACTCGCTTTCGTAGGCACGAGAAAGTACCGGCTGCGTCAACTCACTCTCGACAAAGGCGACGCGCGCTTCGGCCGTCTGGCGCTCGGCCAGCTCGATTTGAAATAGCCGGATTCTCGCGGCATCGTCCTGGGGGGAGAGGCGCACATATTCCTTGAGTGCGCGACGGGCGTTGTCCACGCGCCCCAATCGGCTCTCGACGTCGAACAGCCAATATTGGGCGTCGGCACATTCGGGCGCGACTTGAGCGGCCGCCTTCAGGAGCGCGAGAACCTGAAGCGATGCGCTGCGCGGATCGGTCCTGCCGATGAGATGGCCCTGATGCCGGGCCAGTTCGACGAGCCACGCGCCGGCTTGGGGATCGGTTTCAATTGGGGTTTCGGGATCCGCGGCTTTGATCTGGGGCGGGGTAAGTTGCCCTGCCTCGTCAGCCTGCGCCAAGTTGCTTTGGAAGAGGACGAGTGCGACAAAGAGGAGAAATGGGGTCGGACGCATCAAGTGCTTCTCCAGCGGTGATGACGTTTTGTGCATAGCGATGCCCGATCGATCGACCGGTGGATCGATCCGAGCGGATTACGACGAACGTCGTATTCCGGTCGGCATGGAGCGACCGGCATCGGCGGGAACTCCAAACCGGAGTGTTCCAGCTTAGATATTATCGGCACTTGTATCGGGAAAGACCAGATCTCGCAAGCCTGGACGCTCCTCTGCGAGGTCAGACAGGTCGGCGTACAGTTGGGCACGCCGCATGAAAAACGCCGCTTCAGCCTGACGTCCCTTTCGGCGGCAGGCTTCCGCCAACAGGGCGTGCACCTGAGCGGCTCGGGGTGAATCGAGCAACTCGGCTCGGCGAACCCTTTCGGCGAGATTGTTCAGGGCCGCGTCATAGTCACCGGTTGCGACCTGGCATCGAGTCTCGATCGGCAGCAGCAGGAGCTGTTCCGCCAGCGGCATCTCATCGAATTGTGAGATGACCGGCTTCAGCACTTCGGCCGCGATGTCGGGACTGCCGAGTGACAGACGGCAATCCGCCAGCACGAGCCTCGATGTCTTGCCGAGCGATCGATCGGGACCACGGAGCATTGCGATGACTCCGTCGAGCAGGGCTGCGGCTTCGTCGAAACTGCCCCGGCTGTGCGCGACGACCGCCAGATTGTGGCACGCTCGGAGCTTTCCAATGCGATAGAGGCTGAACTGGCTCGCCGCGCTGATGAGTTGTTCCTCGGCGAGATCGAGACGGCCGTTGGCCATGTAGACGATGCCTTGATTGGCCGCTCGGATCTGCTTGATCGACAGTGCGGTGAGTCCGATCCACGTCAGCCCCGCGAAAGCCGATGCGGCCCAAAGCAGGTCAAGCGGCCGGTTGCCACTGGAATAGAAGGGCGTCGCGACAATTCCGCTCGCGATAATCAGAAGCAGGGCGAGGCGCATCAAGGTTGAGAACCGCACCTGCCGTCGGATAGAGCGCATGAAGTCTTGTGACATTTCACCGGTCATAGAGGATGCTCCGCGGCGGGATAGGTTCCGGCCACGGGTGCGAGCAGCGGATACTCCTGAATGAGTCTCTGGCTGGACACGAGCGTGGTGGCATCGAGCCAGTATCGTGCTGCGACATCGTGGCGAGCCAGATGGTGCATTGCGGTCGCGATAAGGGCATAGGCATATCCAGCTTTTGTGGAGAGAAACCGCCGAAAGAGGGCGCGGGCTTCTGCCAGGCCCGCGACGGCGTCCTCGAATTGCCCCATGAAGACGCGCTGGTAGAGCCGCGTCCATGCGACGAAGGCCTTCAATGCCTGTGGCATCTCAAAGCGCTCCAGGCGATCCAGCATCTGAAGGCCGTCCGTGAGTTCCTCGTTCCGGATCTTGGCGGTGGTCATCGATATCTGGGCATGCTGCAATTGAACCGGATCGCCGATTCGATCAATCAGGAGCTGCTGATAGATTCGAATCGCGGCATCGTAGTTTCGTCGCTGCTCAGCCAGCGCCGCCAGCGCGATAAACGCCTGGCAGCGATCGATTGGTGAGTGGATCGGAGTTGCCAGGTTGGGAAGCAGTGCCGATTCGGCTGCCTGCCAATCCTCGAGCTGGACGGCATCCCATGCCGTGACGATTTCGGCTCGCCGCCGTCGCCGCCGCCGTGTGATCGCCGCGACGATCGACATGATGGAGAACGCAATGATCGACGGGACGATGATGACCGACCCGCGCGGCAGACCGAGATCGTCGCCCCGGAGTGCCGGAATAAACAGCGCGGCGAGGCTGAGCCCGATCAGGAAATACCATCTATGGGACCGTCGTTGCGGAGGGGTGGTGGCTTCGAAGGCCCGGTCAATCGCAGCATCGTCGTACGGACTCATGGCTTAATCATAGCACTTCTTCGCGAAGGGACCATGCGGCATCAATGCAACGCGAATACACTGTATTCGGTGACGGAGCGAAGCAAACCATCGCCGTCGCAGATCGATTGGAGTTCCCAATGCCATTAAATGTAATGTACGAATCAGACGCCGATCGGGCGATACTGTTTAATCGGACGATCGCCGTGCTGGGCTACGGGAGCCAGGGACAGGCTCATGCGCAGAACCTTCGTGATTCCGGATACGTGGTGGTCGTGGGGCAGCGAGAGGGCGGAAATGCCGACCGTGCGCGGTCTGATGGTTTTGACGTCATGTCCATATCGGAAGCGGTCAGCCGGGGCGATCTGCTCATCTTCGGACTGCCGGATGAACAAATGGGGCTGATATACGAATCGGACATTCGGCCGAACGTGCGGGCCGGTCAGGCGCTGGGGTTCATACACGGATTTGCGATTCGGTTCGGATTGATCGCACCACCGCCCGAGGTGGACGTCGTGATGATCGCACCGAAAGGCCCGGGGCCGCTCGTGCGGGATGTCTTTCGCCGCGGCGGCGGATTGACCTGCCTGCTGGCCGTTCACCAGGATGCGACGGGCCAGGCGCGCGACATCGCGCTGGCGTGGGGTTGCGGCATTGGCGGCGGGCGGGGGGGAATGCTGGAAGCGACTTTCGCGCAGGAGTGTGAGGCGGACCTGTTCGGCGAACAAACCGTGCTGTGCGGCGGCGTCATTGAATTGATGAAATCCGCGTTCGATATTCTTGTTGAGGCCGGCTTACCGGAGGAACTGGCATACTTCGAATGCGTTCACGAGCTGAAGCAGATCACCGACATGCAATATGCCGGCGGATTGGCCGCGATGCGTTCGCGAATTTCCGGGACGGCTTGTTACGGCGGTTTGCGGGTCGGGCCTCGCCTGATTGATGGGCGAGTTCAAGATGAAATGCGGCGCGTCCTGGCTGAGATCCGTGACGGGCGTTTTGCCAGGGAGTGGGTATCGGAGCACGTCAGCGGTCGGCATCGGTTGAATGCGCTGAAAGAAGCGGAAGCGATGCATTGCTCGGAAGCCGTCGGAAAAAGGATCCGTGAGTTGTCGGCCAAGGCGATCCCGAAGCCGGATTCGGTTTTGGGAGGTGTATCCGCCAGGCATGAGTTTTGAGGATACGACGGAACAGGCGTCAGGCGTTGGCCCGCCGGCGAGGTCGGTCCCTCCGGAGCGCCGTGAGTTACAATCGGCTTGCGTGGCCGAGCGGGTGTGATATTATGACGAATCATCGAGTTCAGGGGACGTAGCTCAGTTGGGAGAGCGTCGCGTTCGCAATGCGAAGGTCGTGGGTTCGAGCCCCATCGTCTCCAGTGACTTATTCGGGCCGGCGTTCCGAGCGGCCGTTCCACAACAGCTTCCCGCCGTCGGATTGATTCCTGAAGAATGACAGCACTGTTCCATTTCAGCGCGCGGTGTGCCTGCCGCGCCGGGTCGATTCATCATGCCCGAACTTCCTGAAGTCGAGACGATTGTCGCGGAAATCCGACCGAGGCTCGTCGAGGCGGTGATACGCTCGATTCAACTTCGACCGGATTATCTTCGGACATCCGAGACGGACCTTCATCGAGCGCTGACCGGGCGGCGGATCGCGGGGGTAAGCCGGGAGGGCAAGTGGATTGTCCTTTCGCTCGTCGACGGTGCGCGATGCGTACTTCATTTGGGAATGAGCGGACGCCTGACCATTGAGCAGAGTGCCTCAGAGGTGGCACTTCACACCCATTTTGTGATGCGTTTCCAGTCTCGCGCGGATGAACTTCGACTTCGCGATCCTCGTCGATTCGGAGGGGTCTGGTATTGGCCGCCCGCGGTGGAGCCCGGGGAATTCGGTTCCTCAGTGGCAATTCCGCGACTCGGACCGGACGCACTGAATGTGACGGCATCCGAGTTTTCTGGAATCTGCCGCCGTGCGAAGCGGATCAAGGCGCTGCTGCTCGACCAATCGGCGATCTGCGGTCTTGGCAATATCTACTGTGATGAGGCGCTTTTCGACGCGAAGATTCATCCGGACGCACTGGCGAGCGGTCTTGCGACGCCGGATGTGAGGCGGCTGGCGTGCAGCATCCGCAAGGTTCTGCGCAAGGCGATCGAATTTGGCGGGTCGTCATTGCGCGATTACGTTCGTTCGGATGGGCGCGCGGGTGAGTTTCAGCGGATACATCGCGTGTACGGACGGGAAGGGCTGCCCTGCCCTCGTTGTGGTGCGGCGATCGTCCGGAAGATGTCGGCGGGGCGCTCGACGCATTTCTGTGCGCGTTGTCAGTCCGTCGGCGCGGAGTGATCCGGGCGATGGTGTGCCAGTTCGCGGTGTCTGCGGTAGGCCTTTACGCCGAAATAGGTCGCGATATAGCCGATGATTCCGCAGATAAGCCCGATCACGAGGCAGCCGACGACGAGTTCAACCCCCATCGCCTTGATGGCAGGTCCGATTTTCGACCAAGTTTCGGCCTCGAAGAGCCGGGTGAAGCTGAACTCGTCAAAGAAACGGTTGATCTTTTCTCGCTCGGCGGCTTCGGCGGCGGCGACATCATATGCGACCTTGTGACTGAACAGGCCGATGAGCCATCTCCCGACGCGCCAGTTGAATACGTAGACCGGTACGGCGGTAATGGGGTTGGTCATCAGCACCGGCAGAATCCCCGATGCTCGATTGGCCCTCAGGATGGTTGCGAAGAACAAATACAGAAGGATCTGGGCGCCCATCGTGGGGGACCACCCGACCACGAATCCGAGAAACACGCCGAATGCGATTCGATGCGGGGTGTCGTCCAGATGCAGAATTCGAAGCGTGATCGTGCGTTTCAGGCGGTGCCACAGGCTCGGCAACGCTTCGGATTGTAGGGGGGTATTCACCAAGCGAGCGGATTCCCTTCGGTCGTCCATTGGTCAGTCGCTGTTCGACACGACTGATGCTCCCGCGTCAGTCCGGCGATTATCGGGGCATGATAGCGTTGTATTGTCAATTGTGGCGACCGAGCCGCGAATTCAGTGGCCTGCCGCGCAGCCTTTCCCTCAGTCGACGTTGACAATGTCACGAAAGTTCACTATTTATACCTTGTAACGCAATGTACGCCGAAGGCGTGCTTAGTGCGTCCTCGCTGAAATGTACCAAGTGCCCGCCTAATATGTTGAGAGCAACGGCACGGAAGCCCACTCGCCGGTCACCCCGGCGACTGCGACACCCCTGATCCGCCTGACGGCGGCCTACAAGCTGATGAGGAGCGACTCCGGACGATCTGCGTCGAGTTGCCCGGAGGATATTACAGAAATGATGCATTCTTCACCCATGCCGCTGACGGTGGCGCTTGATATGACCAAGCGTCTTCATCATGAACTCGCAAAGCACATGACGCCGGAACAGCAGCGAGACATGACCCGTATTCAGCGTTTGATTGAAGAGGCTCAGCATCATCATCAGACGACGCTCCTTCGGTACAAGCAGGAAGCCGCGGCCGCGAAGCCGAATCCTCCGGCTCGTAAGAGCTTCTGGGGTCGCTGATCGACGAGGCGGCAGGTCGTCGAGGCCCGCATCTCCCGACGCCTTCCGGAAGTATTTCCCTATTCTCCCCGCAAATTCACCGATTCGAGTGCTATCCGCGGGATTGCGCGCCGTGCGGTTCGCGCGCTGCCGGCATGGTGCATTCGATCTCGGAACGCTATGATTTGGATCCGGTCGTGAACGATCTTCCGGGCAGCCGTTGAACCAGTCATGAATCGAATCCGACTCGAATCAGTCATCGTCTGTGTATTTTCGCCGCTCTTGATGGCGACCGTTCCGGGCCATGCGGCTGAACCGCGCCCCATCACCGATACGGTGCCCGTCGATAACCTGATCGTTTACATGGCACGGCCGTATTCCGGCGATGCAAATTCGGCAACGACGCAACCTTCGCAGGGTGTGTCGATTGCCATGATTCTGTCCATGCTGAACTCGAGCGGACTGATTCCGGATGAGGGCCAGGTCTTCGCTGACATCGCGACTGCGCTGCCTCTCATGGGCCGGTATGAGCATGCCCTGGTTCTTCTGGACGTTTCGAGCAAAGTGATCCGGCGTCCCGGCAGGACTCCCGAAGAATCCCCCCGCGTGAGTCTTCGGCTGCGGAATATGCAGGCGGCGATCGTGTTTCGAACTTCCGGCGATGACCGGCCGGTGTTGCAGCAGCTCAATCGCATCGTCGGTCGTTACACAAACAACCAGGTCGCGGAACTGACGACGGAGAAGGCGAACGGCTTCGAGTATCAGCGGCTAGTTGATGAACGGATGCCGGGATGGGCGATCTGGGAATGGGGCCGGCTCGGCGATTTCTACGTTGTGAGCTTTGGCGCGGGATCATTCCAGAAGATCGCAAAAACCTACGCGAATCCTTCAGAGTCACTCACCGTGGACGACTGGTATCGCATGGCGGCCAAGAAGACAAAGGCCGACGCAGCTCACGTCAAATGGACGATCGCCTTTGAGCGAATCGAGTCGAGACTGAATGAAGTGGCTCGCGGACGCCATGAGAATGTGATTGCCGCGCTATCGGCGGACCACCTGAGCAACGACCTCTGGACCGTCGGCATCGAAGGTCGGGCGCTGTCCTGTTACCGATGTTACCGTCGAAACGGAGTCGATTCGGTTCAGGAATACAGCGATCCGGCCACCTTCCCCGGTGCACAAACCAACATCGTTCCGCGGGAAGCGAGACACTTCGCGGTGATCAAAGTGCCGTCCGGCTGGCTTGTGGATAATGTGCCCCGGGCGTGGCTTGCGGCCCAGTCCCAGCAGCATATTGAGGAGTGGACGAAGATCTGGGAGCGAATTGAACAGGAGGTCGGAATCGATCTGAGCGCCAACCTGCTGAACAATGTCGGCGAGTACATTGTCCTGTTCGATTATCCGCCGCATCCTCTTGAAATTCCGCTTGCGTACACCATGGCGATTCAGGTTAAGAATGAGAAGGCGGTGAAAGTCGCCGTTGATGCGATCCTGTCGACATGGGGCCAGTATCTGGACGACGTGGCGAAACGGGGGGGCAATTCACTGATGCGGGTGCGCGTTCGCCGTGACGATGATGAAGTCTGGTATCTTCAGGCTGGAATCCTCGGTCCGGCACTCAAGGTCACCAAGGGCTATGTTGTGATCAGTTGGTCCCCGCAGGCGTTGCGTGACGCGTTGAAGGCGATGGGGAATCCTTCTCCCTGAACTCGTTCGAATTTTCGGGCGCCACGGAATCGGTCCTGAACCACGGAGCCTGTCTGAATGATACGAATCGGAAACAGGAAATTGCAGGCCGCGTCCGCCGGCGCGATCGTGCTTCTGGCTGGAATCGGCTGGACGCGGGCCGACGATGATTGGCCGCAGTGGCGGGGGCCGCTGCTTCGTGGCCAGAGCAATTCCACGGGCTTGCCGCTGACGTGGAGCGAGGGCGAGAACATCGTATGGAAGTCGCCGATGCCGGCCTGGGCCGGCTCGTCGCCGGTGATTGCGGGAGATGCCATATTCGTGACATCGCCTTCCGAGGCATCCGCTGCTGCGGACGGCGAGATCGGCCGGCGGCTTCGATCAATGCCGGTGAAAATCAGCGAGCCGGGCGGCAAGGATGTCCTTCTGATCTGCATTAACAAGAAAGACGGGACCGAACGTTGGCGACGAACACTGTGCGATGGCAATCGTTTCTACGCGAAGCACAACATGGCATCGCCGTCGCCGGTGACCGATGGACGGCATGTGTGGGTGATGACCGGCACGGGCCTGGTTGCCGCGTACGACTTCGAGGGTCAGCGGATCTGGTCCCGCGACCTGCAGAAAGAGTATGGAGACTTCGGGCTGTACTGGGGCTATGCCTCATCGCCTCTGCTCTATAAAGACGCCCTGGTGGTGCAGGTGCTCAACGGGGCGACGAATGACAATCCCTCCTACTTGATGGCGATCGATCGGTTGACCGGCAAGACCAAATGGAAAGTGGAGCGCAAGACCGATGCGGTTGCGGAGTGTCCGGACGCATACACCACGCCAACCCGGTTGAACGTGGGTGACCGCGAGTTCATCGTCGTGTCCGGAGCGGACTATGTCACGGCTCATGATGTGAAGGACGGCACCGAGGTTTGGCGGGTCGGGGGACTGAATCCGGAGAAACAGAAAAATTACCGCATCTGCGGCTCGCCGACGGTGGTTGGTGACCTGGTTGTGGCAACCAGTCGCGAACGGCCGATCGTGGCGGTACGGGTCGGCGACAAGGGTGACATCACTTCGGCACAAACAGCATGGACCTATCTCGGGCGCAAAGGTCCGGATGTACCCTCCGCTGCAACCGACGGCAGGTATCTGTACCTCATCCATGACAACGGGTTCGCGACGTGTCTTGAAGCGGCCACCGGTCGCGAAGTTTGGGGGCCGGAGCGGATCGAATCAGGACCTTACAGCGCATCACCGCTGGTTGCTGACGGGCGCGTATACATTACAAACGAGGACGGCGTGACGACGATTCTGGCGACCGGCCCGGAGTTCAAGCGGCTCGGTGTCAACCGTCTGGACGGCGGCTACACCCTGTCTTCATTCGCCGTTTCGGGCAAACGGTTGTATCTCCGCACGGCAAAATCGCTGTACTGCATCGGAGAGAAGTGAGCGACTTCTTCTTGCGGTATCGCTCTACCGCGAGCCAAACCCGTTTTCGAGCATGGCGGCAATCCGGCGAGCCGGCAATCGGCTGTGTATGGTTGTTGCGCGCCGAGGCCGTTTGACAACGTTCGACAGGGGCTCTATTTTCCGCCTGTGGAATGACCCGCGTATCGCTTCATCCGTAAAGGTTTTGTCATGGTCGATCTCCGCTCGTTCGTGTTTCTGGACAATTTGCAGCCGCAATTTGCATCCTTCCTGGCGACTGTCGCACAGGGATTCCTGCCGAATCCGGGACAGGCGTCGCTCTTCGTGGAGATTTCACCGGGCATTGAGATCAATAGGGTGACGGATATCGCGCTGAAGAACACGCATGTCACACCGGGGATGCAGATCGTCGAGCGGCTCTATGGGTGTCTGGAGATTCACTCGGATTCGCAGGCGGACATTCGCGACGCCGGCCGCGCGATCCTTCAGGCATTGGAACTGAAGGAGGACGATCGGCGCAAGCCCAAACTGTCTTCGAGCCAGGTGATTCGGCATGTCGACACGTACCAGACTCAGCTGATAAATCGAATGAGGCACGGGAACATGCTGCTGGCTGGGCAGACGTTGTACATCATGGAGCTGGAACCGGCGGCCTACGCCGCTCTGGCCGCCAACGAGGCCGAGAAAGCGGCGAATATCAACGTGCTGGAGGTTCGAGCGTTCGGCAGCTTCGGCCGGGTGTACCTTGGCGGTGAGGAGCGTGACATCGACGTGGCATTTCGGGCGGCGGAAGCAGCAATTGAAGCCGTGACGGGGCGGGTTGAGAAGTAAGGATTTCATTGCGTGCGGCGCACCGGATGCCTTGAACAAGAGGCCGTTCGGCATGCGGGGCCGGGCGCAGTTTCATGAGCATTGAATCGGCGAAACATCGATATCGCGGCGAGCGGATCGCGGCGCGGATCGGACCAAGGAGATAAATCGAAATGGCAGATGCACTGGGCATGATCGAGACGCGCGGGTTCGCCGCGATGGTCGAAGCGGCGGATGCGATGGTCAAGGCCGCGAAGGTTGAGTTGGTCAGCTTTGAGAAAATCGGCGGCGGCTATGTCACGGCCGTGGTTCGCGGGGATGTGGCCGCGGTGAAAGCGGCGTGTGACGCCGGGCAGATTGCCGCGGCGCGTGTCGGCGAGATCGTGTCGGTGCATGTGATCGCTCGGCCGCATACCAACGTGGATTCCGTCTTGCCGCTGGGCCGTGGCGCGGAATCAGGCAAGAAGTCCGGCGCCAAGTAGTCTTCAGGAAGCGCGCGTTCGCGTACTGTTGATATTGCCCTCGGATTTGCCTGGCGGATCCGACGGCGGTTTCGCCAATCGCCCGCTGCCAATCGTTAATCGCGAAGTGTCAATCACATGTTACTTGCTCGTGTCATTGGAACGGTCGTCGCCTCGCGAAAGGAAGAGAGCCTTTCCGGGCTGAAATTTCTGCTGCTCAGTCCGCTGGATCCTGAAGGGAAGGAGACGAACCGGACGGTCGTGGCGGCTGACGCGGTCGGTGCCGGCGTGGGCGAGGTCGTACTTTTCGCTTCGGGATCCAGCGCGCGTCAGACAGTTGCCACCGACAAGCGTCCGGTCGATGCGGTCGTAATGGCGATCGTTGATCAGTGGGAGATCCACGGAGAAACGAAGTACCTCAAGAGCGAGGATTAAGTAGCGGGTTCGGGGGGATCGCACAGTCGAGACTGACGGTGCGGTCTGTCCCGCGGCTGTGCATCGGTTGATGCCGGATCGCGATTTGCGTCGCGCGTAATCGGAGTTTCAGATTTGTCGAACCTGAGCGATGCCCAGATCGAGCTCATCGCACGGAGCGTCGCCGAAAAGCTTGGCGGCGCCTCCGCCAGTGGCGCGACGCCATCGCATTCGGCGACACCGGGCCGATCGGCCGCCTCGCCGGATGCATCGCCGCGGCTGTCGCCCTCCGCGTCCGAGGCTCTCGCTCGCGGCGGAGAACTGCCGCCTGGCGTGTTCTGCACGATTGACGAATGCGTTGCGGCCGCGAGACGGGCTTTTGAGGCATTCAGCCAGTTGGGGCTGGAGCAGCGCAAGGCAATCGTTGCGTCGATCCGCGAATCGATGATGTCGCATGCCGAATCCCTGGCGCGCGATGCGCAGGCGGAAACGGGACTCGGCCGCGCCGAAGACAAGATCGTCAAGAATCGGCTTGTTACGCGGAAGACTCCGGGGCCCGAAGTGCTTGAGCCTCGTGCCGTCAGTGGTGACCACGGCCTGACATTGATGGAGCGGGCGCCGTTCGGCGTCATCGCGGCGATCACTCCGACGACGAATCCGACATCGACGATCATCTGCAATACGATCGGCATGGTATCCGCGGGCAATTCGATCGTATTCAATGTGCATCCCAATGCCAAGAATGTGTCATGTCGGAACGTGGGGCTGATCAACGAAGCCATTATTCGCGCCGGCGGTCCGCCGAATGTCGTGACCGCGATGTCCGAGCCGACGATCCAAAGCGCTCAGGAACTGATGCGACACAAGGGTGTTCGCCTCCTCGTCGTCACAGGCGGGCCCGGCGTGGTCAAGGCGGCGATGGCCAGCGGAAAGCGGGCGATCTGCGCGGGTCCCGGGAATCCGCCCGTCGTGGTGGACGAGACGGCGGACGTGGACAAGGCAGGGCGGGATGTCGTATGCGGCGCTTCGTTTGACAATAATGTGATCTGCACGGATGAGAAGGAGGTTTTCGTCGTCGAATCGGTGGCGGACCGGTTTCTGAAATCGATGGGCGCCAGCGGGGCTGTCATCCTGACGCCACCGCAGATCCGAGCGATTGAGCGAGTGATTTTCGAAGAGACACGCGGGCCGCGCAAGCCCGGCGTTATTAATCGAAAGTGGATCGGCAAGAACGCCGGCGCGATACTCGCGGAGATCGGCTTGCGCGTGCCTGACAGTGTCAGATTGGCCGTGATGGATGTGCCGGTGGAGCATCCCCTGATCTGGACGGAACAACTCATGCCGGTTTTGCCGGTCGCGCGGGTCCGGAGCGCGGAGGAGGGCATCGATCTTGCTGTTGCCGCGGAGCATGGCTTCGGGCATTCGGCGTCGATGCATT